>DATIFO010000101.1:0-52088 GCA_035455275.1 Methylomirabilis sp. (SeqCode) | reverse complement strand
TAAGTTCACTTCGGAACCAACGTCCCCCATTACAAATTATCAAAGACTGACCCCGTTCTATGACCCCGTTCCAGTCGAACGAGAACACACCTGTCCCGCGGGCACGCCAAGGAGTCGGTCATGATAGATAAGTATGGTGTCCCCGGAATTCCTTGGGCTTTTCGGCTCTCGCAATCATGGCATCCTTGGCGTCATGGCGGTTCAAGTAATTCAGATTGGGGTTAGGAGAACCTTCAGACTAGGCGCTCCGGAGGCTCCGGTCGAGCAGCCGGGCGCAGGCGTAGACGGTTTGAAGGTGAGGTAGCGAGAGGCGGAGGAGATCGGCGATCTCCACGACCGATCCGACCAGCGCGTCGATCTCGAGCGGGCGCCCGCTCTCGAGGCTCTGGAGCATCGACGTCTTGTGGGCCCCGACCTTCTCCGCGCCGGCGAGCCGCTGCTCCACGCCGATCGCGAGCTCGACGCCGAGCGCCCGGGCGACCGCATCCGCCTCTTCCATGATTGCGCGCGCGACCGCCCGCATCTCGGGATCGGTGGCGATCTGCGCCATGGTCGCCCGGGTGAGCGCGCTCAGCGGATTGAAGCAGACGTTGCCGAGCAGCTTGAGCCAGATCTCGTCGCGGATCCTCGGCCGGATGGGGGCCTTGAGCCCGCCCTTGATCAGCGCCGCCGCGATTGCACGGCATCGCTCGGTCGTCGTCCCGTCGAGCTCGCCCAGCGAGAGGCGATTGCCCTCGACGTGCTCGACGATGCCGGGGGCGACGAGGCTCGTGGCCGGGTAGACGACGCAGCCGACGACGCGACGCGCCTCGAGATGCGCGGCGATGACGCCGTCGGGGTCCACCGTGCGCAGGCGCGTGCCGTCGAGCGGGCCACCGTGACGCTCGAAGTACCACCAGGGGATGCCGTTCTGGGCGGTCACGACGGCGGTGTCGGGCCCGAGCAGCGGCCCGAGGCGGGGCGCCATCTCGGGCAGGCTGTGGGCCTTCAGCGTCAGGATGACCGCGTCCGCGCCGGCCACCACCGAGAGATCGTCGGTGCAAGGCGGGTGGGTGACGAAGCGGCCGTCGGCGTCGCGGACCTCGACGCCCCGCTCGCGCATGGCGGCCAGATGCGCGCCGCGCGCGATCAGGGTGACGTCCACCCCGGCCCGGGCCATGCGCGCGCCCAGGAAGACCCCGGTGGCGCCGGCCCCGACGATCACGATCTTCACGGAGCGCCTCGCAGCAGGTTCGGCATCCGCGTGCGCTGGATCTTCCCGGTGGATCCCTTCGGGATGCTCTCGACCAGGTACAGCCTGGTCGGAATCTTGAAGTCGGCCAGGTGCTCGCGGCAATGTCGCAGGAGCTGGGCCTCGGTGGCGTCGGCGCGGAGGACCACTGCCGCCTCGACGACCTCCCCCCACGTATCGTGCGGGACCCCGAAGCTCACCGCCTCCGCCACCGCGGGGTGCTTCAGCAGCGCCTCGTCGATCTCGTGAGGCGCGATCTTCTCGCCCGCGCGGTTGATCATCTCTTTGAGGCGACCGACGAGGGTGAGGTAGCCCGCCAAGTCGAGGATTCCCTGGTCGCCGGTCCGGAACCAGCCGTGGGTGAAGGAGCGGGCGTCGGCCTCGGGGTTGTCGTCGTAGCCGTCGATGACGCTCGGCCCCTGGATCACGACTTCCCCGCTCGCGCCCACGGTCAGGAGCTGGCCCTGCGCGTCCATCACCCCGATGCGCACCCCGATCCCGTGGCCGACCGAGCCGGACACGCGCGAGGCCGGGGGCAGGGGGTTTGAGGCGATCTGGTGGGAGGCCTCGGTCATGCCGTAGGCTTCGAGACACGGCACCCCGAAGGCCTCCTCCAATCCGAGCAGCGTCGCCTCGTGAAGCTTGGAGCTGGCCGAGCGGATGAAGCGCAGCGAGCTGCCGGTCTGGGCGCGGTGGCGCGCCAGGATGAGCTGGTGGATGGTCGGCACCCCCGTGTACCAGGTCGGCCGGTGCGCGGTCAGGATGCGCCGGAAGCCCACCGGGTTGAAGCGCACCGGCATCACCACCGTTCCTCCGGACGCGAAGGTGGACAGGGTGCAGCCGACCAGTCCGTGGATGTGGAAGAGCGGCATCACGCACAGGGCGGTGTCGAGCGACGACAGCCCGTAGGTCGCGACCGTGTTGCGGGCCGAGCTCGCGAGGTTCCGGTGCCGGAGCGCCGCGCGCTTCGGACGCCCGGTCGTCCCGCTGCTGTGCAGCACGAGCGCGACGTCGTCCGGGCCCGGACTGGTCGCGGTCCGGCGCCCCGGGCCACGGGTCGACGGCTCCAGCCAGAGCTTGCCGCCGGCTTCGACCGCGATCTCGATGAGCGGCCCCCCCGCGGGCCAGGCCCGGCGCGCGGCCGCCGCGCCGCCGCGGGGCACGATGAGCGCGCGGGCCGAGACGTCCTCGAGATAGTAGCGGAGCTCCTCTTCGGTGTAGGCCGGGTTCAACGGCGCGGCGGCCGCCGCGCCCGCCGCGCCGAGGATCGCGACGACGGCCTCGGGCCCGTTGCCCAGGACGATGGCGACGCGGTCCGCGCGCGCCACGCCCAGGGAAGCGAGCACGTCGGCGACCCGGCCCACGTGCTGGCGCAGCGCTCGGTACGAGAGCTCCGGCCCGTCCGGCACCACCACCGCCGGGACCGTCGCGCGCCCGGCCTCGAGGAGAGAGAGCACCGTGCTCGTGAGGTCGGACGCCACCGGGGGCAGCGCTTCGACCGCAGCACTCGGGCCCGCCGCGCCGTGGGCGACCGCCGCGGGGCCGCGGCGGAGCTTCATGACCAGGTCGCGCATCGAGATGATGCCGACCAGCTCGCCCCGGGCCACCACCGGGATGTGCCGGTAGCCGTGCGCGGCGAACCGCCGGAAGGCGTCGATGACCTCCTCCGACTCCTCGACCGTGTCGGGGTCCGCGGTCATGTAGTCGCCGACGAGGGCGGCGCGGGCATCGGCGGCACCGGCGGCAAACCGGACCAGGTCGCGCTCGGTCAGGATGCCGATCGGCGCGTTGCCGTGCACCACCACGACCGATCCGACTCGACGCGCGTACATGCGGGCGGCCGCCTCCGCGACGCTCGCCCCGGCCTCGGTGGTCAGCACGGAGCGGCTCATGATGTCGCCCACCGTCAGGGCTCTGGTCGGCATGGTGGCCATGATTCTCATCCTTGAACACAAGACGCCGGTCCTCGTCCGAGAACCGGCGTCCATCTGTTGAAGGTTTCCCTCCATTCAGAATGGGTGCTCTTGATCGGGGTCCCGAGAGCGGGCACTGCTGGCTGAGATGGAGATGGGGAGATTGGGGGACGGGGTGAAGCAGCGCCTCGCGATCCCGGAGCTTTCCGTAGGTCGGAGGTTGTGGTGTGAGGTAACGAGACGCCAGCCAAACCCGTCGCCATTCACACCTCGCGAGAAGATCCGTCGCAAGGAATGGGGGGTGAGGGCCTGGAGGGTCGGGAATGGCGTGGGCCCCGATTCCGAGCCGGCTCAACCCTCCGTGGATGACTATGCAAGAGCGGCTGGCAGCTCGCAGCAGGCGGCTGGCAGCATTCAAGAGATTGAAGGGAGATTACGCCAGACGCCCCAGTGAGCGCAAGCCGCAATCGAGAATTGTCGCTCCCGCCGGACACATCCGCTCAAGGACAACCGGCAGCAGGCAGGGCGGAATTTCGAATGGCGAATTTCGGAGGTGAGGGACTCAAGGGACTTACTGGTCGAGTGCAGTCTCATGGATCCGCACGCTCCCCGGCTCGACAATCCAGAGCTGGCCGGCGGGGCTGGCCTTGGCGAGCGCGTGGACCAAGGTTCCGGCCAGTTCGCCTGCGTCGTGAGGTGGCAGCCATCCTCCGGTCTGCGGCGTCGGCCTACCGCTCTCGATGAGTCTCTATCTCGAATCGATATTTCCCCATGAGCAGTCGCCCCAGACACAAGTCCGGCGGAACGTACAAGTGCGGGTCGCCGTCGAGCAGCGCGATCGCCCGCCGGATGCGCTCCCTCGGCAACTTCTGGCCGCCCAATCCGTGGCCATGGCAAGGCCGGTGGTAGCAAAGTGGTGGCAGTACGGGGATTGGGGGGAGGGGGAGGAAGGAGCAACCCCTTGAAAAATAACTGGAGCCGGCGCTCGGACTAGAACCGAGGACCTGCGGTTTACGAAACCGCTGCTCTACCGACTGAGCTACGCCGGCTTGGTGACGTAGTCTAGTCAACTCCTCGGACGATGGCAAGCCAATTCGCGGTCGCACCGTTGGAAGTTAATCTTGGTATCCTTGGCGTCTTGGCGGTTCAAGAACTTCCCTGGCTATTGACCCCGGGACCGCCGGGGGATACTCTGGGAAACAGCAGGCAGCGGGCAGCGGGCAGGGGGTAACTGGCAGCACGCAGAGCGCAGCGAGCAAAGCGCCCCTCGACTGTGCTCGGGGCAGGCATGGCTGCATGGCCGCTCATCCTGAGCCCGTCGAAGGATGCCCCGTGCGCTTTGCGCTTTGCGCGATGCGCCCGAAGCACGGAGGTCGCCATGCAGGAACGGGTTCGCGTGGGTGCGGCGCAGGTCGCGCCCCACTTCTTCGACAAGCAGAAGACCCTGGAGAAGACCCTGCGCACGATCCAGGAGGCCGGACGGCTCGGCCTCGACCTCCTGGTGTTTCCCGAGACCTACTTCGCCGCCTACCCTTTCTGGCGGGGGTCCGTGTCGGTCCGCCGCTCCACCGAGCTCATCGCCGAGATGCAGCGACACGCCATCCGGGCGGACGGCGAGGAGGCGCGGGCCATCGCCGATGCCGCGGGCCGTGCCCGGGTGCACTGCGTGGTGGGCTGCAATGAGCTGGACGATCGGAAGGGCAGCCTCACCCTCTACAACACCCTGCTCTTCGTGGGGCGCGATGGCAAGATCCTGGGCCGCCACCGGAAGCTCATGCCCACCCACTCGGAGCGGGTGTACTGGGGGATGGGCGACGCCTCCGACATCCGGGCCTTCGACCTGGACATCGGGTGCGTGGGCGGTCTCATCTGCTACGAGCACCACATGACGCTCCTGCGAGCGGCCATGGCCGTCAAGGGGGAAGAGATCCACTGCGCCGTCTGGCCTGGCTGGTGGAAGGTGGAGAGGCACCTGGGCGGGAAAAGCCCCCAGCCGGGGTCCGAGACCTGCGACATCGCACCGGCCGTGCGGGAGTACGCCATCGAGAACCAGGTCTTCGTGGTCAGCTCGAGCTGGTTCCTGAAGCCCGAGGACGTGCCCGCGGATCTCCGGGAGGAGATGCGCTACAACCTAGCGGTGGGTGGAAGCTGCATCGTGAACCCTGCGGGCCTCTACCTGAAGGGACCGGTCTTCGGCGAGGAGACCATCGTCTGGGCCGACATCGACGCGGAGGACCGGCGGCTCGCCAAGGCCTACTTCGACTGTCTCGGCCACTACTCCCGCTTCGATCTCTTGACGCTGAACATCCGGGATGAGGCCTGGACGCCCACCGGGCCGAGGGCTGCCACAGCCGGTCCCTCAGGTGCGGCGCCCGATGTGGATCTCCGCAGGCTGGCGAACCGGTATGGCCTGCGCCTCGAGGAGCTGGAGGCCCTCCTGGCCCGCGGCGTGGACCGTGCCGAGTAAGCGGCCCATGGATCTCGGCGTGATCCTGCGCCGCGGCGTGGGGGCGGCAGTCCTCGTGGCCGTCGTGGGGATCCTGCTGATCGCGATCCCCCGCCTGGGAGCCCGCTCGCCCGTGGCGATCCTGGTGATATGCGTCCTCGCCATCCTGACCATGAAGCTCGTGGAGCGCCGCGTCCGCCGGTGGGCCCAGCGCTGGGAAGAGCGGGAGGCCGCCCGGAACCGCCGCCCCGGTCCGCGGCCGTAGGGGGGTGCCATGCGCACGGTGCAGATCGGCTCGTCCCGGTTGGAACTCGTGGAGGGGGACATCACACAGCAGGACACCGAGGCCATCGTCAATGCCGCCAACACCACCCTCCTGGGCGGCGGCGGTGTGGATGGGGCCATCCACCGGGCGGGCGGCTCCCAGATCCTGGAGGAGTGCAAGAAGATCGGCGGCTGCCCCACGGGCGAGGCACGGATCACCACGGGGGGCCGCCTCAAGGCCAGGTGGGTGATCCACACCGTGGGCCCGGTGTACCGCGACGGCAAGCATCGGGAGCCGGAGCTTCTGGCGAACGCCCACCGGAACAGCCTGAGACTCGCCTCGGAGAAGGGCATCAGGAGCGTGGCCTTCCCCTCGATCAGCACGGGCGCCTACGGCTACCCGATGGCCGAGGCCGCCGGGATCGGCCTCCGGACCGTCATCCAGCACCTCAAGGAACATCCGGAGCTTGCCCTGGTGCGATTCGTCCTCTTCGGTCAGGCCGCCCTCCGGACCTACGAGGCGGTCCTGGCCGACCTCTCCCCCGGCAAAGACGCGGGCGCGTCTTGATTTGAACCGCAAAGGACGCAAAGTCCGCAGAGAAACCCCCGGTATCACCAGCCCTCGAAAGTCAGAATGCCAGAGCAGATCTCGAAAGCTCTGACCGACCGGGCCTCCCGGGTTTTCTGAGATACGCTGGCCCTTTGCGGTCTTTGCGCGCTTTGCGGTGAGATCTCTGCGCTCAGGCGGAGGCGGCCTGGGACCGGAGCCGGCGGGCCAGCAAGGGCAGGAACGGCGCAAGCCAGGTGAGGATGGTCAGGACGGCCAGGATGGCCGCGGTGGGGCGGGTGAAGAACTGGGTGAGGTCCCACTCGCTCTTGATCATGCTCACCATGAAGTTCTGCTCGACGATGGGACCCAGAACCATTCCCAGAACGATGGGCGCCACAGGGATACCGTTGTTTTCAAAAAAATAGCCGAGAATCCCCATCACCAGCATCAGCCCTACATCGAAGAAGCTGTTGTTGATGGCGAAGGAGCCGACGATGCAGAACATCAGGATCGCCGGCATGAGGATGTTTCGGGGGACCCTGAGCAAGTTCCCGCTCACCTTGATGGCCAGATACCCGAAGGGCACCATCAGGATGTTGGCGATGATGAAAGAGATGTACACCGCATACACCAGCTCGGGCTGCTGCTGAAAGATCATGGGGCCCGGGCGCAGGCCCTTCATGAACAGGACCCCGATGACGATGGCCGTGATAGAGTCGCCGGGGATGCCGAAGACCAGGGCCGGCACCCAGTCGCCCGCCAGACACGCATTGTTGGCCGTGCCGGCGTCCACTATGGGCTCGATGGCCCCCTTCCCGAACTTCTCCGGCTCCTTGGAGAACCGCTTGGCCGCCGCGTAGGCGATCCAGGCGGCAATGTCGGCGCCAGCGCCGGGCAGGATTCCGATGAAGACTCCGATCCCCCCCGCCCGGACCATGTTGAGCTTGTACCTCCACAGTGTCTTAGCCACACCTCTGAAGATCTTCTCCGCCTTCACCGCGGTGATCGGATATTGAAGGTGGGAGCTTCCCATGTTCCGCAGGATCTCCGACACGCCGAAGAGGCCGATCATGGCCGGGATGAAGTCCACGCCGTTGAGCAGCTCGGTGCTGCCGAAGGTGAAGCGGGGATACCCCAGGGTGATATCCAAACCCACCGTAGAGAAGAAGAGCCCTACGAACAGGGCCAGGCCAGCCTTCAAGGGAGCGCTGCTGGCGATCATGACCGTGGCCGAGAGGCCCAGCGCTGCCAGCCAGAAGTACTCAAAGGAGGTGAACTTGAGCGCGACTTCGGCCAGAAGAGGCGCGGATGTCATCAGGACGACCGCACCCATCAGGCCCCCGATGGCCGAGGTGATCACGTCCACGCCGAGGACCAGCTCCGCTTTCCCCTGCTTCGTCAGCTCGTAGGAGTCGTCGGTGTAGGCCGCGGAGGACGGCGTACCGGGTATGCGAACCAACGCCGCCGGGATGTCGCCGGCGAAGATGGCCATGGCCTCCATGGTGACGATGGCCACCAGGGCGGAGAGCGGATCCATGAAGAACGTGAACGGGACCAGCAGCGCCGCCGCCATGGTGGCGGTGAGACCTGGCACGGCGCCGACGAACAGCCCGTAGATGCTGCAGATGGTGATGGTGAGCATGAGCTTCCAGCTCGACAGCATCACCAGGGCGGCCCCAATATGATCGATCATTGCCCTACCACCAGACGAGCCCCAGAGGAAGCGGCACCCGCATGAGCTTGGCAAAGAGGAAATACACGATGGTGTTGAACACGACGGCAACGATCAGGGCCTTCATCGGGGAGACTTTGAGGCGCCACATGACCACAAAGAGCAGCAGCGCCCCCATGACCAGGAATCCCAGCTTCTCCACGAAAAGGATGTAGCCCAGAACCCCCACCAGGACGAACACGGCGTTGATGAAGCCGGTGCTCTTGTGCAGCAGGAGCCACTCCACGTCTTGGGTTGCATCCCCGGTCCGCAAACCTTTCAGGCTGACCAGGCCGCCGAAGATGGCCATCAGCCCCCCCAGGATCCGCGGGAAGAGCGACGGCCCAGGGTACCCCCCGTCCAGGGGGGGGTAATGCATGGTACCGGCGATAATAAGGGCGCCGGCCGCGACAAAGCCGGCGCCCACCACGGTGTCGCTGATCTTCATCCGAATTCCGGGGCTACTTCGCGATCCCCGCCTCTTTCATCAGCACGCCGAACGTTGCATCCTGCTCTTCCAGGAACGTGGCGAACTCCTTGGCAGGTTTGTACAGGATACCGAACGGCCCGCCCTTCATGAAGTCCACGAACTCCTTGCTCTTCACAACCTTGTCCATGGCCTTCTCGTAGAAACCCTGGATCTCCGCCGACGTCCCCTTCGGCAGGGCGAAACCGCGCCAGGCACCCATCGTCCAGTTCAGGCCCTGCTCCTTCAACGTCGGGACGTCCGGGAAGACCGGGTCGCGCACGTCCGCCATGTTGGCCAGCGCACGCACCTTTTTCGCCTCGATCAGGGAACGGCCCTCCACCAGGCTGGCGGTCACCACCTGCACCCCTCCTGCCGCAAGCTCTTGCAGTCCGGTAGCTGCGCCGGTGCTTGGCACCCAGGGCATGGCTTCCCCGGGAATTCCGGCCGTCTTCAGCATGCCTGCGCGCGCGAGATCCCAGATCCCGCCCCTGCCGGTCCCCGAGGCCTTGGCCTTGCCGGGATTCGCCTTGACGTAGTCCAGGAGTTCCTTCAGGTTCTTCCAGGGAGCGTCTTGAGCCACCTGGACCCCGGCCGCGTCAATATTCACGAGGGCGATCGGGGTAAACTCCTTGTAGGTGAGCGGCGTGAGACCCATCCAGTGCATCATGTCCAGTTCGACAGTCACGATGGTGATGGTGTGGCCGTCCGGCGCTGCCGTGGCGCCTGCGGTATGTCCCACGGCCCCGCTTCCTCCCGTCCGATTCACAACGGTCACCGGCTGGCCAATCTCCTTCTCCAAGAGGATACCAACCATCCTGGCGATCCGGTCGGTGCCGCCACCGGCGGCCCAGGCGCAGATGAGTTGGACGGGACGATTGGGTGTCCAGGCGGCCGCCCCATCGGTGGGCGACACGAACACAGAGACGCCCGCAACCAAGAGCGCGACGAGTCCGGTGCTGATCCAGCGACGCATGGCTCTACCTCCTTGTGACTTGAGATGAGCTGGAGTGGAGCGCGACTGCCGTTTGAAGCGTCCGTTTGCCCCCCGACTTACCACAGGCGGTGACACGGTGTCAAGGCAGGTCACGCCCCGGTCCACTCTGGCTGATGAATCCCGTGAACCGTTGGCCGCCAGTCCGGGCGCCCATGGAAAATCCGTCGCGATTGTGTTACCGTTCCGGCACGGAACGGGTCGTCCGACGTGAAACGGAACCGCGCGGCCAATCCCAGGCCAGGCGTGCCCCAATCCCAGGCTGCCATGAGTCGCCAAAGCTATTCGCCACCGCGCCGACCGCGCCTCCTGACTGTCAACGACGGGGGGCGAACGGCAATCATCATGATCGGCCCGGTCCGAGGGCCGGAGCATCTGGAGGTCATCCGCACCCACCGTTTTTACCACGTGCCAGCGTGGGCCATCGCCCCCTCCCGACTCGCCGTCTCCTGCATCGCCTTCTACGAGGGGGCCGCTCGGTTCAAGCGCAAGACAGGCCTGATCCAGGAGTACGCCGAGGTCCTGACGGTCTCCCGCGTGCGCCGAGGCGACCTCCCGGGCTTGACCTGGCCCGGCCGGCGGGGGGAGGAAGCGTCGTACTACCGTTTCGACCTGGGGCCGCTCCAGACGCTTCCTCGACCGATCACGAATCCCGACCATCTCCGGGTCGTGTTCCGGTTCCCCGACATGCAGCAGCTCCGCCAGGCCGAAACCCTCCGGAGTCTCGGCGGTCGCCGAGCGGGGAATCGAACGGGGGGCGCGGGCGTGGGAGCGCCCAGGGTGGCCAGGGGGAGAAAGGGAGCGGGCAAGACATGACGCAGGACACTGGCTCGCCGTCAGAGCTCCGCGCGAAGATCCGCCTCACCAAGCGCGAGATCGCCCACCTGTGGAGCGGGGGGATCCTTTCCCTCAAGGTCGAAGCATCGGGGATCGAGGCGGATCTCGAGCTCCGCTGCTCCGAGGCCGAAGCCGACCGGGGCACCCGCATCCTCATCAAGCGCGTGAGTGCCGAGTGAGAGGACTGCTCTCCTTTGGGCTGACAGTCACTCTGAAACCGAGCATTCGCATCCTGCGCAGAGAAGCGTGACAGCACGCGAGGAGGCCGGAGGGAGTTTCTCCGGACCACCAGTCAATGCCCTATCCTGGTCCACCCCCGCGCTTGAAGACGTCGGGATACAGCTCGATGGTGCATTCTGGACACAGGCCGTGTGTGAAGTCGGCGTCCGTGCGCTCCCGGATGTAACTCTCGATCTGAATCCAGGATTGCTGTTTGCCCTCGTCCGCCCCCTCCAGGCGGATTCGCTTGCAGTTCGAGCAGATGGGCAAGAACCCCTCCAGTCGCTTGATGCGCATCAGTGATTCCTGAAGGGCACCGATGCTCTGGATCAGCTTCCTGCCTGTCAGGGCAACCACACCCAACCCCAGGCCGAGGAACATGGCATGCATGAAGAGAATCCGCTTGCGCTCACCTGCCATCGCCCCCAGGAACGGAGCATACGAGAATGAAACGCTTATTCCTCCACGAATGCTGCGGGATGATTCCCCATGCTGCAGGTGGCAGGAGAGGCAGGAGGCCTGCGTTCGCAGGGGGGCCATGTACTTGAAGGTGCTGCCGTCCCCATCCGCCAGAACTTCGTATTCCTCCTGACTGCCCTGCTCGAAATGATCAAGGGCGTGCTGCTCCCAGGAGTCAGGCTTGTTGTCCGGCCGGATGGGCGTGAGGCTCGCAATGTGCAGGTGAATACCCCTCTCCTGGGTGAGAAGCTCCGAGAGCAACCGCGTCATCTGCGCGTGGTTGATCATGGCCAGCCTGGCGCCCCGGGTCGTCGTCACTTCCTGCAGCGAGTCGGGGAGGTAGGGGTTCGGAAGGATATCCTTCCCTACCCGCATGTAGATCCCGCCATGGTCGAGGTTCCATCCCCTCATGGCATCGATCGCCCGAAAAAACGATCGGCCCACTTCCGCGGCGAGGACCTTGTACTGGTCATCCAGTCCCCGTAAGTCCAGGTACAGCGACAGACTGGTCAAGGCTAGCAGCATCAGGCAGAGAAGCCAGAGGAATCTGCGCGCCTGGTGGGTCGTGGCGGACTTGTCGCCCCTCTGCGGCGCCGGCCTGTCAGCATGTTCCACGAGTCCCCCCTCCGTATCAGGTCAATGCCATGGCCCTCAGGCGTCCTGCGGCATCCGAGGGCATCCGGGTAGTTGGGCGGAGCCATATCAGACTTCGCCCGGCCAAGCAAGTTGCGAATTCTACTTGTCGATACCTGTAGACAGGAATAGGGATCCTGGAGAGACGAAGCTATGGGGCCGCCGGGGGGCTGCCGGCATCTGTCAAGGCATGGGCCGAGGCGTATTTTCCTCATGGCGAATGCCCGAAGATGGGGTATATTTTCGCCCTCGGCAATTCCTCCGGGCTTCCACAGGCGGCCGATGAATCCGGACTGGAGGCGAGCATGCGACTGAAGAAAGCCGAGCGAGAGTTCCTGGCGTTCCAGCGGGTCTGCCGGGTGGCCACGGTGAGCCGGAAGGGGGTGCCCCACAACGTGCCCGTCTGCCCGATCCTGGAGGGGGATCGGATCTACTTCGCCTCCGAGGCCACCGCGGTCAAGGTCAAGAACATCCAGGCCACCCGCCACGTGGCCGTGGCCTTTGATGAGTACACCGAGGCGTGGTCCGGCCTGAAGGGTGTCCTGGTCCGGGGAACGGGCCGGACGATCGAGGCCGGGCCGGCCTTCCGCCGGATCCGAAAGCTGCTCTACCAGCGCTTCCCGCAGTACGAGGATTACGCGGCGCTGGAGGAGAAGGACACGGTGATCGTCGAGGTCACCCCGACGCGGTCGTTCAGCTGGGGCCTGTGACTGCCCTTCCGAGCAGGGGCGCGGAGGCGCGATAGCGAGAAACGAGGGGCAATGGGCTCGTTCACCCGCCTGAACGCGGAAGTGATCGCGTGCCGCAAGTGCCCGCGCCTGGCGGCGTACCGGGAGCGCGTGGCGCTGGCGAAGGTGCGGCGCTATCGCGACGAGGAATACTGGGGGAAGCCGATCCCGGGGTTTGGCGACCCGGCCGCCCGCCTCCTGATCGTCGGCCTGGCCCCTGCGGCGCACGGCGGCAACCGCACCGGGCGCATCTTCACGGGGGACCGGAGCGGTGATTTCCTGTTCGCCGCCCTGCACCGCGCAGGGTTCGCCAATCAGCCCTGGTCGCGCCATCGGGAGGACGGCCTCCTGCTCCGGGATTGCTACATCACCGCCGCCGCCCGCTGCGCACCCCCGCAGAACAAGCCCACCCCGCCGGAACTCGCCGCCTGCCGGCCCTATCTCGTGGAGGAGCTCCACCTGCTCCACCGGGTGCGGGTCGTCGTGGCCCTCGGCCGGATCGCGTACGACGCCCTCCTCAAAGCCTGGGTGGAGGCCGGCGGGCAGTTGCCGGCCGAAAAGCCCCGCTTTGCCCACGGCGCCACGGCGGAGCTGCCCGGCGGGGTCCGGCTGGTGGCGTCTTATCATCCGAGCCAGCAGAACACGCAAACCGGCCGCCTCACCTCCGAGATGTTCCGCCGGATCTTCGCCCGTGCGCGCCGCCTCCTGGCCGGCCGGACGGCCGCCCCCCCACCCGCAGGGGGACGGCCAAAGGGCTGAGGAAGCGAACAAAGGCTGAATCACCATCTTGTCAGAAGGGGGGTTGTCTGCTATATTTTGCAGTGTCTGCAGCGTGATTTTGAGGAGGCTTTCGTGGACGAACCTCTGGCCCAGCGTATTCTTGACATCATCTATCAGGACTCCGAGGTCCGCCGCCTCTACAAGGAATCCCTGACCGACTGGATTCTCGATACGCAGCCCCGCACGGCCCCGCTGGACGCCGCAGCGCTGCTGCAGTACCTGGGGACGCACCAGCCCGATCTCCTGAATCGGCTGAAGATCAACATGCGGATCAAAGAGGAGCTGGCCCGCGCCCTGGAGTCGATCGAGCGGAACTGATCTCCGGCCCGGCTCCCCCCCCTCACGCCCGACGCTCCCACGCGGCATCGTTACGCCGATTCACCGTTTGACATCTCGGCACAGTCGTCTCCGGTGTCTGCCGGGGAGCGGTGAAGTCCCACCGGGCGGCTCCGCCACATTTCCTGAGACGCCGTGGAGAGGCCATGGGGAGGGCTGAAGCCGTCTCGGGGCGGCGACGGGTACTCCTGGACGTGGACACCGGCGTGGACGATGCGCTGGCCCTGATGCTGGCGCTCCGCTCGCCGGAGCTGGAGGTCGTGGGCGTCACCACCGTGTGCGGGAACGCTCCCGTGGCCCGCTCCACGGCCAACACCCTCCTGGTGCTGGAGGTCCTCGACGCCCCGGCGATCCCGGTCGTGACGGGGGCGGCCGCGCCCCTCTCCCGGCCCCTGGTCACGGCAAGCGAGGTGCACGGCGCGGACGGCCTGGGCAACGTCAGTGATGCCTACCCCGTCCCGACGCGGCGCGCCGCGGAGGGGGCGGCGGAATTCCTCTTGGAGCTGATCCGCCGCTTCCCCGACGAGTTGACGCTGATCGCCACGGGGCCGCTCACGAATGTCGCCACGGCGATCCAGCGGGACGGGGCGACGATGCGCCGGCTCCAGGGTCTCACGGTGATGGGGGGTGCCGTCCGGGTCCCGGGCAACCTCGGCCCCGTGACAGAGTTCAACTTCGGCGTGGACCCGGAGGCCGCGGCCATCGTCCTCGGGGCGGGGCTGGATCCCACGCTCGTCCCCCTGGATGCGACAGAGCAGGTGATCCTCCGCCGGGAGGTTGTGGACAAAGCCGGGGGCAGGCTCGGGGGCTTCATCCGGACGATGACCGCGGCGGCGATGGCCTTCCATCGGGAGCAGGAAGGCTTCGACGGCATGTTCCTCCACGATCCGCTGGCTGTCGGGATCGTCCTCGATCCCTCCCTGGCTTGCGGCCAGCCCATGAATCTTGCCGTCGAGTGCCGGGGAGAGCTGACCGCCGGCATGGCGGTCGCCGATCTCCGGCGGCGTAGTCGGCTCCGCCCGGCTGCCACGGTCTGCGTCGAGGTGGCGGCCGCCCGGTTCCTGGAACTGTTCGGGCACCGCGTCCTGCACTGAGTTGGAACTCGCGAGGTTGGCAATGGAATCGAGACAGGAGCCCTTCCCCCGATCCCCGGCGTCCCCCCGGAACGGAGAGGTCGGGGAGCTGGTTCACAGGCTCGTGGAGGCGGCGGGGGGCTCGGCCCACGCCGAGTTCCTCCAGGAGATGATCGGGAGCGTCCTCCGGCTCGTCGAGCATCAGGCGGACCGGGGGGATGTGAAGATGCTGAACGCCGCGCTCCGCGAGCTGGTGTATGCCTTCAAGATGTTCTCCCCCTACCGCGGCATCCGGAAGGTCACGATGTTCGGCTCCGCCCGGACTGCGGAGGACCAGCCCGAATACCAGCAGGCCCAGGCCTTCGCGCAGGCCGTCAGCCGGCAGGGCTGGATGGTGATCACGGGGGCCGGCGAGGGCATCATGAAGGCCGGCCAGGGCGGCGCCGGGCGGGACAAGAGCTTCGGCGTGAACATCCGCCTGCCGTTCGAGCAGGTGGCGAACGAGTACATCCAGAACGACTCCAAGCTCATCACGTTCCGATATTTCTTCACCCGGAAGCTGGTCTTCGTGAAGGAGACCGACGCCATCGCCCTCTTCCCCGGAGGCTTCGGGACCATGGACGAGGCCTTCGAGACCCTGACGCTGATGCAGACCGGCAAGAGCCATCTCCTGCCCGTGGTCTGCGTGGACAGGCCGGGGGGGGATTACTGGCGAGCCTGGGACGAATACGTGCGGGGGGTCCTGCTGGCCCGGCGGCTCATCTCCCCCCAGGACCTCGCCTTGTACCGGGTCACCGACCACCTGGAGGAGGCCGTCGCCGAGGTCACGGGCTTCTACCGGAACTACCACTCCAGCCGGTATGTGGGGGACCGGCTCGTGATCCGGCTTCAGCATGCGCCGGACGGCGAGGAGCTGGACCGCCTGAACCGGGAATTCCGGGACATCCTGGCGAGCGGCGCCATGACCGTGAGCCCGCCCCTGCCCGAGGAGGCAGGCGAGGTCACCCTGGCGGATCTGCCCCGGCTCGTCCTCCACTTCAACCGGTACGACGTCGGCCGCTTACGCCAGCTCCTCGACGCGCTGAATCGGCTGCCCGTCCCGGGAACCCCCCTGGCCTCACCCGCCGCCCCGGGCCACCGGGAATGATTTGGTCGAACGAACCAAGGGCACAGGGCACTTGACACGGGGCCTGCCTCCGCGTTAGCCTGCGTCTGTTTTTCACCCCAGCGGGCCAACGGAAAGGAAGAGACGATCATGGCGAATGAAGAGAAACCTGACGAAACACCGGGGTTCTTCGGCAACCTGAAGACCAAGTTCAAGGATTACGTCTACGGCATGGCGGCCCACGAGATGACCCGCCAGGCCCTCAAGACCCGGGGGAGCATGGAGCACCTCTTCATCCTCATCACCATGGGGGATCTCCTGGGGGTTCCCATCCTGCCCCCGTATTATTCTCTGCGCCTGCTGCCCTACGTGGTGCCGCAGATCTCGACCTGGAAGCGTCGCATGCTCCGGGAAAAGGACCTGACGGACGCCCTGGCGTAGAGCTCCTAGCCGACAAACGGATTTCTCTCGATCCTCACAGACGGAAAGGACCTGGTATGGACGCAGGACTCGGCCGGATCTTCAAAGAGCATCCAAACCGTCGCTACATCATGTTCGGCGGCAAGGGCGGCCTGGGCAAGACGACCTTCTCGGCCGCCACGGCCTACTACCTGGCCAAGCAGGGGCACCGGGTACTGGTCTTCTCCGTGGATCCGCAAGCCTCCCTCTCCGACATCTTCAAGCGCGACATCTTCGGCAAGGGGGCCGTGGAGATCATGCCCAATCTCTACGCCCAGGAGATCGACGCGGACAAGCGGATCAAGGCCTACCAGGAGGAGATCCGGAAGAAGATCTTCGACATGTACGGCTTCGACAAGATCCCGGACGAGATCGAGAGCTACATCCAGGCCGCTGCCGCCGAGCCCGCCATGGAGGAGAGCGCCATCTTCGACGAGGTCGTGGACATCGTCGTGGCCGGGAGCTACGACTATTACATCTACGACCTGGTCCCCCTGGGCCACGCCCTCTATTACCTCTCCATGGCCAGCGTCTATGATGAGTGGATCGAGCGCATCACCAAGCTCCGTGAGGACATGCGGCAGTACGAGGAGATGGCCGCTGCCATCCAGCGGGACAAGCCCGTCGAGGAGGACATGATCCTCAAGGAGTTGCAGTACATCAAGCACCGGATCGGCACCTCCAGCAGCATCCTCACCGACCGGGAGAAGACCGCCTTCTTCTTCGTGATCATCCCGGAGGAGATGATCCTCATCGACACGCAAAAAGCGGCCCAGCTCTTCGCCAAGTTCAACGTGCCGCTCAGCGGGTATGTCGTGAACCGGGTCATCCCCGAAAGCCTTGCGACTCAGAACATCCCGGAGTACCTGAAGAACCGGCTGCAGATGCAGAAGGGCCACCTGAAGAAGATCCAGGAGCTGTTCGGAAACGAGGTGCTGGCCCAGGTTCCCGAATTCGAGCGCGACATCACCGGCTTGCCCATGATCGAGAAGATGGCCGAGGCATTGTTCGGGCCGAGCCGCTGACCCGGGTTGTGATTTCTGATCGCAGTCCCATTGGGACTTGGTCATTGGTCATTGGTCATTTTTTCGGGAGCGTGATTCCATGACCCAGACACCGACTCATCCCTTGGTCCAGGAAAGCATGCTGGTGTTCCTCCAGAAGCATCCCAACCTGAAGTACAGCTTCTTCGGCGGCAAGGGTGGCGTGGGCAAGACAGTGCTCGCGGGCGCCGCCGCGGTGGCCCTCGCCCGCCAGGGGAAGCGGACCCTCCTGGCCTCGACCAATCCGGTCCACAGCCTGAGCGGACTCCTGGATCAGAACGTCTTCGGGCAGGCGGTCCCGGTGACCGGGGTCCCGAACCTCTTCGCGTACGAGATCGACACCAAGGACACCATCGAGAAGTCCAAGAAGGAAATCAAGGAGAAGGTGAGCTGGTTCCTCAAGTTCGCCGAGATCCGGACGCAGGCGGACGCCTTCGTGGAGTCGGCGACCATGAACCCGGCCTTCGAGGAATCGGCCATGTTCGAGAACATGATTGACATCATGTTCAAGGACGAATACGAGGCCTATGTCTTCGACACCGCCCCCACCGCCAACGCCCGGCGCCTCCTGGGCATGTCCTCGGTCTATTCCCTCTGGGTCGGGAAGATGATGAAGAGCCGGGAGGAGGCCCAGTCCCTCCGGCAGGTCCTCTCCTACAGCAAGAAGAAGGAGGAGAAGGATCCGCTGATGGACTACCTCCTCTCCTTCCAGGCGCGGATGGGGCACGCCAAGGAGCTGCTCACCGACGCCCAGAAGACAGCCTTCTTCTTCGTGACGCTTCCCGAGGCCCTGCCCATCGCCGTGATCACGCGGTTCATCGCCTGGTTCAAGGAGTTCGGGATCCCCGTGGGGGGCGTCGTGGTCAACATGCTGATCGACGAGCGGCAGGTGAAGGCGGACTCGCCGGAATTCGTGCGCAACCGCGTGGGCATGCAGGCAAATTACATGAAGGAGATTGAAACCTGCTTCCCCGGCATGGTGCGGGCGGTGCTGCCCCTCTTCGAGACCGAGATCCGCGGCGTCGAGATGCTGAAGCGAACGGCCACGGCCATGAACTGCTGACCGGACGATCTCCTGAGCTTGGCCACGAATCAGAGCGGCCCTCGCGGGCCGCTCTTCCATTTCCGGCTGATGGCTGAAGGCCGACGGCCGCCGGTTTTCAGAACCCGATACTCGCCCCCCCATCCACCGGCAGGCAGACACCCGTGACGAACTTGGCCGCCGGAGAACTCAGGTACACCGCCGCGTGGCCCACATCCAGAGCTTCGCCGACCCGCCCGAGAGGCGTGCGCGACAGGATCTTCTGGAGGCGACCCGGATCCCCCTCGAACGCCCGGCGGTTCAACTCCGTGTCGAACCAGCCGGGTGCGATGGCGTTCACGCGCACGCCGTGGGGCGAGAACTCCACGGTGAGGGCCCGGGTCAACCCGAGCAGGGCGGCCTTGGCCGCAGTGTAGGCCGAGACCATCGGGATGCCGAAAAGCGAGGCCATGGAGACGACCATCAGGATCGATCCACGCTTCCGCGCCAGCATGCGCCGACCGCACTCGCGGCTCAGGGCGTACGCCCCAAACAGGTGCGTCTGAAGCACGGTCGAGAACTCCGCATCCGAGGTCTCGACCGCCCCCTTCTTCAGGTGGTTTCCGGCGTTGTTCACCAGGATGTCCAGCGGGCCGAATCGACTCTCCACCTGTTCCACCAGACCCGGGATGGACGGCAGATCCGCAACGTCGTGTCGAAGGTAGGCCGACGATCCCCCCAGCTGCTCGCAGGCCGCCTTCAGGACGTCCTCGCGCCGACCCGTCATGACGATGCGTGCGCCGGCCTCCGTCATGGCCCGGCAGACGCCATGACCGAGGCCGGTCCCTCCCCCCGTGACCAGGGCCAATCGCCCATCCAGCCGAAAGGGGTCTTGCATCGGCGCACCCTTCTCCCAGAAAGCTCCCGGACTCCTCGACAGATCAGCTCTTGTGGCCGCGGGCGATGACCGTCTTGGCGAGCTGAGGCAGCGCGGCAAAGATCGGGAGGGTCGACCGCGTCTCGGTCGTCGGGACGGGCAGGCTGACGGTGAGCTGCGGGGCCGCGGGCTGGAGACCGACGTGCCAGACGGTCACACCCCTGAGCGAGGCCATGACCTCCCCCACCAGGGCGCGTCCGTCGGCATCCGCCGCCGCCTGAAGCAGTCCCGGGTGTCCGGGCAGCGCCTCCGCATGCCAGCCCTCTGACCGGACCGCCCGGATCACATCCGCCGTGCCCCGTCGGCGCGGGTGGTAGACTTCGAAGGCCGGACCCACCGGACCGGTCAGGCTGGCCCGGATCATCAGCCAGTCCTGCCGCCCCCCGAACCGCCACACCAGCCACAGGAAGAAGGTCTCGCGAGGCTCCAGCAGGCCGCTGATGCTCAGCCGGAGAAAGGGCGCCGCCGGCTGCTCCACCTCGATCCGAAAGGCATTCCGTCCGATCCAGCGAATAGTGGCCGTGCCGCCGAAGGGCTGGATGGAGTCCCGGACCTGCCGCACGATCGCGCCGGCACGCCGGCGGTTGATCAGGCCGCCGATGACATACCAGAGCAGCAGGAACGCGGCGAGCCCGATGGCGAGATTGGTCCCCGTGGGCCAGGGAAGCGTCATCGGCATGACCCCCCCGAGAGGCCAGGGTGGGGGCCGGGGGCCGGCGACTTCGAAAATTGGTGAAATGAGGAATGGGTGAGGTGAATTCGCATCATCCGGCACCCGCAAGGTCGGTCAGGTCCCTCTCGCGGAGCAATCGTCGCTTCCAGTTGCTTATGGCCGGAACGATGTACGGGAGGAGCCGCAGGGTGTAATACGGCGGAATGACCGGGACCCCGACGAGGTCGCCGAACACGATGAGAACGAAGAGATGCTCCATGTCCGCCCGCTGCTTCCGGAACATCATGACCCCGTCGTACAGGGCCATGCCGTACAGGAAGCCCCGGAACCAAAGCACCCACCCGTCCCACCATTCGCGGAATGTCATAGGATAGCCGTCAGCCTTTGGCCGTCAGCCACCAGCTCCAAGACCGTTCACCTTCCCTCACGACTCGACGCCGCCGTCAGGACAAATCCCCCCGCCCCCCCTTTGCCAAAGGGGAGCCAGGGGGGATTTCACCAGGGGAGGGCCTGTGTGAAAGGCTTTGCCGCGAGCACCGGCTGTCTCTCGTTCGCCTTGGCTCGCGTCCACCCGCATCGTACACGGGGAACACCGAGCGCGCAACCCGAACGGCCGGCGATCCAACGGCTAGCGGCTGATGGCCAACGGCGGTCCCTATCCTTTCACCGCCCCGAACGTGAGGCCCGTCACGATGTGGCGCTGGATGATGAGGGTGAGGATCAGCACCGGCAGGGTGATCAGGGTGGCGGCGGCGGCCAGGGGGCCCCAGTTGATCTCCTCGTAGCCGATCATGTTGAAGACCGCGATGGGCAGCGTCCGGGTGTTCCGGCCCGCCAGGATCACCGAGAACAGGAAGTTGTTCCAGGAGAAGATGAAGCTCAGGATGGCCGTGGCCACGACCCCCGGCTTCACCAGGGGCACGGCCACCCGCCAGAAGGCGCCGTAGTCGGTGCAGCCGTCGATGAGGGCAGCCTCCCGCAGCTCGGCCGGGACGTCCTCGAAGAAGCCGATCATGACCCAGATGACGATGGGAAGGCCCACCACCAGATGCGTGAGGATGAGGGCCTGGTAGGTGTCCACCATCTTCAGGTTCCGGAAGAGGATATACCAGGGGATGAGGTAGCTGATCCCCGGGATGATGCGGGCCACCAGCACGGTGAGGGCGAGCCCCCGCTGGCGCCAGTGGGCGATGCTGTAGGCGCAGGGGAGCCCCAGGATGAGCGCCAGGAGCGTGCACCCGGCGGCCACCACCAGGCTATTCCAGGTGTAGAGCAGGAACGGGTTCTTGGCGAAGACGTCCACATACCCCTTGAAGGTCACCTTGAACCAGAAGAAGCTCGGGGGAAAGGCTGTCGCCTCCACCTGGGGCTTCAGGGAAAGCGTGATCATCCAGTAGAAGACGAACACCGTGGGGAGCATGAAGAGGATGACCAGTGCGTAGAACCCGGTCCTGGTCGCGAGCTTCCTCACACCCTTGCTGCCTACCATCCCACCCTCCGGACCTTCATGAGGATCAGCGACGCCCCCATGACGATGGCGAACAGGGCCACCGCCATGGAAGAGGCGTAGCCCATGTTGAAGTACGAGAACGCCTGGTTGAACAGCAGGATGTTGATGGTCTCGGAGGCGTTCGAGGGCCCCCCCTGCGTCATGACGAAGATGATGTCGAAGGTCTTCAGGGCATCGATGGCCCGGAACAGGATGGCCACGACCAAGGTCGGCCGCAGCAGGGGAAGCGTGATGAGCCAGAAGCACTGAAACGGACTGGCGCCGTCGATGAGCGCGGATTCGTACGGCTCCTTGGGGAGGGCCGCCAGGCCGGCCAGCGCGATCAGCATGATGAGGGGGGTCCACTCCCACACGTCCACCAGGGCGATCGCGTACAGGGCCGTCTGGCTGCTGTAGGTCCACTTGAACGGGGAGAGGCCCAGGAGGCTCACCAGGTAGTTCATCACCCCCAGCGTCGGATGGTACATCATGACGAACACCAGGGAGATGGCGGTCGGCGTGGCCATCATGGGGAGGATGGACAGCGTCCGGACCAGACCCCGCCCCCAGAACTCCCGGTTGAAGAGGAGGGCCATGGCCACACCCATGGCCGTCTCTGCGGACACGGCGATGATGGTGAAGTAGATGGTCCGGAAGAAGGCCTCGCGGAACCGGGGATCGCCCGTCAGGATCTTCTGGTAGTTGGCGATGCCGATGAACTTGGGCAGTGTCAGGCTGGAGGCGAACCACTCCTGCAGGCTCATCCAGCCCGTGTAGAACACCGGGTAGACGATGATCAGGCCGACCACCAGGAAGGCCGGCGCGGGGAAGACGTAGCGCGCGTAGCGATGGGAAAACCGCGAGAGGCGGGTGCCCAGCGGCAACGCGACCCCCGCAGGGGACCCATCAACAATCTCGGTGCGATGTGACATTGCGGAGGGTCCTTCTCCCTGCGAAGATGAAGTGCCTGGCCCCGCCACCGGAAACCCGGTCGGGGGGCCAGGCTCTGCCGGGTGACCGACCGAGCTACTTCTCCGTCTTGTCCAACATCTCCTGATACTCCTTGTGGGCTTGGGCGATCACGTCCGCTGGCTTGGCCCCCTCGATGGCCTTCTGGATGGCCACCCCGATGATGTCCCGGTACTGGGTGACATCCACGATCTCGGGCAGGCCCGCGCGGCCGATCTTCAGGCTCTCCAGGTAGGCGGTATACCAGTCAGCCGGCATCTTGGGCTTGGCCTTGACCTCGGCATTGTCCCAGGGCGAGACCCGGCCGACGCCCACGCCCGCCAGCAGCTCCCGCGCGCACATCTGCTTGGTGGTCGCCCACTGGATGAACAGGTAGGCGGCCTCCTTGTTCTTGCTCTGGGCGCTGACGGCCATGGCATTGGTGAAGGTCGGCGCGAAGTGGCCGGCCGGGCCGGCGGGCAGGACGGCGTAGCCCACCTTGCCGACGATCTTGGACTTCTCCTTGTCCTCGAACTGGTTGGCGAAGTTCACGCCGTCGTAATAGATCCCCACCTGGCCCTGCATGAACGCCGAGCTGCACTCGTACCAGTTGAAGTTCACCACGCCCGGCGGGGCGAAGCGGCGGAGCATTCCGGCGTACCACTCCATGCTCTTGACCCACGCCGGCGTGTTGATGGCGGACTTCCTGTCCTGGGTCAGGTAGTCGGCGCCCATGGAGTAGATCACCCAGGCCCAGGGCGTGGCGTTGGCGTTCTTCAGACCCCGGGCCACGAAGCCGTACATGCCGGGCGGGTTGTGGAGCTTCTGGACCTGTTCCTCCAGCTCCGCCAGGGTGCGCGGGGCCTTCCATCCCTTCTGCTGGAAGAGGTCCTTCCGGTAGAAAAGGACGAAGGGATCCACGAAGGTCGGAATCCCGCTGATGCTCTTGTCCGGCTGCGTCACGGCCGCCACCGCGCCCGCGGTCATGTCTGCCCAGTCGAAGTCCGGGGAGGTCAGGGACTTGTCCTCCAGGAACTTGTTCAGGGGCTGGAACCACCCCGACTTCCAGAACCGGCGCTTCTCCACGTGCATGCTCGCGTGCCAGGCATCCAGGCCGCCCCCACCGCCAGTCATCTCCACCGTCAGCTTCTGGCGTCCCTGGACCTCAGGCAGGACCTCGTGATTGATCTTGATCCCGGTGAGGTCCGTGAACTCGGGAAAGAACTTGACCATCTCATCGATCCACGGGTGCTTGTAGAAGATGCAGAACAGTTCCTTCCCCTTGAAGCGCTGCCAGTTGAAGGTCTGGCCGTGGCCTGGCGTGACGACGAACGGGCCCACAGCCGCCCCGACCGCGGCCGCGGCCCCCAGGCGAAGCACCTCTCGACGGGTCACCGTGCTGCTTCCTTGCCGTGCGCGTGGCTTCATGGTCGACTCCTCCCGTTGGGGGGTCGCGCTGCCGAGGGGCCGCGCGACGTGAATGCCTCCGCTACCTCTCGGTCTTGTCCAGGACCTCCTGGAACTCCTTCTGGGCCTGGGCCAGCACGTCGGCCGACTTGGCCCCCTCGATGGCCTTCTGGATGGCCACGCCGATGATGTCCCGGTACTCGGTGACGCCCACGATCTCGGGCAGGCCCAGCCGGCCGATCTTCAGGCTGTCCACGTAGGCCTGCGACCAGTCGGGGGGCATCTTGGCCTTGGCCTTCACCTCGGGATCGTTCCAGACGGAGGTCCGGGCGCTCCCCGTTCCTGCCAGCAGCTCCTTGATGGCGCTCTGCTTGCTGGTGGCCCACTGAGCGAAGAAGTAGGCCGGCCCCGGATTCTTGCTCTGAGAGCTGACGGCCACGGCGTTGCCGAAGATCGGCGAGAAATGGCCGGCGGGCCCCGCGGGCAACACGGCGTAGCCGGCCTTGCCGACGATCCTGGACTTCTCCTTGTCCTCGAACTGGCTGGCGAAGTTCACGCCGTCGAAGTACATGGCCACCTGTCCCTGCATGAAGGCGCTGCTGCACTCGTACCAGTTGAAGTTCACCACGCCGGGTGGGGCAAAGCGGCGGAGGATGCCGGCGTAGTAATCCATCGCCTTGACCGCCTCGGGCGTATCGATGGACGCCTTGCCGTCCTTGGTCAGGAAGTTCCCGCCCATGCTGAACAGGACCCAGTCCCAGGCGGGGGCGTTGGCGTTCTTGAGGCCCCGCGCGACAAAACCATAGAGGTTCGGCGCATTGTGAAACTTCTGCGAGAACTCTTCCATCTCTGCCAGGGTCTTGGGCGGCTTGAGGCCCTTCTGCTGGAAGAGATCCTTTCGGTAGAACATGATCCAGGGGTCCACGAACGCCGGAAGGCCGGAGATGCTGCCATCCGGCTGAGTCGCGATCGACTTGGCACCCGCCGCCATGTCGTTCCAATCGTAGTCCGGCGCGGTCATGGTCGGGTCCTTCAGGAACTTGCTGAGGTCGAGGTACCATCCCGACCTCCAGAACCGGCGCTTCTCCACGTGCATGCTGGTGTACCAGACGTCGATACCCCCCGAGCCGGCCGTGAACTCGACCGTCAGCTTCTGCCTGGCCTGGATCTCCGGCAGATCGGAGAACTCGACCTTGATGCCGGTCTGCTTCTCGAACTCCGGCAACAGCTTCTCCATGGTGTCGGACCAGGGGTTCTTGGTGAACTGGATGAAGAGCCTGCTCCCCTTGAACCGCTGCCAGCTGAAGGCGTCCGCGGCGCCGGCCACCCGCATGACGAACGGGCCGACGGCCGACGCGACCGTGGCCCCGGCACCCAACCGGAGCAGATCGCGTCGCGTCATCTCGCTGTGGGGACCGAGATTGCCCTTTCCCTGTGGCTTCATGATTCCCTCCTGTCCCTCCCGCATCGCATCTGGAGACTGACTGTCCGGACGGAACCTATCGAGTCCCGACGAGCCTGTCAAGCCCCTCTTCCCAGCCCAAGAGCGATTCTGCTTTCGCCTTCCCCGTCCTTGCCAGCCGCGGGTCCTGGAATCTTCTTGACTCACCATACACACGTATGGTAAGCACTTCCGTGTCCTTCTGGAATCGAGTCTGCGGGACCCGTCCGGCCGCGAGGGAACTCGACCCGTCTTGCAGGAGTCTCTCGCCTCCATCCGAGGTATGGGCCATGCGTCCTCCACTGACCGCCAGGCAGCGCGAGATCCTGGAATTCATCCGCCAATTCATGGTGAAAGCCGGGTATCCGCCCACGGTCCGGGAGATCGGAGCGCACTTCGGCTTCGTCCCGCGGAGCGTCTTCGATCACCTGAAGGCGCTGGAACGCAAGGGCTACCTCCGGCGCGAGGCCGCGAAGTCCCGCTCGCTCCAGCTCCTGGACACCCCTCCCGCCTCCGCTCTCCCACCCTCCGACAGATCCCTGGTGCCGTACCGCGAGCTGCCGATCCTCGGCCGGGTCGCGGCCGGTGAGCCCCTCTTGTCCGAGCAAAATCTGGAGGGCACCTCGGTTGTGCCCCGCGAGTGGGTGAACGGCGACGAGGCGTTTCTCCTCAAGGTGCAGGGCGAGAGCATGATCGGCGCCCACATCCTCCCCGGGGACCAGGCCCTGGTCCGCCGCCAATCCACCGCGGATAGCGGCGACATCGTCGTGGCCATGCTCAACGACGAGGCCACCATCAAGCGCATCTTCTTCAAGCCGGACACCATCGTGCTCCAACCCGAGAACCCCGCCATGCCCCCGCTCCACGTCCGGAAGGGCGAGAAGAGCTTTCAGATCCTGGGCAAGGTCGTCGGGATCCTGCGCAGGCTATAGTGATGGAGCCCAGGCAGCCGCCGCCGCCCGAGCATTCCTCTTCGAAGATCACGAAAAGCGATCCGGCCCCCGGAGCCGATGGGCCGAGGCGTGACACCGACGCCGACGACCCGTCCTCCCCGGCCCTCTTCGAGGGCTTCATCCGGTCGGTCCCGGCGCGGGTGAGCCGGAGTGTTGCGCAGAGGAATACGCCATGAAGCACGTGAAGCTCGACCACTGCGTGATAGCCGTGTCCGAATGGGAGCGCTCAAATCGGTTCTACCGGGACGTCCTTGGCGCAGAGCTTGTTCCGGCCGGAAAAGGATGGGCATATCGATTTGGCGGCCAGCAGTTGAACGTTCACGGCCCCGGGGTTCCTGGCGACCCGAACGCCCGCCTTCCGGTTCCGGCTGGCGGGAGCGACCTCTGCTTTGATTGGCCCGGACCGATAGAAGAGGCGATCGAGCATCTGAGGGCTCACCACGTTCGCCTCGAGGCCGGACCGCTCGCCAGGACGGGAGCGAGGGGCAAAGGAAACAGCGTGTACTTTCGTGATCCGGACGGCTCCCTCATGGAGTTCATCTCGTACGAGAGCGGTCAGAGCACTGGTTAGGCGGGATTGCTTCCGGCGGCGATGGCGCAGGGAGCTTCCGCGGCCTCGTTGCGCGCGGCGCTGGGCCGCCGATTGCCGCGGGGAGGGGCGGGTCACCGGACGATGTGTTACAGCGTATACCTCTCGACAGACAGCCCCGCAGATCTCAGCGTGCGCACCACGGACCTTGTTCGACTGGAGCGACTGAATGGCGAGAGGCAAGACCCCGTGGTCAGGCTTCTCGGATTCACGAACAGGTGGTACGTCGGCTCCAGGACCGGGTGCAGTTGCACGTTCCGCCATCTCGTGTCCACCGAGTTGGGCTTTGGTGAACCCGAGGAGTGGTATCCAGAGGACCAAGACGCACTGGAGGCTACCAAGTACCTGTACGAGGTCATCTCGACCCTGGTGTCCGCCGGACACGCCGTGGACTGCCTCGACCGATGGGAGGGAGCACAGCCCAAGGACATTCATACCCTCGCCGTGTCCCTCCACGGGGTGTCGAGGGAGGCTTTCCGGCTCTTCGAGAACCACAGGTTCACCTTCACGAAAGGGATCCCCCAACCCGGGAGGGGAGCTTGACCACTCCTCTGCGGGTTCTCATCCTCGAGGACAGCCCGACGGAGGCAGCGCTGATGCTCGACCACCTCCGGGAGGCCGGATATTCCCCCGAGTGGCGTCGGGTGGAAACCGAGGCGGACTTCCGCGCCCACCTGGAGCCCACGCTCGACCTCATCCTCGCCGATTACACGCTGCCGGACTTCACCGCCCGCCAGGCGCTTCACCTGCTGCGCGAGCGCGCCCAGGACATCCCCGTGATCGTCGTCACCGGCACCGTGAGCGAGGACATGGCCCTGGAGTGCCTGCGGCTCGGGGCGAGCGACTACCTCCTCAAGGACCGACTGGCCCGCCTGGGGGAGGCGGTCCGGACCGCCCTGACGCAGCGGACCCTGCGGCGGGAGCGAGCCACGGCCGAGGCGGCCAGGCACGAGAGTGAGGCGCGGGCGCGTTTCCTGGCCGACGTCCTGGAGCGGAGCTCGCAAGCGTTTGGAGTCGGCTACCCCGATGGTCGCATGGACATCTGCAACGCGGCATTCTGCACCCTGGTCGGGTATTCCGAGGCCGAGTTGCGGGCCCTGGACTGGTCCCGCGACCTGACGCCCCCGGAGTGGCGTGCGGTCGAAGCGGAGCGTCTGGCCGACCTGCACCGGACCGGCCGCCCGGTCCGCTACGAGAAGGAGTACCTCCGGAAGGATGGGACGCGCGTCCCGGTCGAACTCCTGCTGCATCCCGTTCGAGAGGGCGCGGAGGCCTCGCCGTACTACTTTGCCTTTGTCACGGATCTCACCGACCGCAAGCGGGCGGAACTGGACCTGGCGACGCGCACTCGCCAGCTCGAGGCCGTCCGCGCGGTCAGTGACGAGATCGCCAGGGAACTCGACCTCGCCCGGGTCCTGGAGCTGATCAGCCGGCGCGCCGCGGACCTGGTGGGGAGGGGGGCCGTCAAGGTCTTCCTCTGGGAGGAGCCGGCCCAGCTCCTCGTACAGAGAGCCTGGTCCGGTGCGGAGGACCCCGCGCTGGCGAGGCTGACCATCCGGCTCGGTGAAGGCCTGGCGGGACAGGTCGCGGAGCGGCGTGAGGGGATGATCGTCAACGACTACCAGGCCTGGCCCTTCGCCCATCCCCAGGTCCTCGAACGGTCGAATGTCACCGCCGCCCTGGCAGAGCCCCTCCTCTACCGGGGCCGACTGGTTGGGGTCATCCTGCTGGACAACCGGGACACGGGCCGCCCGTTCACGGAGAATGATCGGGCACTGCTCCGTCTGTTCGCCGCCCCCGCCGCCATCGCGATCGAGAATGCGCGGCTGCACTCGGCCGCGGTCCACCAGGGTGCGGAGCTGGACGCGCTCCTGCGGGTGACCCGCTCGGTCATGAGCGGCCTCGACCTGCAGGCCATCCTGATGCGCATCGCCGCCGCGGCTGCCGATATCGCGGGGACCCCCCACGTGAAGGTGATCCTCCTGGACAAGGAGGCCGAGCAGCTCCGGATCGGGGCGCTCGGGGGCATGACGGCCGGCGGATTCCCGCTCCCCATGGGGAGCGGCTTGTCCGGGCTCGTGGCCACCGAGGGGGAGCCGGTCTTCAGCCCGGACTGTGCCCATGATCCGCGAAATGTCATGGCCGAGCGGGACCGGGAACTCGGGATAGTCACCTACCTCGGCCTCCCGATCAAGAGCCGTGCGGAGGTGGTCGGCATCCTGACCTTCAACACCACCGAGCCCCGCGAGTACACCCCGGAGGAACTGGGCTATTTCACCTCCTTCGCCGACCAGGCGGCCATCGCCATCGAGAATGCCCGTCTCTACGAAGCGGCCCAGCGGGAACTCAAGGAGCGAACCCGCGCGGCCGCGGCCCTCCGCAGCCACGCGGAGCACCTGGAGGCGATCCGCAGCATCAGTGAAGAGATCACACGGGAGCTCAGCCTGCCAGGGGTCCTGGACCTCATCATCCGGCGGGCCATCGAGTTGCTCGGGGCCGTCTCGGGAACCGTGCTCCTGTGGGACGAGGCCGCGACGGTGTTGGTCCCCCACGCCTGGGCGGGTCTCGACGACTGGCGAAAGGCGCTGCACTTGCGGCTCGGGGAGGGGGTGGCGGGACGCGTGGCGCAGGAGCGTCAGGGCATGATCGTCAACGAGTACCGGGCATCACCCCTCGCCCATCCGGTGTACCTGGAGCGGACCGCCACGGCGGCCATCCTGGCCGAACCCCTGCTGTACCGGGACCGACTCGTCGGCGTCATCGACGTCGACCGGGACGCGGCGGGCGGCCCGTTCACGCCGGAGGATCGGGAGACCCTCAGGTTGTTCGCCGCACAGGCGGCCATCGCCATCGAGAATGCCCGGCTGTTTGCCGAGTTGAACCAGTCGTACCGCGCCCTGCAGGAAACCCAGGACGAGCTGATTCGGTCGGAGAAGCTCCGCGCGCTGGGTCAGATGGCGGCGGGGGTGGCGCACGATCTCAACAACATGCTGGCGGTCATCCTCGGGCAGGCAGAGCTGCTCCGGATCCTGGTCGCCCACCCGAAGGTCGAGGAGGCGCTGACGCCGCTGGAGACGGCCGCCAGTGACTGCGCCGCCATCGTCCGCCGCCTGCAGGACTTCGCCCGCCAACGCTCCCGCAGCACCCTCACCCCGGTCCGGCTCGACGGGTTGGTGCGTGAGGCCCTGGAGATCACCCGGCCCCGCTGGAAGGACGAGCCCCAGCGGCATGGGCTGCTGATCCAGGTCCAGACCGACCTTGCCGACCTGCCCCCGATCCTGGGGAACGCGCCGGAGATCCGCGAGGCCCTCACCAACCTCATCCTGAACGCGACCGATGCCATGCCGCACGGGGGCACCCTCACGGTCCGCGGGACTTCCGACGGGAAGTGGGTCGATCTCTCGGTGACCGACACCGGGATCGGGATGTCGCAGGAGGTGCAGGGAAGGATCTTCGAGCCCTTCTTCACCACCAAGGCCGGCCGCGGGACCGGCCTGGGGCTGTCCGTGACCTACGCGATCCTGGAGCGACACGGGGGGAGCATTCAGGTTCAGTCCTCCCCGGGACACGGGACGAGCTTCAGGCTGCGCTTCCAGGTGGCCCCCCCGGACGTGGGGGAGACCCCGGTCCCGGGGCAGGCGCGCCCGGTACCCCGGCGGCTCCTGGTGATCGACGACGACCCGGCCGTCCGGACGACCCTGGCCGGACTCCTGCGGGCCAGCGGCCACGTGGTGTCCGAAGCCGATGGGGGCGCCGCCGGCCTGGCCCAATTCGGCGCCGGCCCGGTCGACGTCGTCGTGACAGACCTCGGGATGCCGGAGGTGACGGGGTGGGATGTCGCCCGAGCCGTCAAGAGGCAGTCGCCCGGCCTGCCGGTGATCCTCCTCACCGGATGGGGCGAAGAGACCACAACGGACGGCCCCGGGGCCGGCTCGGTGGACCGCATCCTCGGCAAGCCCATCCGGCTGAACGACCTGCTGCAGGCCATCGAGGACCTCTGCTCATCGGCCGCCACGAACCGCGAGCCCAGCGCGCAGTGAGTCCCGTCCCGAGCCGCCGCACGAGGTGCCGGCATCCCCGAACAGATCCTCGAGGACTCGCGGGTCGGCCGGAGACGTCCGCTTCGGCACCCTGAGCACCGGGTTGGCGGGCCTCCCCTGTGTCGGCGCTTCGCCCGGGCGGACGCTGGACAATTGCAGCACGTCAGGTATAGTCGGGCTCGGCGACCCCCGTGCCTGGGTGGTGCGAGCGACGGGATGAAGATGCCGCAATGCCTCCAGTCCTCCCTGCGAAATCGGTTCCTCCTGGCCATGGGAGTGATGCTCCTGCCGCTGGTGGTGCTGGCCGTGGTGGTCCTCCTCGCCCTGCAGAGCACCATCAGCGTCATCGATGACGTGGTGGAGGAGGCGACCAGAGAACTGGCGTTCGTGCTCCGCCTCCATATCCAGGTGCAGCGGGTGTCGCTCAGCATGCATGATTACCTGACGCACGGCCCCGGTGACCCGGGTGCGCGGCACCGCTTCCTCCAGGCGAGCCGCGAGGCGGACAGTCTCTTCCGGGGGGTCGCCATGGCCCCGTTCGCCCTGGCGGAAGAACGGGCCTTGGTCCGGGCGGCCCAGGAGGAATGGCAGCGGAGCAAGGACATCGGCGAAAGCCTCCTGGACCCTTCGCGCCGTCTGTGGGAGACGGCTGCGACACAGGATCTGAGCCGCCTGGATGCCCACATCGAGAGGGCACTGGGACTGCTCAACCAGGTCCATGAGTTGACCCAGGGGGAGATGGATGCTCGGCTGGATCTGGCCCATCGCGTCAGGCGAAGGGTGCTCTTCATCATCCTGGCGGTGTTCGCGCTGGGCGTGGCAGCGGTCATCCTGGTTGACACGCTCCTGGCCCGCTCCATCCTGCGGCCCCTCCACGCCCTGGAACAGGGGGCGGATCGGATCGGTGCAGGGGATCTTTCCCACCGGGTGGATGTGCTCAGCCGGGACGAGCTGGGACAGGTGGGCCGGACGTTCAATGTCATGGCGGAACGACTCGCCAAGAGCCAATCCATCCTCGAAGAGCTGTCCACCCAGGACCCCCTCACGGGGCTGTACAATTACCGCGTCTTCCACAGCCGCCTCGCCGAGGAGGAGGAGCGGTCTCGCCGCTATGCCCATCCCTTCTCGCTTCTCATGCTGGACATCGACCACTTCAAGACGATCAATGACACCCACGGCCACCTGGCAGGCGATGAGGCGCTGCGGGCCGTCGCCGGCCTCATCCGTCAAGAGGTTCGACCCGTGGACCTGGTCACCCGGTACGGCGGGGAAGAGTTCGCCCTCATCCTCCCGGAAACCTCGAGTGCTGGCGCTCTCGCCACGGCGGAACGGATCCGCGAGATCATCGCCGCCCATCCGATCTTCCTGACCTCGGGGCAGGCCGTCACCCTCACGGCCAGCATCGGGGTGGCAACCTATCCGGAAGCGGCGGGGTCGGCGGAAAGGCTCATCTCTGCCGCGGATCAGGCCCTGTACAGGGCCAAGGCCGGTGGTCGCAATCAGGTATGCTGCTCGGACGGAGTGTCGGAAAGGGCTGGCCCCCGCGGGACAGGGAACGACATCGGAGGTGTAGTCGAATGAAGCCTTGCGCGGTCGCACCCGAGATCGGCCTGTTGCTCCGGATGCTGGATGAAGGGTACGAGAAGAAGGCCTGGCACGGTCCCAACCTGCGTGGCTCCGTTCGGGGCCTGGACGTCCAGGAAGCAGCGTGGAGGCCGGCGCCCGCACGCCACAACATCTGGGAGATCGTCGTCCACGCTGCCTACTGGAAGTACATCGTCCTGCGACGATTGCGTGGTGAACGGAAGGGGTCGTTTCCACTCACGGGATCCAACTGGTTCGTCCGGCCGGTCTCCCCGACGCCGCAGGCGTGGCGAGGCGACCTGGCCCTGCTGGGGGACATGCACCGGCAGATGCGGGCCGCCGTCGCCGCGCTCGGATCGAGGGATCTGCAGGCGATCCCGCCCGGCAGCAAGGTGAGCAACCTGACCCTCATCTCCGGCATTGCCGCCCACGACGTGTACCACGCAGGCCAGATCCAGCTCCTGAAGCGGCTGGCCCGAACGGGCCCGTGACGATCCAAGGCCTCGGGAACCCGCCTGGGAGACGGTGATGCCTGGATCCGCAGTCACCGGTCCCTCACCTGATGCGCCTGGGGCGTCGGATCGCATGGGTGTCCCGCCCGGGAACGCGGAGCCTCGAATGCAGCCAGCAGCCTATCTCGATGACGCCATCCAGCAGTTCCGCAAGCTGAAGGAGCTGGCCGAGAAGGCCATCCTGCAAGTCGACCCCGGTTCGCTCTTCGCCACGCTGGACGCGGAGTCCAATTCCATCGCCGCCATCATGAAGCACCTGGCCGGCAACATGCGATCCCGCTGGACGGACTTCCTCACCTCGGACGGGGAAAAGCCCGGCCGGCAGCGTGACCAGGAGTTCGCCAGTGACGCGGCCGATACGAAGGAAAGCCTGCTCGAGCACTGGGAGGCCGGCTGGCGCTGCCTGTTCGGCGCCCTCTCCCCGCTGGCCGCGTCCGACCTGAGCCGGATCGTGCTCATCCGGGGGGAGCCGCACTCGGTCATGCAGGCGATCAACCGCCAGCTCACGCACTACGCGTACCACGTGGGGCAGATCGTGCTCCTGGCGAAGCATTTCGCCGGCGCCGGCTGGCAATCCCTGAGCATCCCGCGCGGACACTCCGAGGAATTCACCGCGGCTATGCGGCGGCGGCGCGGTGGCGCGTGAAGGTGACCCGCCAACGTGAACGGGGTGGGGCCATACGGGGCACGCCATGCTGATCGATGCCCACGCGCACCTGGATCGGTACCGCCACGACGTGCTGGGGTCTGCGCTGGAAGAGATCGTGGAGAAGCAGATCTTCACCATCAGCACGGCCATGGACCTCCCCTCGTACCAGCGCACCCTGCAGATCGCCGCGAAGTGCGACCTGGTCCTGCCGACATTCGGCATCCACCCGTGGAACGCCCCAGCCTACGCCGACCGCTTGACTGAGATCCGCCAGGCGATCTCGCGAAGTCCGCTCCTGGGAGAAGTGGGACTCGACTGCCGCTTCATCCGGGACGCGTCGCAGTACCCTGCCCAGCGGAAGGTCTTCGAGGTCTTCCTGGTCGCTGCGGCGGAGCAGGACAAGCTCGTCAACCTGCACACCAGCGGGGCAGAAGCGGAGATTCTGGACCTCCTCGCCGGCTACGGCATCCGCCGGGCGATCGTCCACTGGTACTCGGGACCTCTCGAGACGCTGCACGCGATGGTCGAGCGAGGGATCTTCTTCACCATCGGCGTGGAAGTCCTGTTCTCGCCGCACATCCAGGCCATCGCGCGGGCGATCCCCTCGGGGCAACTCCTGACGGAGACGGACAATCCCGACGGGCTCCAGTGGCTGACCGGCGTTCTGGGGATGCCGGTTCGGATCCGAGAGGTCGTGGACAGGCTCGCGGGGTTGAGAAACACGACCAGTGAGGATATTATCCGGACGGTCCGGGACAACCTCGCCCGGCTTCTGCGGGACGATCCATGGCTGCCCGACCGGTCGGCCCGGTACTTCGGCCACAGGCCGGCTGTCTGAAGCGATGAACCCGGGGTCGCAGTCTCGATGCATGCCCCAGGCACAGCGCCTCGAAAGAAGCGCCCACAACCCGCTGAACAGGGAGGAAGACCAATGCCCACCTACATCGGATTGCTCCGCTTCACGCAAAAGGGTATGGAGAACATCAAGGAGTTTCCCGCCCGGTTCGACGCCGCCAGGCAAGCCTTCAAGGCCCACGGGGGAGAGGTCAAGGCGTTCTACGTGACGATGGGGCAATACGATGCGGTCGCCGTCGTCGAGGCGCCGAACGACGAGGTCATGGCGCACATCGCCTTGACTGTTTCCTCCAAAGGGAATATCCACACCGAGCACTTCCGAGCCTTCACCGAGCCCGAATACAAGAAGATCTTCGCCGACTTGCCCTGAGCGCTCGCTTCGGGCGCGGCGAGCCGGGCGCATGGCGGCTGGCGCCTTTCCCCCGGCAGGCACGGCCTGCCGGGGGGGGATCGCCGCAATGCCCGGCGGCCGGATGGCAAGATAGAAGGAGGCGGGGGGCTGGATGGAACACATTCAAGTGCCGATCGGACGGAAGAAGAAGATCGCCCTGGTCGCGCATGACAACAAGAAGCGCGATCTGCTGGATTGGGCGAAGTTCAACCGGGATCTCTTGGCGGAACACGAAGTGTATGCCACCGGCACCACCGGCTCGCTGCTGGAGAAGGAGCTGGACCGTGAGGTCCTCAAGCTCCAGAGCGGGCCGCTGGGCGGCGACCTGCAGATCGGCGCAAAGATCGCCGAGGGAGAACTCGACTTCCTGATTTTTTTCTGGGACCCGCTGGAGCCCGCCCCGCATGACCCGGACGTGAAGGCCCTGCTGCGAATTGCGGTGGTCTGGAATATCCCGATCGCCTGCAACCGGGCCTCGGCCGATTTCATGATCTCCTCGCCATTGATGTCCGGGGAATACGACCGGCTGGTGCCCGACTATGAGTATTACCGGGGGCGCTTGACCGGACAGCACGGCGTGTAGCGGTCACCGCCAGGAGACGGCACACGACACAGCTCTCCCCTTGGCTTAGCAGCCTGCTGAAGAACTCGATTCCGCCCAGGCTGCTCAAAAAGGCCCAGATGCAAGGCGGCGTGCGAGGCGAGGCGCGAGGCGTACTTAGCATGTACGTTGCAGCGCCGCGCGAGCGCGCCAACGCCGCAGATGGGCCGTTTTCAGCAGCCTGAAGAGGAGGCATTCCGGAATGGCCACCACCAGCACCCCCCAAGGCGGCTTGCCCCCGGCAGAGCCGATGGACCTCACCTCGGCGGTGCAGTACGCGCCCGGCTCCATCGTCAGCCGGACGCTGCTCAAGACCGACACCGGCACCCTGACCCTGTTCGCCTTCGACGAGGGACAGGAGTTGAGCGAGCACACCGCCCCGTTCAACGCCCTGGTCCAGGTGCTGGACGGCGCCGCCACCGTGGTCATCGGGGGCAAGCCGGTCGGCGTCAAGATGGGCGAACTGGTCCTGATGCCCGCCAACGTCCCCCACGCCGTCCGGGCCGGCGGGCGGTTCAAGATGCTGCTCACGATGTTTCGGACGGCGGTGAAGTGAGGGAAGAGTGTTCAGTCGCTCGGGGGGACGGCGATTCGGGGGCTCCCGAATCGTCTCGCGCCCGAAGGGCCGAATCCCCCAAGGCCTCTCGGAGGGCCCCGAAGATCTTGGCGCTGGATTTCGATGGAGTGATCTGCAACACCGTCTCCGAGGGGCTGCGCTCGGCGTGGCAGGTGTGCCGCGAGATCCGCGGGGAGGGGGGGCCGAACCCGCCGCCGGAGGCCGGGGCGGTCTTCGTCCGCCTGCGCCCGGTCCTGGAATCCGGCTGGGAGTTTCCCGCCCTCCTCCTGGCCATCCTGGATGGTGTCCCCGAGGCCGCCCTCCGCGAGGGATTCCAGACGACGTGGCGAGCCGCGATCCTGGCGAAGCATCACCTGACCCCGGACACCCTGGCCGCCCGATTCGATGCCGTCCGGGACAGGGCGATCCGGGCGGGCCTCACCGATTGGCTCCAGGACCAGCGGCTCTATCCCGGCATGGCCGACCGCCTGCGGGACATCCTGCGAGAGGGGGTGCAGGTCTTCGTCCTCACAACCAAAGAGGGTCGCTTCGCCAAGACCCTCCTGGAGATGCACGGGGTGACGCTCCCGTCCGCCCAGGTCTGGGGCAAGGAGCAGGCGCAGCCGAAGCCGGACCTCCTTCACGCGCTGCGCCAGGGGCAGGCCGCAGAATACGCCGACATCTGGTTCGTCGAGGATCGTCTGAAGACCTTGCAGTCAGTGGAAGCACAGGCGGGCCTCTCGGCCGTCCGGTTGCATCTGGCGACCTGGGGCTACCTGATGCCGACCGACCGGGAGGAGGCGGCTGCCGATCCCCGGATCGTGCCGCTCACCTTGGAGCGGTTCTGCCAGGACTTCTCGGCATGGATCCGCTGATTCCCCACCCCCATCGGCACCAGGGTGAATCCGGCGGTGAGTGGGGCAAACCGCCCGATCGTGGAAGAATGGAGAGGGGCATGCGGAAGGTTCTGGAGACGGCGGCGGAACACGCGATCGCCTACCTGGAGAAGCTGGACAGCCGGAGCGTCGCCCCCACCGCCGATGCCGTCGCACGCCTCGAGACGTTCCGGGAGGGCCTGCCTGATGGGCCGACCGACCCCGAAGTCGTCCTGCGACGGCTGAGCGAGGTTGGCTCGCCTGCCACCATGGCGATGGCCGGCCCGCGCTTCTTCGGTTTTGTCGTGGGGGGATCGCTGCCTGCGGCATTGGCGGCCAACTGGCTCGCGGGGGCCTGGGACCAGAACACCGCTCTCTACAGGGTGACTCCAGCGACCGCCCTCCTGGAGCAGGTGGCCCTGGGCTGGCTGCTCGACATCTTCGGCTTGCCCCCGGGGTGCGGCGGCGCGTTCGTGACCGGGGCAACCGTGGCCAACCTCACCGCCCTGGCGGCGGCGCGCCACGTGGTCCTGGCCGATGTCGGCTGGGACGTGGAGGCCAATGGCTTGAGCGGCGGACCACCCATCACGGTGGTCGTCGGTGACGAGGCGCACCCCACCCTGCTGAAGTCCCTGGGCCTGCTGGGTCTGGGGCGGACGCGGGTCGTGAGGGTTCCCGTCGACTCCCAGGGACGCATGCGTCCCGACGCGCTGCCCGCACTGCGGAAGCCGAGCATCGTGTGTACCCAGGCCGGAAACGTCAACACGGGCGCCTTCGACCCCATCGGGGAGATCTGCCAACGGGTGCACGCCGCGGAGGGGTGGGTGCATGTGGATGGGGCCTTCGGACTCTGGGCCAAGACCGCGCCGTCGCGCTCCCACCTCGCGGCCGGCATCGAGGACGCAGACTCCTGGGCCACCGACGCGCACAAGTGGCTCAACGTGCCCTACGACTCCGGGTTGGCCTTCGCGCGCGACGCGGAGTCGCTCAGGGCGGCGATGTCCATCACGGCCGACTACCTGCCCACGGCCAGTGCGGAGCGAAACCCTTCCGACTTCACCCCAGAGCTTTCAAGACGCGCCCGCGGCGTCGAGGTCTGGGCGGCCCTCCATTCCCTGGGACGCTCGGGATTGGCCGACCTGATCGAGCGGACCTGCCGCCATGCCAGACGCTTCGCGGAAGGGCTGACGGCAGCCGGCTACCCCGTCCTCAACGAGGTGGTCCTCAATCAGGTCCTGGTGTCGTTCGGGGATGTGGACACGACGCGTCGCGTGATCCAGGATCTCCAGGTCGAGGGGACCTGCTGGTGCGGCAGCACCGTGTGGCAGGGACAGACCGCCATGCGGATCAGCGTGTCGTCCTGGGCCACGACGGAGGCGGATGTGGACCGCAGCCTGGACGCCATGCTCCGGGTAGCCGGACGAAAGCGCCGGTAGCCGGCAATCGCCTTGCCGGGATGACCCCGCATGATCCGAGGCGTCCTGTTCGACCTCGATGGCACCCTGGTGGACACCTGGGACCTGTACGTCGAGGCCTATACCCGCACGCTGGCGCCCCACGTGGGACGCCGGCTGACCCTGGATGAGCTGATCGCACTCCGTCCCATCTCGGAGCTTCGCCTCCTGCGAGGGGCCCTGGGCCCGGGTGAGGCCGTGACCGCGCAGCGTGACTTCCTCGGTCACTACCGATGCCTTCACCCCACTCGCTTCGGGGGCGTGTATCCCGGCGTCCGGCAGATGCTCACGAGCCTGCGCGATCTGGGCTTCCGCCTCGGCATCGTCACGGGCAAGAGCCGCGGCGCCTGGGAGATCACGGCCGAGGCAGCCGACCTTGGGGAATTCGATGTCCTGGTGACGGACGAGGAGGTTGCCAGGGCGAAACCTGACGCCGAGGGGCTCTCCCTTGCCCTCACGCGTCTGGAGAGCCCGGCCGAGGCGATCGTCTACGTGGGCGACTCCGTGGTCGATGCGCAGGCCGCGCGGGCGGCGGGTGTCCGGTTTGTCGCCGCCCTGTGGCCAAAGGCCGAGGCCGAAGTGGTCCATTTCCTGACCCAGGTGCGCCAGGTCGGGACCTGGGCCGAGCTTACCAGCCCGGCGGGACTCGTGGACCTCCTGGAAGGAGGCCAAGAATGAAAGGGGGGAAGCCGCCCACCGGGCGCTAACCGGCGGAAGAAATCCCTTGATTCGTGGTGGGCATGTGCCTAGGATTTGTGGCCGTCCGTCGCGCTTCTGGTTATCAAGGGTCCTCGCGCCAATTCATTCCGGGCGGCAGGGGCAGCCAGGAGGCACCGCGAACAACACCCTTCCCTTCGGGGGTCAGCATGAAGTGTAGACCGTTGGGACGAACGGGTCTGGAAGTATCGCAGCTCGGTTTCGGCTGCGGGAGCATCGGGGGGCTCCTGGTGCGCGGCGAGTACCCCATGATGCGTCGCGTGGTGGGCCGCGCCATCGAGTCGGGTGTGAGCTACTTCGACACGGCGTCGCTGTACGGGGACGGACAGTCCGAGGTCAACCTCGGCGCGGTGCTCCGCGAGCTGCGGGCGGAGGTGCTGGTGGGCACCAAGGTGCTTCTCGGCCCGGCGGACAGGGACCGCATCGAAGCCGCGGTCGCCTTGTCGGTGGAAGCGAGCCTGAGACGCCTCGGGCGCGAGCGCGTGGATCTGATCCAGCTCCACAACCCGCTGATGCCCCACGGCCGGCCCGACTGGGCCCCCGTGAGCGCCAAGGATCTGGCCGCCGTGCTCCATGCCTTTCAATCGCTGGAGCGGCAGGGAAAGGTGCGCTTCTGGGGGATCACGGGTCTGGGCGAGACGGACGCGCTGCACGAGGCGGTCGCCGCCGGAGGCCTCCACACGGTCCAGGTCGTTTACAACCTGCTCAACCCCAGCGCAGGGCGACCGGCATCGCCGGGCTTCCCTTTTCAGGACTACCGCCAGCTCGTCGATCGGGCAGCCGACGGACAGATGGGGGTCATCGCGATCCGCATCCTGGCCGGTGGAGCGCTGAGCGGGACGGCTGACCGGCACCCGGTCGCCGCAAAGTCGGTGAATCCCATCGCCACGGAACCGGACTACGCCGCCGACGTCGCCCGCGGCGGGCGGTTTACTTTCCTCGTCGAGGAGGGCATCGTCAGCAGCCTGGTGGAGGCCGCCATACGCTTTGCCCTGAGCCAGCCAGAGATCTCGACGGCCCTGGTCGGCATCTCGAGCCTCGACCAGCTCGAGTACGCCGTCGCCTGCGCCAATCGCGGCCCCTTGCCCGCCGACGCCCTGGCGCGTGTGCACGCGCTCCAGGCCCAGGTCGCGAAAGGCTGACCCGAGCGCCAAGACCACCCAAACAAGGGGATGCCCATGCAGATTGCCGCCTGTCGGAGCTACCACGCGCAGACCGTCGGACAGAGCCTGCTCCGGATGCCCGACGGGATTTCGGTTTTCAAGGTGTACTACCTCTCCGTCATCGGACGGGACAGGCCCGAGCTATTCGAGTGGCAGCGTTCCCCGCGCACGCAGAAGCAGTTTGAACAGGAGTTTCTGGCTGGCGACTACGCGGGCATCGGCTTCGTGGTGGCCTTCCCGCACGTGACCAAGATCTTCCGGTTCTCCCCGGCCATGGAGACGATCCTGGACGTGCGCGAATTCCACACCGACGGCATGCGCCAGATGGACCTTGCCAGGGGGGACGGGTACCACGAGTTTGCCTGCTACGCCGAGGCCGTCATCGCCGCCGACGAGTACCACGCCTGGGCCAAGGCGCCGACCGTCGAGGCGTATCTCGCCTCCCGGTCGGCCGCCGATGACCTCCCGGTCGTCAGCCACACGAAGCTTGCCGCATACTGGAAGAGCGTGCGGTAGCGACTGCGAAAGGGAGCGGCCGGCGCCACGGCGTTTTTCGTCAAAGTGAGGTGCGCGCGATGAGCAGAGCACGAAGCCTGGCGCAGCTCGCCGGCTTGATCCTCCTGAGTTCCGGCCTGCTGCTTGGATGTGGCTCCAAGGTGACGCAGGAGAACTACGCCAAGATCCAATCCGGCATGACCCAGGCAGAGGTCAAGGCGATCCTGGGGGAGCCGACGGAATCCAGCAGCATCGCTCTCGGGCCGGTCGGCGGCACCACCTCGACCTGGAAGGGAAGCGGCGGCACGATCACCATCCAGTTCATGAACGACAAGGTCATCGCCAAGCTGATGACGGCGAACAAGACCTGACCCCCGAGGGCCTCCCGGCTCGGTTGCGATCCGAGCGGGGAGTTGGCGCCGGACATCTAGAGACAGGCACATGATGTACACTGGGGACCCCTCTTGCGCTGAAAAGCAACGCCGAGACAGACCCTGCGTGCAGCCACGTCGTCCCATCTCTTCGTCTCGAGGAGCCATGACGTCTCTATCAAGTACGCGCCCTTCCAGACGCACTGCCCGAAGGATGGGCGTGCGGCCGGGCCGGCTCCGGGCCGTTCGGCGACTCGCGCGGGCGTGCCGGCGGGCGCTTACCGCCCTGCGCGCCCTGCCGCTGGCCCTCCGGGTGCTCGTCTGGGCCGTCGTCCTCCTGGTGGCGTGGTCGGTGGGCAACTGGGGATACCAGCTGCTCCGCAAGCCGACCGAGCTGTTCTATCCGGTGAGCGGCGTGCTCGCCAAGAGCCCCCCGGAGACGTGGCGGAGGTACGGGCCGCTGTTCACCGAGCATGCGACCGCCGTCATCACGCCCGAGCTGCTGGCGGCCCTCGCCCAGATCGAGAGCAGCGGCAACCCCGTGGCGCGGACGTACTGGCGGTGGCGGCCGACCGCCAACCCCTGGGGGTGGTACCGACCGGCGTCGAGCGCGGTCGGCATGTACCAGATCACCGACGGGACGTTCCAGGCGGCGAAGCGCTACTGCATCCACAACCACGTGGTGGTCGAGGACGGCCCCTGGGATGATCTGCGCTCGTGCTGGTTCAACCGCCTCTACACGCGCGTCCTGCCGAGCCACGCCATCGAGCTGACCGCGGCCCTGCTGGATCGCGGCGTCGCCCGGGCGCTGGAGGGGCGGCGCCCCGCGGCGGCCACGCCCCGGCAGCAGCAGGAGCTGGCCGCCGTGATCCACCTGTGCGGAGCCCGGGCGGGCGCCGCCTATGCCGCGCGAGGCTTCCGGCTCGCTGCCCGCCAGCAGTGCGGCGACCACGACGTCCGTCACTACCTCGCGCAGGTCAACGCGCTCAAGCGCCAGTTCGCCCGGCTGGCGGCCGCCGGCTAACTGCCCCGGAAATACGTAGGTGCAAAAGCATCTTGCCGCCTCGCCATCGTGCGGCCGGGGTTGTCGTGAGAACGTCGAGACTTGAAGGTAGAACGTAATGTGCTTCAGACCACGTCCCGTATCACAGTGGCTTCGACTGCAGGCAGAAGGTCGCGCTCCAGGTCACGCCCCGAAATCGCCACAGGGTCATTGCTTCTTGATGTCCACCCGCTCCGCCAGGCGCTTGTCCACGTGGACCGTCACCTGGTCCAGGAGCTGCCTCGCCTCCCGCAGCAGCCTCTCGCAGTGCCCCCGCATCTCGCGGGCGAAGGCCTGGTCGGTGATGTCCTTGAGGTTGATCAGCACGTTCCAGACGGCGCCCTGCACGGCCGCGTAGCCCATCTGGGCGCCCACCGCGCCGTCGGTGATGGAGCTGACGTTCCCGTGTTCGACGGCACTCCAGGCCGCCCCCATGGCCTGGAAGCTGGTGCGGGCCGCCTGGTAAGGCACCAGGACGGCGGCCTGCAGGCCCTCTTGCATCTTCTGGTCCCGGTGAGCTTTCTCCTCGGGAGTGTTTGCGGGAAGGCGGCGCGCCTCCAGGTAGGTGTTGAAGGCCTGGGTGTCCTCGTCCACCGCCAGGATGAGCTGGTCCTTCGCCCGTTGCGCGGCCTCCGCCGCCTGGAGCAGCGCCGCGGCGGCTTCGGCCGACTCGGCCTTGTCCTGCCAGAGATTCGCCACCATGGAGGCCAGCGCCGCGCCCAGCGCCCCGGCCAGCGCCGCCACCGACCCCCCTCCCGGGGCGGGCGTCTCCCGCGAGACCTCGTCGGTGAACTCCTTCACCGGCACAGCGACCAGGCCCTTCTCGACACCGCGGGGCAGGCCGATCACCTTCCGCCGGACGTCGAACGGCTGCACGTCCGACAGCCCCATGGAGAAGACGGCGGTCTGAAGGATATCGGGGATCGGGATGAAGGGCGACTTCCCCTGCGCCTTGAGATAATAGCGACCTGCTTCGAGGAGCGCCGGGTAGGGGATCAGCCCGACCACCTCGCTCCCCGTCACGACCAGCCCGCGCAGGGCGGCCAGCCGGCGCGCCTCCTCCAGCACGAGGTGGGGCGGCGTGACCTTGTAGTTCGTCAGGTTGATGGAGATCTGTGCTCGCTTGTACTCGTCCACGTACCAGCCGATGGCCTTGCAGTGGCTGAACCTTCCCGCCCGGTACACCTTCTGGCCGGCGAGGGGCTTCGCCGGGTCCACGTCGTTGGCGCGCAGGAGCGCCTCCAGGTCGTAGCCGTGCACCTGGCGGCAATGGGCCGCCGCCTCGGCGAAGGTGCGTCCGACAACATCGCAGTTGCCGCAGGGGTAGGCGCCCTCCTGGTAGGTGAGGATCTTCCCCTTGGCGTAGAAGGCGGACCCAGTCCCAGCCCGCGCCACCCGGCCGCGCTCGCGAAGCTCGAAGGCGATGTCCGTGGCGAGCGCCTTGTCGCGGGTGTTCAGCGTGACGTTGTAGGCGATCAGGAACTCCCGGGCGCCGATCACGGTGGCCCCTGACCTGGCGTTGAACCGGGCCGGGCCGAAGTCCGGCGCCCACTCCGGGTCGCGGAACTTCTCGGCGAGCCCCTCGTACTCGCCCTTGCGGATGGCCGCCAGGTTCCTCCGCCCGGGGCGGGTCGCCGCCGCCTCGTACAGAAAGACGGGGATCTCCAGCTCGCGGCCCACCCGCTCGCCCACGCGGCGCGCGATGGCCGCGCAGTCCTCCATGGTCACCCCCGAAATGGGGACGAAGGGACAGACATCGGTGGCTCCCATCCGCGGGTGCGCCCCGTGGTGCTGACGCATGTCGATGACCTGCGCCGCCTTGGCGATGGCCAGGAACGCCGCCTCTGCCACGGCCCCCGGGTCTCCCGCAAATGTGACCACCGTTCGGTTGGTGTCTGCCCCCGGATCGACATCCAGGAGAGTCACCCCCGGGACTTCTTCGATGGCGTCGGTGATCTGCTTGATCCTGGCCTTGTCCCGACCCTCGGAGAAATTCGGCACACACTCGACGACTCGTTCTTCCATCGGCAGGATCCCTCCTTGTCATAGTCAGTGCCTCGGCCGCCCAGGCGTCGGGAGCATGCCGCAGCGGACCGGACCCTGTCAAGGAAAACGCCGTCGGATCCCGGATGGAAGACCACTGCACTCTGCAGGCGACCACGGATGAGAATCAGTTGCTTTGACGGGCAGGACCGGAAGTGGAATGGGTGGGGGGAGGAGGTGAAAGCCGTGGAGGTTCCGGGAGAGGAACTGGTGATCTCTATCGGATCCCTCAGGAGGCGATTGGGCCGGCGTCTCCGATGATCAAGAAGCAAAGCCTCGGGGCGTCGCGCCTCGTTAAACTTTCGGGTAACCCGTTCCTCACCACGCTGGAGGCCCGGATGCTGTGCGCCGAGGCCAACATCCATCCAAACTTCTGAACGCCTCTGGAGGGCTGTTAGGCTTTCGGAGCTTCACCGGAACTGTTGTGGCGGCTTTCCACCCCCTCGCCCACCCGGAAGAGTTTCTCTAGACACTCTGGACAGGTTCCAGTCGTTTCCTTCCGGCCGATCCGGCGCTCGGTCGCCTCGAGCGCCCCTGCATAGCTCTCGTTACACCGCGAGCACACGTACACGAAGAACTCCGCCATTTCCTTTTCCCTCCTGCTGATTCAATTCCGAAAAGGCTCACCGCCCTTCGGTCATCGCGGCTGAGACGATGTGCAAGGCAGAGGCCATCGACGATGGACCAGCTGGTAGCGCCCTCGTTTGGCTGGAGACCTTTCCTTCACGAGGATACAAGGACTCATGCCCGGAAGACTCCTGAGAATTGGTGGGACGCACACGCATGGGTGCCTAGCTCTGCGGCAAAGTGGGGACTCCCCCGCTGTCCTGCGCTCATTCCTGAGGCGACTTCAGATGCCTGCGGATGATGGCGGTGACCCTGACTCGACTCCCGGCCCTTGTCTCCTATTTCTGCGACGCGTGAAGAATTTGCCGCGACGCTGTGAACTATGCCGCAAAGGTGTGGCAGGCCGGGCGATGCAGGCTGATGGAGTCTACGATTGACAGCCAAACATACGTATGGTATTACCGGGATGACGCCGGTCGCTTCCAGCAGTAAGGATTGCGGGAACTTGCGAGCTTCTCGCGTCCCTTCCGGAGCTTCCCGTGTTCTCCACCGTTCTGCCCCTGACGGGCTGGATCTTTGACACCTACCCCATTGCGGGGGGGATGGCGGTCTGGATCGTGGACGCCGAGGGGAAGAGCCACCGCCTCGCGGATCCCTTCCAGCCCAGCTTTTACGCGGCAGGCCCGGTCAGGGCGCTCCGGCAGTTGGCCGCCGATCTCGCCCGGCTGGGGCTGGCAACGCCGGTGGGGATGGCCCGCCGGCAAGAGTTCTGGACCGGCGAGCCGCGTGACGTCCTGGAGCTGGTCCTGCTCGACCCCGAGAAGCAGCCGGCCCTCCTCCGCCGGCTCGCGGTCCCCCGGCCTGACGTCACGCTCTATGACTGCGACCTCGCGCCGTCGCTCACCTATTGTCACGCGCGGGGAATCTTTCCCCTCGCCCGCGTGACGGTCTCCGCGGGAATGACCAATGGGGGAACGGAATCGCGAGCCGCGAGCCGCGAGCCGCAAGCCGTGGTGTTTCCTGCTGACTCGGCAAATTCGAAATTCGAAATTCGAAATTCGAAATTGAAGTACCAGGTCGAAGGGTCGGCGTGGGATCTGGACTATCCGGAGCCGTCGCTCACCCTGATGGCCCTGACCAGCCAGGGGGACGAGCAGGGAAAGGGCGCCCCCCTGGGGAAGCTCCGCTCCCTCACCGTCGCCTGCGAGGGGACCACGGCCGTCATCGAAGAGGGCGATCCCGAGGCGCTCCTCGACGAGTTGAATCGTCTGATCCGCCGCTTCGACCCCCACGCCATCCTCACGGACTGGGGAGACGCCTTCCTGGTGCCGGCCCTTTTGGGTCTGGCGCACCGCGCCGGCATCCCGCTGGAGCTCGACCGCGAGGCCGTCCGCCGCCGCATCCGGAGCACGGGGCGCTCCTACTTCTCTTACGGCCGCGTCGTCTACCAGGCGCCGTCTTACCCCTGCTTCGGCCGCTGGCACCTGGACTCGAAGAATTCCTTCATCCTGAAGGAGACAGAGCTGGCCGGTCTCCTGGAGCTGTCCCGCCTCTCCAGGGTCCCGGTCCAGAAGATGGCCCGGACCTCACCCGGCTCGGCCATCAGCATGATGCAGCTTGACCGGGCCCTCACCGATGGGATCCTCGTTCCCTGGAAGAAGGGCGAGCCGGAGCGCTGGAAGACCGCCTGGGACCTCCTGGTGGCGGACAAGGGCGGCCTGGTCTATCAACCCATCACCGGCCTGTACGAGGGCGTGGCGGAGATCGACTTCGCCTCCATGTACCCGGCCATGATGGTCCACCACAACATCTCGCCCGAGACGGTGGACTGCCCGTGCTGCCCGGAGACCGCCGCGCCCGAGATCGGCTACTCGACCTGCTGCCGGCGCGAGGGCCTGGTCACCAAGACCCTCCGCCCGATCCTCGCGCGCCGGCAGGAATTGAAGCGTCTCCGCAACGCCGCCGCCGGCCCTGCCCGCGAGCGCTATGACCACCGGCAGACCGCGCTCAAGTGGATCCTGGTGACCTGCTTCGGGTACCTCGGCTACAAGAATGCCCGCTTCGGCCGGATCGAGGCCCACGAGACGGTGACCGCCTACGCCCGGGAGAAGCTGCTCACCGCCCGCACCCTGGCCGAGGATCGGGGCTTTCGGGTGCTCCACGCCATCGTGGATTCCATGTGGATCGTGAAACCGGGGACAACCGAGGCGGAGGTCCTGGACCTCTGCCGGGCCATCCGGGAGGCCGTGGGGATCGGCATAAACCTGGAGGGGATCTACAAGTGGGTGAGCTTCCTGCCATCCCGCGTGGACCCGGCGGTCTCCGTGGCCAACCGCTACCTGGGGGCCTTCCGCTCGGGCGAGGTGAAGGTGCGGGGGATCGACCTGCGGCGGTCGGATACCCCGCCGCTCGTGGCCGAGGCGCAGCAGCGCATGGTGGAGATCCTGGCGCAGGCGGACGATCTGGCGGGGTTCGCGGCGCGGATCCCGGACGTTCTTGAGGTCTTCGTGGAATACGCCTGGCGGCTCTTCGAGGGGCAGGTGCGCCTCACGGACCTCACCATCAAGCGCACCGTCTCCAAGGAGGCGCGCGAGTACAAGACCAACAGCCAGATCGGCCTGGCCAGCCGCCAGATGGCCGACCGGGGCGTGGCCATCCATCCGGGGGAGCGGGTGCGGTACGTGATCAGCGACGCCGCGGCGCCCAACGCCGAGGCGCGGGTGCGGGCCTTCCCGCTCGTCGCCGCCGACACAGCCTACGACACCGGGAAGTACCTGGAGCTTCTGTGCAAGGCCGTCGAGACGCTCCTCTGGCACCATGGCCACGACTGCCGGAGGCTCCTGGACCTGCTCGCCGCCCGGGGCGTCGTGGCGGATCGCCCACCGGCCACGCGACGTCCTGCGTGAGCGGCACCCCTTTCCCGTCGTCCCCCGGGGCGCCAGATGCGACGAAGGCCGATCCCCCCAGACACAACGGGGGAAACCTGGTTCAGGTTTCCCCCTGGATGCCCTGCGGGTCGAGAAAATTGCCGGCTACTGGATCGGCTCGACCAGAATCGGGTCGCCCCACCACTTCTCCTGCTGCGCTGCCGCGACGTCCATCTTGGTGGTTTCCTTGGGTGTCGCACGGAACAGGGAGTACCCCATGTGCTGCCATGTTGCAAAGTGTGCCCCGTTCTTCCGCTCGTCCTCAAGGTAACGACTCCAGCTCCCGCAGGCCGACACCGACACCAGGATCCCGATTGCGAATAGAACTACCCACGCCCGTCTCCACATGGTGGTATCCTCCTTTCTGGCGGTTATCCTATCCCGGGGCTTCCGGCGCTGTCAAGGGGAGCTTGCATGCCCCGGTCGAACCCGACCAGACGGTCAGCCAGGCGCGAGGCGCGGCGCAGCGTGGCGTCGTTTCGCACCGCAATGGCCAGGGCCTTCTTCGTCCCCGCCACGACCAGGAGGCGCCGGGCCCGCGTGATGGCGGTGTACAGCAGATTCCGCTGGAGCATGGGGTAGTGCGTGGTGTGCAGCGGCAGGATCACCGCGGGGTACTCGCTCCCCTGGCTCTTGTGGACCGTCGCCGCGTAGGCCAGCGTCAGCTCGTCCAGCTCGCTGAAGTCGTACGAAACCTCTCGGTCATCTACCTGCACGACCACGGCCTGCTCGACGGCGTCGATCGCCGTGAGCCGCCCGAGGTCTCCATTGAACACTGCCTTGTCGTAGTTGTTTCGAAGCTGAAGCACCCGATCCCCGACTCGGAAGATCCGCCCGCCGCGCAAGAGCTCGGCCGACGCGGGCCGCGGGGGGTTCAGCGCGGCCTGGAGGGCGGCGTTGAGCTGTGCCGCCCCGATGGGGCCGCGGTGCATGGGTGTGAGCACCTGGATGTCCGCGAGGGGGTCCAGCCCGTAGCGGGCCGGGAGTCGCCGCTGAGCCAGGTCCACGACGAGCTGCTGGAGCTGGGCGGGATCCTCCTCTGCGAGAAAGTAGAAGTCCTGCGCCTGCCCCGCAGCGGCGACCGAGAGGTCTGGAAACTCGCCCCGGTTCACCCGGTGGGCATTCGAGACGATCCGGCTCTGGGCGGCCTGGCGGAAGATCGTGGTCAGGCGGATGGCTGGAATGCCGGGGACGTCCAGGAGGTCCTGAAGCACCCTCCCCGGCCCGACTGACGGCAGTTGATCCGCGTCGCCCACCAGGAGGAGCGTGGCGGTGAGGGGGATCGCCCGGAGCAGGTGGTGGGCGAGAAGGACGTCGATCATGGAGACCTCGTCCACGACCACGAAGTCCGTCTCGAGGGGGTTCCGGGAGTTCCGTTGGAACCCGCCCTCGCGGGGGCTCCACTCGAGGAGCCGATGGAGCGTGGTCGCTTCATGGCCCGTGACCTCGGCCAGGCGCTTGGCGGCGCGCCCGGTGGGAGAGGCGAGGTGCATCCGGAGCTTCTTCGCCTCCAGGATGCGGATGATGGCCTGCAGAATGGTCGTCTTGCCGGTGCCGGGACCGCCCGTGACGATGAGGAGCTTCTCTTGGAACGCGAGCCGAACCGCCTGGCGCTGCTCCTCGGTCAGGGCGAGGCCGGTCTTCTGCTCGACCCAGGCCAGGGCCTGGGTCATGTCGATCGGCGGCACGGCCCGCGGGGCCCGGAGGAGATCGGCGACGCGCCGCGCGAGCTGCGTCTCGGACACGTGAAGCGCGGTGAGGTAGACCGCGCGCCCCGTGGGGATCGGCTCCACGACCACCGCTTCGTCGGCGCTGACCGCGGCAAGCGCGTCCGGGAGGAGGGCCGCCGGGATCTCGAGCGTCTCTTCAGCCGCCCGGAGCAGCTCCGCCTCCGGGACGTACACGTGCCCCTCGTCGGTGAGCTCGTTGAGCGTGTGCAGGATGCCGGCGGCGGCGCGGAGGGGAGAGTCTGCCGGGATGCCCAGCTCCCTGGCGATCTTGTCCGCCGTCTTGAAGCCGATCCCGCGGATGTCCCGGGCCAGACGATAGGGGTCTTCGCGGACCGTGGCGATGGCCGCCTGACCATATGTCTTGAAGATCTTCACCGCGTAGGCCGGGGAGACCCCGTGCCCCTGGAGGAACAGCATCACCTCCCGGATCTCGCGCTGCTCCGCCCAGGCGGATGTGATGCGCTGCTGGCGGATGGGTCCGATGCCATCCACTTCGGCGAGGCGCCCGGGCGCCTCCTCGATGACCTTGAGCGTCTCTTCCCCGAACGCCTCGACCAGCCGCTTGGCGAAGACAGGCCCGATTCCCTTGATCATGCCGGAGCCGAGGTACTTCTGGATGCCGTTGATGGTGGCGGGGACGACCGACTCGTACCGCTCGACCCGGAACTGCTCGCCGTACTTCGGGTGGTGGGACCAGCGTCCGTGGACGCGGAGCGTCTCCCCCGGGGTCAGGCTCAGCACGGTGCCGACGATGGTGACGGGGTCGGGCTTCCCGGGGACATCCAGGCGCGCCACGACGTACTGGGACTCCTCGCTCACGAACGTGATGCGAGCCACCGCCCCTTCAATCGTGGCGTACGGCTCGGCCCTGAGTTGAAGGCTGTTGCCGGAGGATCCACCCGGATGAGGACTGCGTGGACTCATTCGTCTGCGCATCCGCGATGGCTTTGGCCAGACCCCACACGCATCGAGGGCTGATTCTACCCTGTGACCCCTGGGAGAAGAAGGGCTTTCTGGCCTCGCGACCGCCTCCGCCACCCCAAACGCCCGAGACACCCCCAACCCACGCCAAGGCCTCCGCCATCCAAGAACTGGAAACACCCATCAAGACAATCACGCACTTAACCCGATAATGGTGTCCGGTACCGTTGTGTCGGTACCTTTTTCAGGTGGGCGGATCGCAGGATCCAAGAAAGGTCACCCACGCCTGTATACAGCACCGGTGCAGTCGTGTTTTCTCTTGACAGGGATGAGATGGCGGTGTGAGATGACGGCATACGGTTCACCCCACCTCGACGTGGATCACACCTTGCGCGGGACCTTTCTTGAAGCAAGGACTTGCCCCGCTAGATCCGCTACAAGACTCGGGAGGATCTCCATCAGGCTCCATTCCGTCCCCCGATGATTCTGAGCGAGGCTCTGCTCTGCACGGCTGGCCGGCCGGGACGGGTTCCTGGGCGGCTGGATGGAGGGCTGGGAATGACGATGGGGGCAATTCGGGCTGTCGTGACCGCCACCGTCCTCGCCACCATCCTCTTGCCGCTGTGCGCCGGTGCGGAGTCCCTCGGCGAGATTAGCCGTCGCGGCTACCTCGAGGCCTGCGCGCATCCGGACGCGCTTCCGTACTCGAAACAGAACGCCAGCCCCCAGGGGTTCCAGCTCGACATCGGGCAGCAGATCGCCGCCGATCTCGGTGTCCGGCTGCACGTGGACTGGATCGTCTTCACCCGGCACGCACGGGTGATGAACTGCGACGCCCTGCTCGGCGCCATTATCACGGATGAGGGCAAGGGACCCCGGGACGCGAAACTGACCGTCCCCTACGCCAGCAGCGGCTGGATCCTCGTCCTCCCCAAGAGCGCGCCGCCCACCAACAGGTTCGAGGACGTGCTCGGGGACAAGGGAATCGGGGTTCAGCACGCTTCTTGGGCCCACTACATTCTCGACAACCGGAAGCTCAGGACCAGGCAGTACGCCAACGACCTCGAGATCATGGAGGCGGTGAGCCGTGGCGATCTTGCCGCGGGAGCGGTCGTGGATACGTATGCCGGGTGGTACCTGCACCTCCACCCCGGCGCGAATGTCCGGCTGGTCCAGGGGTACACGCCGGAACCCGACCTCCGCTGGAACGTGGCCATGGGCCTTCGAGGCGCCGACCAGGCGCTCCTGGACGCGGTCAACGGGATCCTCGGGCGCCGGACCGCCGATGGGACGATCTCGGCAAGCTTCGCTCGGTACGGGATTCCCTACTCGCCTCCCTTTCCGATGCCGCAGCGGATAGGCACGGGGGGAGGGCACCCATAGCCCGATCGGGCCGTGCGCATGCTCATTCGCGTCTCGGCGGGGCTCGTCGTTACCCGGTGGTGGCAGGTTTGTGAGGCAGTGCTCGTCGGATGGGATTCTGACCGCTTGCGGCTGGTTGGTGAGGAGGTGGGGCGGACGCTCTGAGAAGACTCGGCGCGGCAGCCGGGCCGCCGCGCGGGCGGGGATCACACACCGGGGAGGGAGGGAGAAAGATGAGTGCGAAATGGCAGGAGCTTGTGCGTCATTCAGCTCTCGTCGTGGCGATCACTGTTGCGGTCCTGGGGCCGGGCGCGGCGACAGCGCAAGTTACGGGCATGGGGCTGCTCAGCAACGCGCCAAGCCCGGGCGACTGGCCCATGTACCACCGCAGCTACGACGCGCATCGGTACAGTCCGCTCTCCCAGATCAACCGTGACAATGTGAAGAAGCTCCAGGTCGCGTGGGTCCACCAGTCGGGCAAGATCGACCAAGGCCTGGAGAGCACGCCGATCGTCGTCGACGGCATCA
>DATIFO010000100.1:0-13538 GCA_035455275.1 Methylomirabilis sp. (SeqCode) | reverse complement strand
TAGATGGTCTACCCCGCATAGGGCATGCCGGGGAGGTCGAGACAGCGGCTCTAGGGCTTCTTGATTCGTACAACTTCTTGCAGAACAATCGTCGGATAGGATTCCAGACCGAAGCTGCTGGCTGGCACGGACGATGCTAAGGTAGCAATCACTAACTTGGAAACGAACTTACGCTCGATCCTGTACTTGAGCACAGAGCGGAACCACAGGAGGGACCAACATGCGGAAAGTGCTGGCGATTGCGTTGGTCGGATCGCTGCTCCTCGCCGCGGTGCCGTCCGTCGCGCTGGCCGGGGATTCACACGCTGTCCGGAATCGCTGGGTGGGAGTGGGGATCGGAGCAGCCGTTGTTACCCTAGGGGGCCTGCTCCTGGGCGGCCTCCAGGTTCCCGTTGTGGCGGCCCCGCCGCCCGTCGCTTACTACCCACCACCCGTCGTGTATGCGCCACCCCCGCCGGTGGTCTATGCGCCACCAGTCGTGTACGCGCCTCCCCCCGTCGTGGTCTATCGAGGGTGGGGGCCGCCCGGCCACTGGCGACACCATCGCCACTGGAAGCACGATTAGTCTCACGGCTAGGTGAGTGCCAGGCGCCTCCCCCAGAGGTCCTGCCCTGTGGGCGAGGCTCAGGGTAATGATGCGCGGGTAGTTCTCGCCGCCCAAACCGGCTGCCCAAGGTCCCAGGCCTACGTGCCAGGGAGATCATCGGGCTCATCCTGGCTCTCGGTATTTTGACCGGCGGCGCATCGGCCGCGCCGGAGGCGGACCCGCCGGACCCAGAGCAGGCTGCCGTCGGCCAAACGCCGCCGCGGCTAGGCCTGATGGACGGACAGTCTCATTCTGGCGCCCGGGGGCCTCCGACTGGGTCCAGGCGCACGTCAACACGCCTATCGCGCCGGCAGCCTGAGAAGCGAGCCTGCTAGCGCTCATGGGAGGGCAAAGCCCCCCGCGGCACGTACCAAGCGTGTGATCATGCGTCACGTGTACATGCCGGTGATCCTGCGGCCTGCGCAGCACAAGGCGTGGCTCGATCCCAGCAGCAAGACGCGGAACGATTGCACTCGTTCTTGCGCCCGTATCCTTCCGAGGCGATGGAGGCTTACCCCATCAGCACACGGGTCAATAACCCCCGGAATGACGCTCCAGCGTGCATCGCCCCCTTAGCCTGACCCCCGTCCGCTGTCACCAGCACCACCATCGCAGTCGCCCTCTCCACCGCAAGCAGTCTCGTGGCGCTCGGCCCATAGCCCCCATGTGCGAGTGGAAGCACTGGGAACTGCCAGGATCAATCGCGGACAGCCAGAATTGGCCGATATGAGACGGGAGAGTCGCGAGGGAGTCCTGTGGGCCGATCAAGGGCGATCGTGGACTGTTCGGCTCAGCCTCGGAGGTAGCGGGTCAGCAGCCAGACACCGAGGGCCGCGAGAGCCAGCCAGATGGCGATAATCACCCTTGCTGCCACCCAGTTGGTGGGCGTCTGCCGCTCCATCCTCGCCTGCGCGCGGGTCCTGCACTCGCTGAGGACGAGCGGCGGAATCAGCTTACGGGCGGCGAGGAGGCCCAGCGGGACGATGACGAGATCGTCCAGGTAGCCGAGGACGGGGACGAAGTCGGGGATCAGGTCGATGGGGCTGAAGGCGTAGGCAACAACGCAACCGGCAATCAGCTTGGCGTGCCAGGGCGTGCGCGGGTCCTTGTAGGCTAGGTAGAGGGCGAAGACTTCCCGCTTCACTTGTCTGGCCCACTGCTTCCATCCAGCGAGAAGCGACACGGACGGTGCCTCCTTGCCCTTTCCCATACGAATCTAATCAATCGGCTTTCGCCGCCGCAAGACTGCCCCGCCGATTGTTCGCCCCAGCAGGCAACCAAGAACGGCGGGTCGCCGCAGCCATTCGAGGGTATGTAGTGCCTTCACTCGCGCCCATGCGCTGGCCTGAGCGTTCGTGGCGCGGCTGCCCCTTCTTTCTCCCGCACTCTACCCGAGCCGCCCGCGTGGCTCCCCCGTCTTCCGCGCTAACCCCGGCTGAAGCTCAAGGGAATAATATTGCATTGGGACTGCCAGGGATGCAAATCGCTGCACCCCGCCTCGCGCGGGGAACCGCCTACACTCAAGGCGAAACCTGCGCCCACCTCAGCCTTGGCCGCCCCACAGGGCTTCTGCGTCGCGGAGTTGCCGGAGGGGTGCTGCGGTCGAGCGCCCGCTGGCACCGGCCGTGCAGAACCGAAGCTCGAAGGGTAAGACCCTTGGAGGACCCCGAGGCAAGCAGGATGAACAACCTCCGCGAGCCCTGGAGAGGAGTCCGCGATGGCCACGATTGTGACGTACCGGGACGATCAACCGCCGCTCAATAACTTCCCCGAGCGCATTATCTCGCCCACGCGCTCTGGCCCCTGCTGCTTTTCCGCGATGGAAGACCTCGGGGTCATCTGTCACCAGGGGCAGTGGGAGTACGCCTACCGGCGCTGCCGGACCTGCGGATTCACGGTACGGGGCATCGTGCGCTACGTGCTGGATGAAGAGGAAATCGCCAATCTCCAGGAGAGCATTGCGACCGTCCTCAGCGAATGAATTGCGGCCGTCCAGCCCCTGCCATCTCTGAAGCGTCTTTCCCCTTTGAGCCTGAAGCAGCCCGGACTACACCAGACAGATTGGCACGCGAGCGGCGCTCGCACGAGGATCTGCATGCCCGGGTTCGAAGCGCCGCTCGTCTACCCGCGGAGAGGACTCCCTTCGTGAAGGAGCACGTCGATGTGACATGAATGAGTCTTAGCGCTGGGATGTGACCGACGCCGTGGTGACCTTCATTCCCTCACGTACCGCAGTGACGCAGGCACGCACACTACCCACTCCCTTGACGGTCACCAGGCAGTCATAGCAGAGTCCGATACCACAGAAGATGCCTCTGGGCTCACCTGTGGCGGCGTGACGAAACACTCGGCGTCCTGCCGTCAGGGGGGCGGTCGCGACCGTGTCTCCTTCGTATGCTACGAGTATCGCGCCATCGACCGGGAGGCGGACCACTGACCCCCGTTGGAGGTGTGCCTCGAGCCTGAACGCTTTCCCACTCACCAGTCTCTCCTTTTCACCCCCGCAGGGGGCGGCCGGTCCATCTCAAGCCGAACTGGCCTCGGACTGCTCTCCGTCAAGTCCCAGCGCGCCCAGGGGGAAAACGCCGCCACACGAGATCGCTCGATCCAGGGGGAGTCGCCCGGTCCAATCTCCTCAGGTTCCCGTGCCGCTTGGAGAAGCAGGCCGCACCGCTTCCGTGGCCGCGCGAGAAGGGACACGGCACGTCAGCGCAACCACGATCTGGTACGCTGCGCGGCGCTGGGACGCCCACCCAGACCTGGTCGATCGGCGTGGCCCGCCGGGCAGGAGAGGGCACGGGGTTCTGCCGGGGTCCAGGCAGGCGTCGGTGGTCTGCACGCTGCCGGCCTCTCACGCCCGACTCGCGCACCTGGCCAGGCCGAACTCCTCGATGGGCAGGCTCGGAGTTCCCCCACCGACGAGCTCGGCCGTGAGCTGACTCAGCACCGGACTCAGGGCGAACCCCCAGCCGCCCGCGACAACCACGAAGAAGCCCGGCGCTCGCTCGTACTCCCCCAGGATGCCGACCCGGTTCCGTGTGCCCGTCGCCGTCGTCATGCCGGGCCATGCACGCACGATCTGGACGTCATCGAGGCAGGGGAGCACGTCCCGGGCGACGCAGGAGTTGCCGAGGATCGAGGGGATGATCGTCCGCAGCCGACCGTCGGGGCCGTCGGCGAGAGCCGGCCAGCCGCCCCCGATGACGAAGGTGCGGTGCGGGGTCTGCCGCAGAGACAGCTGGCGGCCCGCGTGCTGGATGACCTGCGTGAGCACCGGTGGCCACGGTTCGGTCGCCATGACCTGAAGGGGATGGGGAACAATCGGAAGCTCAAGTCCGACCATCCCGACGACCTCGGGCGTCTGTGCCCCGGCGGCGCAGACGATGCGATGCGCCTGAACGACCCCCGCCGAGGTCTGGACGCTGAAGCCGCCCGGCCCGGCGCGCTCGATCGAGCGTACGCGGGTACCACGCCGAATGCGGGCGCCCAGGTGGACCGCCGCCCGCAGGTACGCCGGGGTCACGAGCAGCGGGTTGGCGAAGCCCTCATGCGGGCAGTACGAGGCGCCGGCGAGACGATCGGAGAGGTTCGGCGCCATCGCCAGCAGGTCTTGAGGGGTGAGGATGTCCGTTTCGATCCCGAAGGGCCGCTGGAGCCGGGACTTGCCCTCCAGGGAGATCAGCTCGTCGGGGGTCTCGGCGACCATCAGCCCCCCGCCGAGCCGCACCCCGAGCTCCGCCGCCAGAACCGTCTTCAGGGTTCGCCACTCTCGAGCGGCCGCGGCGTACAGCCGGTCCGTCGCCCGGATGTAGTCGCGCTGGGTCAGGAGCCTGGGCCAAGAAGGCTTGCCGAATGGGAGGTGGGTGTCAACCGCCTCGTCCACTTCACTCGGGGCCAAGTCAACTTTCGCGTCGTACTGCTGGAGTTGATCTTTCGGAACCATGCTGCCTTTACAGATTTCGGCTGCTGTTGATCCCGTGAAAATGAGGAGCAGACCGACCACTACATGCGAGAACACCCGCCGTCGCTTTGTGGCCTCCCGGACTGCCAGTTCCGAGACGCCCCGAATAAGACGGATCTAAACTCACGACTGGTATGCTCGGGCGGTGATCGAAATCAGCCTCTAGCCTGCTTGATGGGCAGAACTTGTTGCGAATGAGTCAAGTTTCATGCGACGAGTCTCGCCTCCGTGCACCAAGTGTCCATGGCCCGCTCCAGCCGATCGATGGCGGCGCGCAGTGCGGAGTGGTCGCGGGGGATCTCCGGGGCAAGGAGGGCCACGGCGGGCCGGAAGATGCGGGCGTGCACCCGCGTGACGAACAGCGCCAGGCGGAGCCCGAAGGGCGTGACCTGGTAGCGATGGCTCTTGGGGATACGTTCGATCAGCCCGTGCAGACGCAAGCGGCGGAGGTCGTAGGTCAGCCGTCCGGGCGTGAGGGCCGCGGGGGCCAGCCCGAACAGGGGCGCCACGTGGTGGCGGAACTCGGCCGCGGCGAAGCCGTAGGGGAGCAGCCGGAAGACCACCAGGGTGCTGAAGAGGGCCTGCACGCGGGGATCGGCGAACCGCAAGGCCGGGACCCGCTGGTCGGCGACCACCTGGGGGCGCTGCACCTGCTGCAGGATCGCTTCGCCGAGGGCGCAGTCGTGGCTGAGTCGTTGGACGTCGAGGAGGCGTCGGTTGGCCTGGAAGCCGACCTGCCGCAGCGCGGCGAGGTTCTTCAGCCGCTTGCCGAGGGCGAAGTCCCGGGCATCGTTGATGGTGGTCTCCGTCCGGAGGGCCTGGCCCTCCTTGTGGTACTGCTTGATCCGACAGCGCTTGTAGTCGATATGGAGGGAGGGCGTCACCCCGTCGGTGAGCACGCGGGTCCGGAAGCGCCCGGGCGTGCGGCGCGTGACCCGGCGTCCGAAGAGCAACTGGACCTGGTCGGGCCGGCCGAGATCCAGGTTCTCCCGGATGACCGCCTCGAAGAAGAGCCGCCCCGTGAGGGGTCGGTCCAGGACCTGGGTCCGCGAGAATTCGGCCTGGAGGATCGAGCAGTCATAGCGATACCCGGCCTGGCGGTCGGCGGCGGTGAACGGGTGGGGGAGCCGGTGGAGCCACTTCCGGAGGAGGGCGTCGAGCTTCGCGGCCGAGAGCCCATCGCACAGGGCCTGGAGCCGGCGGGGCTCGGCGCAGGAGCGGATGCCGTTGTCCAGGGCCTCGAAGGCGATCCCCCGCTGGGTGAGTTGCCGCTTGACGTACTCGTGGCCGTTGAGGCACAGCTTGGCGGTGTAGGGGAAGTAGGCGCAGAACTTCAGGAAGAAGGGGCCGAAGTCTTGGTCCACGCAGTAGAAGTAGTACTGGTTGACCAGAGCGGTGGAGCGCACGATCCAGGGGTAGGGCTTTCCCGTGGTGGGGTTCTTCCGCTTCTCCGTGCGGAAGACCCGGGTCTTCTCCTGGGCCTTGCCGATGAACACCACGCCCTCGGGGGCGGGGAAGCGGGCTAGGTGCTCGGCCATCACGGCGTCCTTGTCCTGACCCGGGGCGAACGTGAGGAGGGGGACGCCCTGCCGGGCGGCGAACGCCTCGAGGCTCCGGATGAACGCCTTGCTGATCGGCTCCATCAGAGCCGAGGAGGCGAAGGGGTGGCCCCGGTGGTACCGGAAGAAGCCCACCACCCCGCGCTCGGACTGGAGCCGGGGCACGTACACGTTCAAGTACATGCGGTCAATGCACTCCACTGTCAGGGTCACGTGCTGCCGTAGAATTTCGGCGACCGATCGTGGTATGCTCATGGCCGGCTCCGGTCGTGTCGCGGTCCCGCGTGGACCAACTGACCACTGCGTGGTCTCCATGAGCGGCGATTCTATCGCCGTTTGCCCGCGACCGGAGCCCTTTTCTTTCGCTGGGGCTACACCTCGTCGGTCTGAGGCGGAGCCTCGTTAAGGATAGGGTGGCCGCTGATGCCAGTGTTGCGGTAGTTCTTGCAGGCCAGGTCCACCTCCGGCTTGGCGCTTTGGTTGATCTGGGGTAGCATCCCTTGACGCGCTGACTTGACGGGGAGGCACCCATGACTGCCTTTGTTGACCCGAGGGTCCATTCGCACCCTCCAGGGCAGCCACAGGCTCGTGAGCTTGCAGCAGGGATTGATCAAGTTGAGAACCTCCACCGCCTCTGCCGGGAAGGACGGGTCTACGAGGTGGAGGGCTGGATCAAGGCGGGGCAGCCACTCCAGGTCCAGCCCGGAGCGCCGGGGCATCGGGGACCAACGGCGCTGCATATCGCCCTGGAGACAGGGCAGCACTCCCTGCTCCTCCTGCTGCTCTGCAACGGCTATCGCCTGGACCTTGAGCCCGTCTGCCCCCTTACATGTGCTCTCGCAGTGAGACGCTGGGAGTACGTGGACCTGTTCTGGGCATGGGGCGCCGACCCGAAACGGGTCAGCGCGGGCACGGTCTTCGACACGTACAACTCCGCCCTCTTCGACCGCTTCCACGCCGCGGGGGTCGATTTTCTGGCCGGCCACGCTCTCGCCGACGCGCTAGGGAATCACACGTCAAACAAGCCGTTGTTTGGGTGGGCGAAACGGCATCGGGAGAACGATCCGCGCATCCAGGTTGAGCTAAACATGGCCCTCGGTTGCCACGCCCACGACGGGAGCCTCAAAGGCGTTCATTTGTGCCTCTGGGCCGGTGCAGACCCGCACGCCGCTGCGCCGGACCTCCGCTGGATCACTCGCCGCCGAGCCTCCGCTACCGACGACGAGGAAGACGAGTGGTCAACTGCAATTCAAGAGGCTGTGTCACACGGTCACGTGGAACTTCTGCCCATCCTCAAGCCCGATCCCACCCGCGATGACTTCAACAAGCTGTACCACTACGCGCGTGACGGCAGGACGGTGAGGATGCTGGCGGCGAGCGCCCCGCCGACGGAGATCGGCGACATGCTCGGGTGGTACCTCACTTTTCTCGACCCCTCCTGGTCCAGCGACACCATATTGCGGCAGATGGACGCGTTGGAGACCCTGTTTGCGGTGGGCGGGCGCTGGGCAGAGTGCACGCCCGAGCACCTCAAGAGTGTCCGTCGCCATCTTCTGAAGCTGACGAACGACACCTTTGTGAGGGTGCTAAAGCTCCTCACCGCGAAGGACCATTGCAGCCCGGCCGTCCTCCAGGCGCTCGGTCGCATCCCCACTCTGCGGCAGCGAATGGTTGCCGTAGGACTTTTGCCACCGAGGGGCGTGACCGCGAACCGGCAGCCAGTCGAGGCTTGTCGGTCTCCCAAACTCCGTGAGGTGGCGAATAAGCTCGGGATTCGACTCCCGAAGCCCCCGCCACCCCCACCTCCCCGCGTGGTGGAAGTCGGCGCCGACTATCGCTCCTGGGAACGGCCAACGATCCGGCTCACTCGACAAGAACTGTACGAGCGAGTGTGGGCGGAGCCCGTCGAGTCACTAGCCAAGTCGTGGGGATTATCGGGTCGGGGACTGGCGAAGGTCTGCGAGCGGATGGGCGTGCCGGTGCCGCCACGGGGGTACTGGGCCAGGATTCAGCATGGGCAGCATCCGCGCAAGACGCCGTTGCGGGTCTCTCCGGGGGGCGACCCTCCCGAAATCGTAATCCACGTGGCAAAGAAGTGATCGTGAGACGGTCGGACCCCGAGCTATCGGGTTTGCTTTCGACAGTCCGCAAGGAGGTCAAGAGCAGGCTCCACGGGGCTCGATGGTCCCCTGAGCCGCGCGCAGGTAAAGAAGAGGTTCGTGGATGCTACGGACCAGCGGCAGATTTCTGTAGTCGCCTTGCGGTGGTGGGCGCTCGTCGCGGCGAGGGAAGGCTCGTCATCAACGGCAAAGGCCGAGGCATCCGCCGCCTCGGCCCGTTCGCCCTCTCTCTGACCGCTGGCGGGGGACCGCCTACCTGCCCAGCCGCACTATTCCTCGAATCTCCAGCTTGTACAAGGTGGGGTGTCCCCAGCGGGATTCGAACCCGCGTTATCGGCTTGAAGGGCCGATGTCCTAGGCCGGGCTAGACGATGGGGACATGCTTCGGACGTCAGAGTGAAAGTCCTGAGAGGCGGGAGAAATCGGCGGAGATCTTATACCACAGGATCGATTGCCTGCCAAGCCAAACAACGGCAAGGTCCGTTCGCGCGCTGCCGGTCGAAACCTCGCCGCCCCCGGCCGGCCGCACTGCCCGCCGCTCAGGGCACCTCCACCCACACGGCACTGCCTCGAAGTTCCACGCGGTAGCAGCGGACACCGAAATCCGGACGGTCCAGGCAATTCCCGGTCGTAAGATCGAACTGCCACCCGTGACCCGGACAGGTGAGGACGCCGTTTATCACGACCCCCTTTTCGAGGGGGTGCCGTTGGTGAGGACACGTATTCTTCACGGCGTGAATCGCGCCTTCCGTACGGAAGATCGCGATCTCACGACCCCGGACCCGAAAGACCTTGGCTCGCCCCTCCGGGATCTCTTCGAGGTCGGCGATGCGAACGAACATCGGCATCGGCGGATGGGTCTCCTTTCTCGTGGCCGCCTGTGTACCCGACTTGCCGTCACTTGTCAACACGTCCCATAGTCTGCCGGAATGACGGGAAATCCTGCAGGAGCACACATTTCCGTTGACGGAGGACAAGGGAAACATTAAGGTATCAAGATCATTCATGGATCTGCCGATACAGGATTCAGGGTGCGAGGGTGCCGGGGCAGAGCCTGGACGAGGCCCCGGACGGCGTAGGTTTATGGAGTTTCCGGATGCGCTGCCGCCACACGGTGCCCGACTGGCATCGGTTCGTGGTCTCCCCGGCGGAGGCTCGTCCGATCTTCGCGGCATGCCGTTTGCTTGTGCGGGAAGGGGAGCAAGCGGCTGATTCACGTGGTATCGCGTGCAACTATTGGGGCCGCCAGCCGGACTGCCCGGTGTATGACGGCCCCGGGGCATGGGCCGTGACCTTGCCCGTGGGTCAGATTTCGCCGATTCTGAGATCGGCGTCGGCGGACATCCCAGTGGCAGGGGGAGAGCCTTGGCCGGTTCGCCCCCCAGGAGCGACAGACGGCTTCCGGAGAATCCTGATCGGGCTCGGGGTGCTTTCCGTCGCCCTCCTCGCCTGGACGGCATTGGTCGGTCTTGCGGTGATGCGGGGGGCCTCAACGCCAGGACGCCTCGTATCGGTGGCGCTGCTGGCGGCAATGGTCTCCATCGCAACACACATCCTCACCACGCTTCGGGCGTGGGCCCGGCGGTAAGTGGAAGTTCGCAGGATCCCGGGGCTTGCCTGCCTCGGGCGCTGTCGTTGCCTTGGCGGTTCCAGGTCCGGTGCACGCCCCCGGCCCTGAGGCAGGGAGTTTGGCTTCTGGGTTCGGTGAGAGATGCAGTGTTCCCCCTCGACAGATTGAATCGAGACCCGAGGGTAGAAAGGAGACGGGCATGGATACACGCTTCTTGCGGTACCTGGTAGTCGGCCTTGTCGCAGTGGTCATGCTCAGCGGGTGCGCCACCACCGTGGCCCGGCAGGATGTGGGCGGCCTGCCCAATGCCGACCACCCCGAGTATCTGGCGCATCCCTTCCGGGTGCTCGGGCTCGGCGTGCACTTTACCGGGAATCTCCTCCAGTACGTTTTGGTGGAGCCTTTCTACTTCTTGCTGACACCTATCCCGGAGGCGGTGGGACTCTCCCTGGAGGAGCGGGCCTACCTGGAGAAGCGACAGGAAGCATGGAGTCAGTGGCTTGCGGGTGAACGGCCGGCCGTGCAATAATCGACACTCCGGTTGAGGGAAAAACGGAGGCTTGTCGCCGCAGGCGGGCGGGTCTGATGCGCCGAGCGCATTGCGCAGAGTGCCGAGCGGGATCCCGCGGCGGCGCGTTGTGGTTTGATGCGCCATGCGCCAGGCGCCTGGTTCCAGTGGGCGTGAGGCGGGAGGTGGTGGCGTGGCCAGCAAGCCTTCGGCGCGGCGGAGAGGACGCGGAGGACCCAAGCGTCCTGCGGTCGGCACCCCTGCCAAGCTGCGGAACGCGGTGGTTGCCTTGGATGCCGAGGACATTGCCATGGCCCGGCTGCAGGCCCACCTCCGGAGGACCGAAACCATCCATGGACCCGACCGTACCCGGGCCACGACACTCGCCCGGACGTGGGTGTGGCTGCCCCGTGAGATGCTCCAGCGCCTTCGGGATCGCGCCCGGCGCGCCGGGACGAGCGTCTCCGATCTTGTAGAGGCCGCCCTCGCGCGCTATCTCAAGGCGCCGTGAAGGGGGCCCGTGTGGCCTTCGACGCAGGAGCATCCTGCCTGGATGGGAGAACCCGTCCAGCCCTCTTCCCCCCTGTCAGAAGATCTTCCGGAGCCCTCGATCCTCCGACTGCAGCTCACGGGGAGCTAGGTCCAGGCCGGCTGCGATCTCGGGCCAGCGATATCGGCGAGAGAAACGGGGAACACGATCCATGGCATCTCGCACCCAGGGGTCGCCGCACGACGGGCCCCGGCCGAGCGGCCCACGGAACCCAGCTGAGCCTCCAGACGACGAGGGTCGCCCCCGCCGCGGCGTTCGCACGGCGATCCTGTCCGCGGTTGGAGTGCTGGTCCTGGCCGCCATCGCTGTGGGCGTTCTGCTCACCAGCCTGGGCCCCCCCGAGAGGACCGCGCCAGACGGCCGCCAGGGAATGGAGACCGGGGGCCGGGGGCCGGGGGCCGGGCCGCCCGGTACGGGGGGACCGGCGATCACGGGGACGATCAGCGTGGCGCCGGAACTCCGTGGACGCCTGGGTGACGCCCACGTCCTGTTCATCATCGCCCGGCGGGGACCCGGTCCCCCCTTCGCGGTGAAGCGCATCCCCGAGCCCCGCTTCCCACTGGCCTATCGCCTCGGGCCGGAGGATGTCATGATCAAAGGGGCACCCTTCGAAGGCGAGGTGGACTTGATCGCCCGCCTGAGCCTCGCGGGCGGTGGTGGCCCGGCCCAGCCCGGGGATCTGGAGGGCGCGCATCCCGGTCAGGTGGCCATCGGCCAGAGCGGGGTGGACCTCCTGATCAACCGGGTGCACTGATGGAACACACCCTTGGCCGGCCCTCGCCGTTCCGCGACCTCGGGCCGAGGGAGGATGGGTGGGATGACCGACCTCAAGAAGGTAGCCCGCATCTTGCGCGACCTGAAGGTGACGGAGAATTTCCTGCGCCAGTACCCGCAACTCGCCGCGAAGGTGGCGGGTGCGCTGGAGCGGGGCGACCTGTCCAAGACCTGAGGGGGACGCGGACACATGCCCGGACAGCGGCCGCGGCCACCTGTGCAGGCACGCATGTCTCGCACTGAATCGAGGGAGCATTCGACCCCCCCGCCGGCGCAGCGCGCCATGGCGCCGGCGCCCGATGGGCCGCGTTGCCTCCGCTGCGCCCACCCGGTCCCCGAGCGGCCGATGGGATGCCGGTGGCCGTGCCCCAACTGCGGATTCCTGTATCCGCGCGGCGATTGCTCGGACTGAGCCGGATGCCCCACGCTACCGGTACCGTCCTCGGAAAAGGAGACAGCCATGCCGTTCGTGACGATCGTCCTCCGCCAGGGGAGAAGTGTGGACCAGAAGCGAGAAATGGTGAAGGCCGTCACCGATGCCCTCGTGCGCACCGTGAATGCCAAGCCGGAAACCGTGCACATCGTGGTGCAGGAGGCGCCGGATCAGAACCTGGCCAACGGGGGCCAGTTGTTCTCCGACCGGAAGTAGGGAAGGCTCCGGGGCGAGGGCAACGTGGAGGGAGGGCGGCTTCGCTACGAGGCGGGCGTCGCGCCGGATGGACGCGTTCTGCGACTGATCGAGTGGGCGCCCGACGGCGGATCCCGCGAGATACCGCCGGGATCTCCGGAGGGCCTGGCGATCCTGGCGGACGGGGGCGAGATCCTGTACGCCTTCGATGAGGAGCGGCGGCTGAAGAACCTCCCGTACTCCGAGGTCCTGGAGGCCATGGGACAGGAGATTCGCCTCACGCTGCACAAGGTCCGGCACGGAGAACTCCAGGACGAGCCCGAGATGGTGCCCATCCTGCGCCGCCTCCTGGCGGACATCGAGGCAACGGCAGCGGCCTTCCGAGAGGCCTGGGGAGGCGGGCGAACGGCAACGTGACGCGGAGGCGGGGTGCCGTGGCGACGAAACGGCCGGAGGGGCTCGCCGTGACGCGCACGTGCGGGCTCTGCGGAGGGCGGTTTCACTGCCTCCGCCGCTCGCTGGCGGATCAATTCGGCCTGTGCCGCCGCTGTTTCGAGCGGACGTTGCGCTACCCCGGACTGTGTCAGCGGCCGTAATGGGGTACCGAGACCGGTGCCGGGAACTCTTCAGGTGACCGGACCGCGGACCATTCGAGGGCCCGGAGCTCACGGGACGACTGGCGAATGGACAGGCAACAGGTAGCCGAGTTCTACAACGCGATCGGGGACAGCTACGACCGGACGCTCTATTTCCTGGCATGCGACCCCTTGTACCAGATCGAGATCGATCGCCTGACCTCCGGCCGCCGCCTCCGGCGCGTGCTGGACCTCGGCTGCGGCACGGGGAAGCAGACGGTCCTCCTGGCCTCCCGTGCCGAGGAGGTCTGGGCCATTGACATCTCGGCTGAATCGCTGCGCCAGGCGGAGGCCCGCTGCGGCCGCGCCGGACTTGGCAACGTGCGGTTTCTCCGGCAGAGCATCGAATCCCTCCCGGCCGAGGACGGGTCGGTGGACGCCATCTTCTCCTACGGGGACGTGATCTCCCATCTCCACGACACCTATCGCCGGGTCTTCCGCGAGGGGGCGCGTGTGCTGCGACCTGGCGGCACGATGGCCTTCGAGGTGGACGGCAAGTGGGAGCTGGACATGCTCCTGCACAATCCGGTGGAGCGGGCGCGGGCGCGGGCGGCGGGCGGCGCGGGACATCTCCGCATCTGGCGAGACATCCCGTGCAAGACGTTCACCGACCCCGAATTGCGCGGCGTCCTGCGCGAGGCCGGTCT
>DATIFO010000099.1:0-83365 GCA_035455275.1 Methylomirabilis sp. (SeqCode) | reverse complement strand
CTGTTCCCGCACCCGGTGCCTCTGACGGAGCTGGACGAGCAGGGGATCGCCGAGCGCTACGACATCGTCATCGACTTCTCCCGCTACAAGGTCGGGGAGAAGGTTCACATGGTGAACCTCTGCGAGCACCAGGATGGAAAGAAGCCGGCCAAGGACCTCCGGCTGGCCGACGCCCTCTCGGGGAAGTCCCAGGACCCCTGCGTCGGGAAGTTCCTGGAGTTCCGGATCGTGCGGAACCCGGCCCAGGCCGACCAGAGCCAGGTGCCCGCCACCATGATCCCGAACCCCGACCTCTCCAGCATCCCCGTGGCGCGGGAGCGAGTCTTCGAGTTCGGGAGCGGCGCCAGCCAGAGCACCAACGACCCGGTCACGGCCTTCTTCGGCCCCTGGGGAGTCAAGACGGACGGCGGGGCCATGCTCGCCGCGGACTACGGCCGGGTCTCTGCGGCCCCCAAGTTCGGCACCCGGGAGATCTGGACCCTGAAGAACGGGGGCGGCGGGTGGGATCACCCCATCCACATCCACTTCGAGGAGGGCCAGGTTCTCGCCCGGAACGGGAGCGCCAGCAACGTCCCCGCCTGGGAGCGGGGGCGGAAGGACGTCTACCGCCTCCGCCCGGCAGGCAGCGTCACCATCACCATGCAGTTCCGTGACTGGGGCGGCATGTTCATGGAGCACTGCCACAACACGGTGCACGAGGACAACGCCATGCTCCTGCGCTGGGAGATCGATGATGGAGGAGTCCCGTTCCTCCGGCCGCTGCCGACCCCGATCCCGACCCCCCAGGGTGTGACGTTCGAGGATCCGACGGATATCCTGCCGACCGCCTTGTGAGGCGGCGAATCGGCGAGAGAGCGGGTGAGGCCGGAGGGTCGCCCATCCGGGCAACCCTCCGGCCTCCATCCGAGGCAGACCTCTGAGAAGGAGAATCGACAATGCGAACGAGTATCCGAGGGCGGATCCCGGGCTTTGCGGCCCTGGTCTTGATCGCTGCGACCCTCGTGTTCGGCCGCCCTGTGCTGGCCGCCCCCAAGGGGTCCCGCTGGGGGGCGGACTACTTCCCCAATGTCCCCCTGGTCACCCAGGACGGGCAGACCGTCCGTTTCTACGATGACCTGCTCAAGGGCAAGGCCGTGGCTATCAACCTCATCTACACGCATTGCCAGGATAGCTGTCCCCTGGAGACCGCGCGGCTTGTCCAGGCGCAGAAACTGCTGGGGGACCGGGTGGGGAAAGACATCTTCTTCTACTCCATAAGCATCGACCCGAAGCACGATACGCCCGCGGTGCTCAAGGCCTACATGGCGAAGTTCCACGTGGGCCCGGGCTGGACCTTCCTCACAGGGCAGAAGGCGGACATCGACCTACTCAGCAAGAAGCTGGGGCTCTCCTCCATGACCGATGCCGACAACCCGGACGGCCACCGGGCGAGCCTCATGCTCGGGAACGAGCCCACGGGGCAATGGATGCGGAACTCGGCCGTGGACAACCCGCAGTTCCTCGCCACGACCATCCGCAACTTCCTGGGGAGGTGGCAGGAGCGGCCGGCCCCCGGGAAGAGCTACGCCGAGGCCACTCCTCTTGCCCTCACCCATGCCGGGCAGTACCTGTTCCAGACGCGCTGCAGCGCCTGCCACACGCTGGGCCAGGGCGACCGGATCGGGCCGGACCTCCTGGGCGTGACGGGCCGGAGGGACCGGGGCTGGCTCACCCGCTTCATCCAGACGCCGGACCAAGTGCTGGCGGCGAACGACCCTCTCGCCCTAGAACTCTTCGAGAAGTACAAGCAGGTGCAGATGCCCAATCTCCGCCTGGGCCCGGGGGATCTGGACGCCCTGCTCGCATACCTGGAGGCGCAGGCGGCCGCACAACAGAAAGTCGGCCAGAAAGCCGCCATGGCGCAGGCCCCGGGGGACGCTGGCCCTGCACATCACGAGCACCACCACGCTCCCGAGGGCGAGGGGAAGTAGTCCAGGACCTTCCGATCTCGTCGCAGACGGTCCGTGGGAAGCGCTGGCATTCGATGTCAGCCCGATCCGTCCGGAGGCCCCTGTGGGGCCAGGAGGCTCGTGGGGTTCAAGAGCGAGGGTGCTGAACCTCGCCACACGAGAGCAGTGGAAGGAGGCGAGCAGCCATGGGAACGATCGTGAGCCGTCCGTGCCGGATTCCAGCGACCCAGAAATCCTCCATGCGACCACCCCATGGAGGGAGCATCACGGCCCTCGCCGCGCTGGTCCTGTCATCAATGCTCCTCACGATCGGCGGGGGCACTCCCGCCGCGGCCGCGTCCAAGGGCTCTCCCCCGGGGGCGAGCTACTTTCCCAACGTCCCCCTGGTCACCCAGGACGGGAAGGCGGTCCGGTTCTACGACGACCTCCTCAAGGACAAGAACGTGGTGATCAGCACCTTCTCCACTCACTGCGCGCCCTGCCTGCCGGTAGCCGAGGTGCTGGTGCAGGTGCAACGGTTCCTGGGGGACCGGGTCGGAAGAGACATCTTCATCTATTCGATCACCAGCGATCCGGAGCGGGATACGCCGGAGGCGCTCAGGGAGTATGCGGAGAAGCTACACGCTGGGCCGGGCTGGCTGTTCCTCACTGGGCGGCGGGCGGAGATCGATCTGCTCGGCAAGAAGCTGGGGTTGCATGCGACACGTGACGCCAGTGATCCGGTTGCCCACACTTCCAAGGTTGTGATCGGCAACGAGGTGACCCGGCAATGGAGGTGGCACTCCGCTGTGGACAACCCGCAGTTCCTTGCCGTGATGTTCGATGCTTATCTCCCCAGCAATGCACCCCGACAGCCAGGGAGGAGCTATGCGGAGACGGCTCCTCTCACCGCCAAGGGGCAATACCTCTTCGCGACCAGGTGTGTTGTCTGTCACACGATCGGCCAGGGGGACGGGGATGGACCAGACCTCCAAGGCGTGACGGCCAGGCGGGACCGCACCTGGCTTGCCCGCTGGCTGGCCGCTCCGGATCGAGTGCTGGCGGAAGGCGATCCGACCGCCATGACCCTCTTCGCCAAGTACCAGAACACGGAGATGCCAAACCTGAACCTGAGCGAGCGTGACGTGGCAGCTCTGCTGGGCTACCTGGAGAAGCAGAGCGCCGACCGGTAGGAAGCCGACATTCACTTGGCCTCCGTGGCGAAGCTCCCCCGGGGACGACGGCGTGTCGGCATCTGAGGCTCATCACCCCGTGGTCGAGGCGGACGCCTGACAAGGAGCAAGACCCCATGCCACAGCACATCGGCAGGCGCATCACACTCCTCGCAGTATTCCTCATGGTAGCTGTGAATCTCACGATCGGCGGGCCCACACACGCCGTGGCCGCGCCCAAGGGCTCCCCCTGGGGGGCCAGCTACTTCCCCAACGTCCCCCTGGTCACCCAGGACGGGCGGACTGTTTGGTTTTATGACGACCTCGTCAAGGACAAGATCGTGGTGATCAACTCCATCTACACCCAGTGCGAACTCTGCCAGCAGGAGACCGCGAAGATGGCGCAGGTGGAGCAGTTCCTAGGGGACCGGATGGGTAAGGACATCTTCATCTACACGATCACCGTCGATCCTCAGCGGGATACGCCCGAGGTCCTGAAGGCTTATGCGGAAAAGTTTCACGGCGGGCCGGGCTGGCTGTTCCTCACGGGGAAGCCGGCGGACATCGACCTCCTCCGCAAGAAATTGGGGTTCTATGCGGCCCGCGACACCCGCGACCCGTTGGACCACACCGCCAATCTTGTGATCGGCAACGAGGCGTCCGGCCAGTGGATGCGGCACGCCCCCGCCGAGGGCCCGCGCTACCTCGCCGCGATGATCGAGCAATTGACTGCTCGACCAAGAGGAGCGGAGGGCGGTGCGGAGTAACGCGAAGGGCTCCAAGCTCCAAACCCCCCGGCAGGGTTCACATCCCTCATCGGGGCGAGGGTTTGCCTGCCACACCTTCGGCGAAGGAAACAGGCTGGCACAAAGCGGTCCGGAGGGGCCAGACGCAAAGCTCGCTCCTGGAGACCTGGCGACCCTGGGGGCTGAGGAGGATGGCCAATGTTACAGCGCGCACCGGGCAAGTTCGCCCACACCCTGGACACAATCACCCAGAGCGCTCCGGTGTTCTCTGGCGTGTATATGCTCTTCTCCCGAGGGGTGTGCGTCTATGTGGGGGCATCAGACGACATGTGTGGCAGTCGCCTGGAGCACTACTACGAGGACAATCCCTGCCTGAATGAGAAGGATGGTACTCACTTCGCCTTCGAGGTTGTCCCCCCCGGCGGCTCGCTCGGGCCGGCAAGACGACTGCGTCCGGGACCTCGGACCGGTCTGCCATCACCGGGTCGAGACCCCGGGTTGCGACCACTGCCGGCTTGCGCAAGCGAGCGAGCCGAAAGCATCGATGGCGCTCTCTGGGGCGCGCAGTCGCTGATAGGCGTGGGCGACGAGGCTGGCTTCCCCGACGGCATGATCCCAGACGCGCGGCGGCTGGTCGAGACAGGGAGGGAGGAGATGGATCATCCGTCGCGCCTGGGGAGCACCCAGCCGGAAGCGCGGTAACCTCAAGGAGGACCATCCAGCGATGTCTCTCATGGGACGATCCTGGATTCATCTGACCGGCCTGTTGCTCGCACTCGCCATCAGTTCGGCTGGGGCGGAGGCTGCAACGCAGAATCAGCTCGCGGCGGCGCTTGGCATCGTGCATCCCGACCAGGAGATGAAGGCACCGACCGTGGTCGGGACCGATCTGGATGGGCACAGCCTCCGGCTCGGGGATTTCCGCGGCCAGGTGGTCTTCCTCAATTTCTGGGCGACGTGGTGCATCCCGTGCCGTCAAGAGATGCCGGCGATGGAACGGCTGTACCGAGAATTCAAGAGCCGAGGGCTCGTCGTCCTGGCCGTGAACTTCCAGGAGGATGCGGGGGCAGTCAAGGCCTTCGTCCGAGACCTGAAGCTGACGTTTCCCGTCGTCCTGGATCCGGCGGGAGCGGCGGCCACAGCGTACCTCGTCCGCGGTCTCCCCGCGACATTCCTCATTGACCGGAATCAGCTCGTCGTGGGTCGCGCCATCGGTCCCCGGGAATGGGACGGCAAGAGCGGCCGGGCGTACATCCAGGCCCTGCTCGGGGAGAAGCCGTGAGTTCGGGGCAGGGGGATCCTCGCTCCGCCCGATCGCGTACCCTCTCCATCGCGAGAACCCCACCGGAATGGGGCTGCCCCCGAGAGATCCGCCCGGCCCGCTGACGTGTCGAGCATGGGTTCGCCCACCGTTGTTCCCGCGCATCGGTTCCCATCCTGGCGGAACTCCATTAACTCGGAGCGGAAGCCGGACGCCGATAGGCGTCCGTGAATGCAACGCATGCCTGTTCATCCCCCACCCGCAGAGAAACCCGGCCGTTCGCACTCCGCCCTGTCAGCCTCAGGGTTTTCCCGGAGCCCTCCTACCGGAATGTCCGCACAATACCTCTGAAAGAACCGTGGGGCACCCTGATGGTCAGAGACATCGAGAACGGGTATCCTTGCGGCGCTTGAAGCCACGGTCACGCTGTGCCGCGCAGCCGGACCCGGGAAGGACTCTCCCTGGGTTGCCGCGTCAAGGTTGTCGGCAAAGGACCACGGTCGACAGGACCAAAGGGGGGTGCATGCAGAGTGCGATTCACGGCTACTTTCGATTACTCCAGTTCCTCTTGAAAGCGCTGGTGGGGCTGCTGCTCAACCCGGTGACTCTCCAGATCGCCTCCCGCTACACCGGCTGGATCCCGCGCTACATCTGGACGGAGGAGGCCGCCCGCTTCCTCTTCATCTGGATCGTCATGATTGGCGCTTCGATCGCCATCGGCGAGGACACCCACTTCCGGGTGGACGTCCTGCCGCGGCCCACACGCCGCTGGGCGAGGATCGGGAGCCGCGTCGTGGTGGATCTGGCGTATCTCGCCATGGCGGCCGTCTTTGTCGTGTCCGGCTACCGGTACGCCGAGTTCGGCTACATTCAAACCTCGGAGCGGACGGGGATCAACATGATCGCCATCCACGGCGTTTTCCTGTTGGCGGGCGTCACGTGGCTGATCTTCATCGCGGAGCGCATGTTTTCCGGCCTGCGGCCTGCCGGCGGGGGCGACTATGACGGCCGGTAGCGCTGCACTCATCCTGTTCGGCGTGTGCACAGGGCTGTTGGTGCTCCGGGTTCCCGTAGCCGTGGCGCTCGGGCTCGCGTGCGTGCCGATCTTCGTCCTCGACCCCGACCTCTTGCCCGTCCTCATGCTGGGTGAGATGACCAAGGCCTACAACTCCTTCATCCTGCTGGCCGTGCCCTTCTTCATCCTGGCGGCCAATATGATGAACTCCTCGGGGATCACGCAGCGGCTGGTCGATTTCTCCCGCTCGATGGTCGGCCACTTCCGCGGCGGCCTCGGCCACATCAACATCCTGGTGAGCATGCTGTTCGCAGGGATCTCGGGCTCCTCGACCGCGGACGCCGCGGGGATCGGCTCCCTGCTCATCCCGGCCATGAAGAAGCAGGGCTACGACTCCAGCTTCACGGTGGCTATCACGGCCTGCTCCTCGGTGATGGGCGTGATCGTCCCGCCCAGCATCCTCATGATCGTGTGGGGCGGGATCATGTCCGTGTCCATCGGCGGCCTGTTCCTGGCCGGGTTCATCCCGGGGATCCTCGTAGGCCTCTCGCAGATGGTGGCGGTCTGGGGCTTCGCCCACGCGCGCGGCTACCCCGTGTACACCCGCGCTTCCCTGGCGGACTTCGTCCACAGCTTGGGCCGCGCGGTCTTCGCGCTCCTGGCGCCGGCCATCATCATCGGCGGCGTCGTCTTCGGCTTCGTCACGCCCACGGAGGCGTCCGTGATCGCCGTGCTGTACACGGGGGTCATCGGCCTGGCCCTCTACCGCTCGGTCCGGCTGGGCGAGATTCCCCGCGTGCTCTACGAGACCGGCCGGCTGGCCTCGATCTCCCTGTTCTGCATCGGCACCGCCTCGGCGTTCGGCTGGCTCCTGGCCTTCTACCAGATTCCCAAGGCTGTGGGGCAGGTGTTGAGCACTTGGACGACCAGCGTGACTGCCACCGGGCTCGTCGTGGCCACCGCGCTCCTCTTCATCGGGTGCTTCATCGATGCCATCCCGGCGATGATCATCCTGGGGACTATCCTTCAGCCGCTGGCCGACACGTCGGGGATGCATCCGATCCACTTCGCCATGATTGGCATCGTGGCCCTGGCCTTCGGGCTGGTCACGCCGCCCTACGGCCTCTGCCTCCTGATCGCGTGCAGCATCGGCGAGATCGGGGTGAAGCAGGCGTTGAAGGATGTGGCGATCGTCCTGCTTCCGATGCTAGCGATCCTGCTGCTCATCATCCTGTTCCCAGACCTGGTCCTGTTCCTCCCGCGGCTGATCATGCCGCAGTACGTGTGAGGCAAATCGCCGGAGGACAGAAAGGAGAAAAGGACATGCGGCCAGCTTACTTCATTGCCGGGCTCCTTCTGGGCGTGGCGGTGGCGATCTTCGCCCTGCAGAACACCGGCACGGTCGAGGTGCGCTTCCTGCTCTGGCAGGCGCAGGGGTCATTGGCCCTCGTGGTGCTGAGCGCCCTCGGCGCCGGGCTCCTCGTAGCACTCCTCTTCGGGATCCCCGAGGCACTGCTGGCGCGATGGCGGATCCGCAGCCTGGAGCGCCGTCTCCAGGAGCGGCCGCACGAAACTCCGGGTGAACCGCGCCTGCGCGACGCGGCCTGAGAGAAGCGCCGGAGGGCGCACAGGCGGATGTCAAGCAGGGGGGGAGTTATGCCCGGGGGTGCGGGAACACCCTTGACACCGGGGGGCGTGTCACGTGCCCTCCAAGCCGACGGTCCACGCCGCGACAAACGGTTTCGCCGAACCGCCGGCAGGCGGCGCGCGCGGCCCACCTCTGCCTCATTCTCACCATGCGCAGAACTCTCCTCTGGCTTGTCGGGTCGTGGGACCTCAGCGTTGCTCACCGCAATACGCGCAGGAGCGGTGTGCCGTAGCAGGCCGCTACAGGTCTACCGCCGCCACACGGCGACCGATGCAAGACTCGCCGCGTCGGGGGCGGACGTGTTGCGCTGGGCCGAGGTTGCCACGCGGGCGAAGCGGAAAGGGCTGCTGGACGGAGACGAAGCGTGGTTGCTTGCCTGGACTCCGATGGAGCATCCGACCCTGGACAAGAAGAGTGCGAGGACGAGGGATAGCAATCGCTGACCATCGTGGGGAGCGCCCTCCGGGAGATGCCACGATGACCGAGTTCACCTGCGACAAGACGGATGATGGGTTGGCGAGCTGGTCGGGCCCGGCCGTTCCCATGTACCCCAGATTCCGCTCGGTGGCCGTCGAGCGGCCCTATCCGGTGACGGGCTACTGTGTCTTGACCCACCGGCCCGGGCGTCTTATGATCCCCAGCATTGTCGAGTATCGCGCGTATTGTTCAAGCGACGGCTTCCGGGAGTGTCCCTGGTGGACGCACCCCGAGCGGGCGGAAGCAGGGCAGTGACGGATGTGCCTGCGGGGACTGCCAACCGGTCGCTGAGCCGGAGGAGCACGGATGGAGGTCTGGCCGGGGAAGCCGTATCCCTTGGGTGCGACGTGGGATGGGGTGGGGGTGAACTTCGCGCTCTTCTCGGAGAACGCCACCGGCGTCGAGCTGTGCCTCTTCGATGGAACCGAAGGTGGCCAGGAGATTGCTCGGATGCCGATGACCGAGCAGACCGATCTCGTGTGGCACCTCTACCTCCCGGAGGTCCGGCCCGGCCAGCGCTACGGCTATCGCGTTCACGGCCCTTTCGATCCCGCGAACGGCCAGCGCTTCAACCTCGCCAAGCTCCTCCTCGATCCCTACGCAAAGGCGATCGACGGCACGATCCAGTGGAGCGATGCCTTGTTCGGCTACCAGGTCGGGGACCCTGACGCCGACCTCAGCCGCGACGAACGGGACAGCGCCCCCAACGTCCCGAAAAGCGTGGTGATCGACCCGGCGTACGATTGGGGAGAGGATCAGTGTCCTCAGATCCCTTGGCACGAGACGATCATCTTCGAAGCACACGTCAAGGGGCTGAGCGCACGCCATCCCGAGGTCCCGGAACCGCTCCGCGGCACCTATGCCGGCTTCGCCAGCCCGCCCATCGTCGAGTACCTGCGGCGGCTGGGAATCACCGCGGTGGAGCTGTTGCCCTGCCACCAGTTCGTGGCCGACCGCCACCTGGTGGAGCGGGGATTGACCAACTACTGGGGGGTACAACTCCGTCGGGTTCTTCGCCCCGGATGTACGGTACGCCAGCAGCGGGCGAGTGGGCCAGCAGGTGGCCGAGTTCAAAAGCATGGTCAAGACTCTCCACTCGGCCGGGATCGAAGTGATCCTGGACGTGGTGTACAACCACACGGCCGAGGGAAACCATCTGGGGCCGACGGTCTGCTTTCGCGGCATCGACAACGCCAGCTACTACCGGCTGGTGGGGGACGACCGGCGCTACTACATGGACTACACCGGGTGCGGCAACACCCTGAACATGACCCACCCCCGGACGCTCCAGCTCATCATGGACAGCCTGCGCTACTGGGTGCTGGAGATGCACGTGGACGGCTTCCGCTTCGACCTCGCGTCCGCGCTCGCCCGGGAACTGCACGACGTGGATCGGCTCGGGGCCTTCTTCGACATCATTCATCAAGACCCGGTCATCTCCCAGGTCAAGCTCATCGCCGAGCCCTGGGATCTGGGCGAGGGCGGCTACCAGGTCGGAAACTTTCCGCCGGGCTGGGCGGAGTGGAATGGAAAGTATCGGGACATCGTGCGCGACTACTGGCGGGGATCGGACCGGACCCTGGGCGAGTTCGCCTCTCGGTTGGCGGGCAGCCCGGACCTGTACGAGGCGAGCGGCCGCCGCCCCCACGCCAGCATCAACTTCGTCACCGCCCACGACGGCTTCACCCTGCGCGACCTCGTCTGTTATCACGACAAACACAACGAGGCCAACGGCGAGGAGAACCGGGACGGCGAGAGCCACAACCGTTCTTGGAATTGCGGCGCGGAGGGCCCCAGCGACGATGCCGGGGTGAACACGCTCCGCGCGCGCCAGCAACGCAACTTCCTGGCCACCCTCTTCCTGTCTCAGGGCGTCCCCATGCTCCTCGGCGGAGACGAGATCGGCCGCACGCAGGGCGGGAACAACAACGGCTACTGCCAGGACAACGAGACCTCGTGGTTCGACTGGGCAGGGGCCGATCAGAGCCTCCTGGAGTTCACGCGACGCCTCATCCGGTTCTACAAGGCCCATCCGGTCTTTCGGCGCCGGCGCTGGTTCCAGGGGCGCCCCATCCACGGGAGCCGCGTCAGCGACATCGGGTGGTTCTCGCCTGACGGGAGGGGTATGTCGGAGGAGAACTGGGGCGCCGGGTTCGCCAAGTCGCTGGGGGTGTTTCTGAACGGCGAGGGGATCGCCACCCCGGGCGCGCGAGGCGAGCGGGTGGCGGATGAGAGCTTCTACCTGCTCTTCAACGGCCACCACGAGCCCCTCGCCTTCACCTTGCCGGCCCGGCACTGGGGGCGCCGCTGGGTGACGGTGCTGGACACCGCCGAGCCGCTCCCCCAAGAGACCGACCATGCCTATGACGCGGGCAAAGCGGTCCAAGTCGAGGCGCGCTCTCTCGTGGTGCTACGCCGTGTCGCGTGAGACGTGTGCTCCAGAGCGCACCGAGCGCGGCCGGCGGGACTCGAGAAGCTCGCCAGCGGGGGGAAGGTTGCCTGGCAGGATCTGCGGGCAGGCGCCGAGCGCGCATGGAACGAGCTGCGAAGCGGTGCCGGGAGCCTGGTGAAGCGAAACGGGTCGCCTCTCGGTCAGTCGGCCGGGACGATCTGCCGCGATCGTGCCAGCGAGCGGAGAACATCCGCGCTCGACGGGGTGACGCCGTGCAGGGCATGAGGGACGAGCGCGTCAGGGAGGGGCAGGGATCGCCCGAGCCGCGGGCGACGTACCGCGTCCAGCTCCGGCCCGGATTCGGCTTCGACGAGGCGGCCGCGATCGCCGACTACCTATCCGAACCCGGGGTCAGTCACCTCTACGGCTCGCCGGGTCTCCAGGCGGCCCCTGGCAGCAGACACGGCTCCGATGTCGTGGATCCCACCCGCCTGAATGAGGAGCTGGGCGGCACGGAAGGCCACCGGGGGAGCGACTGGCCGGAGCGCAGCGCCGAGTACCGCTTGTCCCAGACCCTGGTCGGGGCCTGGTCGCTCGAGCTCGACCGGGTCCGGGCGTCCATGGAGAGGGCGGCGCCCGAGGCCAAGGTCCATACGTCGTGGGCCGCTCCCAGCACCGAGTACGAGGAGGCGCTCGCTGCCTTCGTCGAAGGATCGCTCGGTGACCGCGAGTTCCTCGCCGATGTCGAGGCGTTCGTGACGCCCCTCGTCGCGCCCGGCCGGATCACCTCGCTCGCCCAGACGCTCCTCAAGCTGACCGCACCCGGCGTGCCCCGCCTGGTCTGGTCGCCTGGCGGGGATTGGCAGGATACGACCATTGAGTGTCCCGACGGGGACTGGCGCAATGTGCTCACGGGGGACCGGCTCGCGGGCGGCCGGCTCCTGCTTGCCGCGCTGCTGTCCCGCTTCCCGGTCGCCCTCCTGGAGCGGCAAGGGCCATGACCACGCTCCGGGTGTGGGCCCCGCGGGCCGGACGGGTGGAGCTCGCTCCGGGCATCGCTGAGCGCGTCCAGGGATGCTTCATCCTGGGCCGGCAGCGCTCGCCTGAGCAGGATGCGGAATACGGGGTCCACCAGCTCGTCGAGGTCGCAGTGCGTGCCCTGTCGCCCGGAGTGAACGACCCCTACACGGCCCTGGCCTGCGTGGACTGGCTCGGCGCCGTGCTCTGCAAGATCGGGAGGCAGCCGCTTCGCACTCCTCAGCGACTGGGTCCCGACGGCAGCCTCCGCCTCATTATGGCTTCGGTCACCTTCGAGGGGATGCTGGCGGCCGCCTTCAATCAGATCCGGCAGAGCGCACGGGCGACACCGGCTGTGTCCATTCGAGTGCTGGAGGCCCTCGCGCGCATTGGTGGGAGCGTGATCGAGGAGAGCCACCGTACCGCGGTCCGCGCACAGGCTGACATGGTCCTTCACGGGGCCCTCTCCGAAGGGATACAGGACTGTGATCGCCAGGACCTCGAGGCGCGGTCTCGAGCGGTGATCGAAGTGCTGGAGAAGCCAGATTGAATGCACGAGGTTCTCGCCAGCCCGGCCGGGCTGCCCAGCGATATGCCCGGTGAGGGTGCGCCGAGGCGTGGGCCGCCTTCCAGCGCTGGGCGAGGCCGGCCGGCTCGACCGGCTCCATGTCCGGTTCACCGAGCTGGCGTGGCGGCTCACGCTCCACGACGGCCCTGTCACGCTCGTCCCGGGCGGCCTCAAGCCGGCTCCTGCGAGCACGGCCGCCCGCGTGCTAGACGCGGTCGCCTGAGCCATGAGGGCGGAGACCCGAAGGGTGAGAACCGACGCCTGGGGCATGGACGACGGGTACGAGGATGCCTTTGGCCACTGGCGTCCCACGTCCGCCGAGACGCGCGCTCGCGTGCGTCGGGCGATGGGGGCGGATCCGGAGGAACCGATCCCGGGGGGCAGGCCTCGCGTCCACGTCATCCGCCCGGGACAGCCCCTGCCGATCGAGAAACCGGCCGAGATCGTTCTCGAGGACGGCACGGTGCTCCCGGAAACCTCGCCGCCGCCGGAGCTGCCGCTCGGCTACCACCAGCTCCGGCCTCTGGACGGGACCGCCCCGGTGCGTCTGATCGTGGCTCCCGACCACTGCCATCTTCCGGAGGGCCTCCGGGCCTGGGGGTGGGCGGTGCAGGCGTACGCCGTGCGGAGCGCCGAGAGCTGGGGCTTCGGCGACCTCGGCGACCTCTGGCGCCTCGGGCGCTGGTCGGCCACGACGCTCGGCGCCGGGTTCCTCCTGGTGAACCCGCTGCACGCCGCGACCCCGGTCCCGCCGCTCCAGCCGAGCCCCTACTGCCCCAGCAGCCGCCTCTACCGCAACCCGCTCTACATCCGTATCGAGCAGGTCCCGGGGGCCACCGCGGCGCGCGTCGACGTGGAGGCGCTCGCGGCCGCCGCCCGGGTGCTCAACCGCAGCCGGCGGATCCACCACGATCGCGTCTGGGAGCTCAAGCTCCGGGCGCTCGAGGCGATCTGGAAAGCGTTCGGCGGCGACCCGGCGTTCGATGGCTACTGCCGGAAGGAGGGCGAGGCGCTCGAGCGGTTCGCGGCGTTCTCGGTCCTCGCCGAGCGCCACGGCCCGGGGTGGCGCCGATGGCCGGAAGACGTCCGGGACCCGATTTCGGCGGGCGTCGCCCGCTTCGCCGCCGAGCACGCCGACCGGATCCGCTTCCACCAGTGGCTGCAGTGGCTGCTCGACCGGCAACTGGCGCGGGTCGCCGCCGAGATCCGGCTGGTGCAGGATCTCCCGGTCGGGATCGACCCCGACGGTGCCGACGCCTGGGCCTGGCAGGACCTGCTGGCGTCCGGGGCCACTGTCGGCGCCCCGCCCGACCGCTACAACACGGCCGGGCAGGACTGGGGCCTGGCGCCCTTCGTCCCGTCCCGGCTGCGGGCAGCCGCTTACGATCCGTTCATTCGGACGATCCGCGCCACCCTCGAACACGCCGGCGGGCTGCGGATCGACCACGCCATGGGGCTCTTCCGTCTCTTCTGGATCCCCGCAGGCGGCGCGCCCGCCGAGGGGACCTTCGTGCGGTATCCCGCCGATGACCTCCTGGCGATCGTCGCACTGGAGAGCCACCGGGCAGGGGCGATCGTCGTGGCTGAGGACCTCGGGACAGTCGAGCCGGAGGTGCGCGACCGGCTCGCGGCCCACCGGATGCTGTCCTGGCGCGTCCTCTGGTTCGAGACCGAGGCCCCGGCCTCTTACCCACGCCTCTCTCTGGCGTCGGTGACAACGCACGACCTCCCGACGATCGCCGGCCTCTGGACCGGCTCGGACCTCCAGGTGCAGCGCGACCTGGGACTCGAGCGGAACGCCGAGGCGCTCGCGGTGCTCCAGTCCCGTCTCGGGGCCGTAACCGGTCTGGCGGAGGGGACGGATGTGCGCGAAGTGATCGTGCGAACCCACGAGCGGGTGGCCGAGGCGCCGTCTGTTTTGGTTGCGGCGGCCCTCGACGACGCGCTGGCGGTCGAGGAGCGGCCCAACCTGCCGGCCACGACGGGCGCCGAGTGGCCAAGCTGGTCCCTGGCATTGCCCGTGCCGCTCGAGGCGCTCGAGCGGGAGCCCCTGGTGCGGAAGGTAGCGGCGGCCGTCGGCCGTGGGCGTGCCGGCCGCCGGCCAGTCGCCAGCCCGGAGGAGTAAGGTGGAGGTTGTGGGTCGCCGCGTCGGCGGTCCCTCGGTAGCAGACCCGCCCCCGGCGCTTGTGCGGGGGACCGGGATGACGAAGTGGTCCACCACGATCGCCAGCAGCGCGCCGGCCACGAGTTCTCTGAGTGCAAAGGAGAGCTCGAATTCCATGGCGAGGACGCCGGCTCCGATGAGACGCCGCCACGGACAGCCAGCTATGCATGTCCTTCGGTCTTGGGTGCGTCTGGCTCGGGTGCCGGCAAGGACGCTGGCACCCTCCCGCTCTTGAGGTGGAGATCGCGCTGGGGGAACGGAACCTGGATCCCGTGGCGGCGGAAGGCCGCATCGATGGCAAAGTTCAGGTCACTCCGGAACCGAAGCGGGGTCTGGACCATGTCGCGGCTCCAGACAACCAGCTCCAGGTTCAGGGCCGAGTCCCCGAACCCGGTGAAGAACACCGTGGGCGGCGGATCCCGCAGGACCCCGGGATGGCCGACCGCCACCTCCAGCAGCGCCTGGCGGACGCGGTCGATGTCGCTTCCGTAGGCCACCCCCACCGGGACCCGGAAACGGACCGTGGGGTCGCCGTGGCTCCAGTTGATGATCTGCCGGGTGATCAGGTCGGCATTGGGGATGATCATCGTGATGTTGTCGCTGGTGACGATGATCGTGCTGCGTGCGCCGATACGTTCGACGCGGCCGCCGATGCGATCCACCTCGATCCAATCTCCGTGCTGCACCGGGCGCTCCACCAAGAGGATGAGGCCGCTGACGAAGTTGTTGACGATGTTCTGCAGTCCGAAGCCGATGCCCACGCCCAGGGCGCCGAGGATGACGGTCACGCTGCCCACCTCGATCCCGCTGGTCTGGAGCGCGATCATCAGGCCGAGGACGAGGAGGGTGTAATAGGTCATGCGGCCGACGGCGTACTGGAGACCCCGGTCGAGGCTGGTGCGGGCCAGCAGGCGCGATCCGACGAGTGTCCCGAGCGTTCGGGCTCCGAAGACGACGCCCGCCACGACCACCACGAAAAGTGCCAAGGAGGCCGGACTGACGCGGGTCGATCCGATGGAGATCAGCGGCTGCGTGAACCAGTTCATCCCAGACCTCGGCGTGCCTGCAAGATGGCGGCGTCGGTCACGGCAGGCGGATGATCCGCTCGCCGGGATACTGCAGGGCGTGAGCCAGCGCCAGCCAGCGGCGCAGATTGCTGGTGGTCAGGAATCGGGTCTTCACGTACGCGTGACCGTTCTCCCCCAGGCGGCGTGCGAAGTCAGGCTCGCGCAGGAGGGTGCGGATCCGGTAGGCGGCTCCCTCCACGGAGTGCACCAGGAGGCCCGTCAGGTTGTGCAGGACCTGCAACGGAATCCCGCCGACGGCGGAGGCGACGACCGGCCGTTTCTTCCAGAGCGCCTCGGTGACCGTGAGGCCGAACCCCTCCCGGAGTGACTTCTGCACCACCACGGCCGAGGCCCGCTGCAGGGCGTTGATCTCCCGGTCGCTGAAGGGCGGGAGGTCCAGGATATGGATCAGCGGATCGCCGTCCGCCGCCCGGCGAACCTCCTCAAGGACGACCGCACCCTCGGGGTCGTCGGCGGCCCCGCCACCGGCCAGGACCAACTGGCACTCGGCGGTCCGCCGGACCAACCGGTAGGCCCGGATGACGCCGACAGGGTCCTTCAGGCGATCGAAGCGGGACACCTGCGTGACGATGGGCCGGTCGTCCCGGATCCCCAACTTCGCCAGCACCGCCTCGACCTCGGTCGCCGACAACTCGCGATTCTTCTCCGCCAGCGGGTCGATGGCGGGGTGGATCATGTACTGGGGGATGGGGAGGACTTGGGAGAATTCCGGCGCCGAGAAGACCGAGGCGTCGTAGCGCACGATGTAGTCCCGCAGGAAGGCCCAGACATCCGGCTGCGGGTGCGACACGTCTACATGGCAGCGCCAGACCCATCGGCCTCCACCCGGCGGCCGCGCCGCCACCAAGGCGAGCGGCTGGGGATCGTGCATGACTGCTAGGTCCGCGTCCAACTCGATCGAGGCGGCGTTCTGAGCCACAACCTCCAGGAAGAGATCCTGCATGGCGCGGGTGAGTGCCACGGGTGCCCCGTGCAGGGCGTTGTGGATCGCCTTGGTCACTCCGAAGAACGCCTCGCCGCCGCGAAGGACCTCCCATCGGGTCGACATCCCCAGGTCCTTCAGCAAGGGAATGAGCCGATTGAGCAGCTCGGCCACGCCCCCGCCGACGGCCGTGGAGTTCACCATGAGGAGCCGGCGCCCCTCCAGGCGCCGGGCCAGCTCTCGAATCTCCGCAATGGTCGCCGGACCGATGATGGGGCCGTAGTCTTCGAGGCTGAGTGCGGGCGGAGTCACGGCGAGCCCTCCAGGGCTGCCAGGGCTTGCTGTCGCAACTCCTCTGTGGACGGCACCAGGAAGTCGAGGCGGTCGAGACGGTTGGCGAGGTGGGGGGCGCCCAAGGCCTCCGACAGCCAGCAGGAGAGATCGGTCGTGCACCGGCCGATCCGCAGCCGGGCTTCGATCAGGTGGAAGAACAACGTGCGGTCGCTGGCCCGGCGGATCCCCTGGCGCAGTTGGGCCAGTGTGCGCGCCTCGTACCCGGCGGGATAGACGAGACTGATGGACTGGCTGAAGTGGAACTCCCGGCCATGCGGCGCGGGCGCGGGCGGCTCGCCCTCACGCAAGCGGTCGTCGATGACCTCCAGGACGTGTTCCCGCAGGCTTCGGATGGAGGGGAACTCCGTCGGGTGCATGAGGGCCAGGCGCTCGGCCACGGGCCAGTCCTGGAGCACCTCCGCGGCCCAGCGGGCGAAGTCGCTGGTGAACCGCTGGGCGGCGAAGAACCGATCCTGGAGCGCGCCGAACGTATGATGGAAGATGCTGGAGCCCGTCACCTCCGCGATGCCTGCACGCAGCTCCGCCAGGGTGCGGGCCGCCCGCCCGGTCAACTCGATGACGTGGGCGGTGCTGCAAAAGACAAACGATTCCTTGCTCTGCAACTCCACGAGCACGGCTCCTGTCGGTTGTCGGCGTCGGCTCTCGCCAGGGAGGCATGTATACTACCTGCCCTGGGTGGGGAAGAACAAGGCGGAATGTGTCGCACTGCCTCCGTGTCGGCTCGCGGACGCCGTCGCCGACAGGCCGACTCTGCGGGGACAGCTCGGCTGGCGTCCGCAGGCTCGTCGTGCCAGGCTGCCCCTCGTCCCGGAGTTCCTCCTTCAGACCTGGGGTGGCCCAGACGACGGCCGGATGCCATCCACCCTTCTGCTTGAAAATGCGGGTTGCCTGATGGTAGTGTGCCCAGTGCCCGGCCGGCCTGGTCCAGGGAGGCGTTCACGAAGGCGACGAATCTTCAGACTGGGCTCCGGAGACGGAAAGGGTGGCGAGGACATCCGGGATGAACGCGCGTCAGCCGCGGCCTGCAGGTGAGTCGGTGGACCCGGTATTCCCGGAGCGCGAAGGAGGGGCTGGCGGATGAGCATGGAAGTGCGCTTGAGCCGCGAGCTGCGGCTCATGGACATCACCATGATCGGCGTCGGGGCCATGATCGGGGCGGGCATCTTCGTGCTCACGGGGATCGCGGCCGGTGTCGCCGGGCCGGCCCTGATCCTCGTCTTCCTGCTCAACGGCATCGTCGCCCTGCTGACCGCCATGGCCTATGCCGAACTGGGCAGCGCCTTTCACGACGCGGGCGGCGGCTACCTCTGGGTCAAGACCTCCCTGCCGGACCCGAATGGCTTCCTGAGCGGCTGGATGTCCTGGTTCGCCCACGCCGTGGCATGCTCGCTCTACGCCCTGGGGTTCGGCGCCTACTTCCGGCTGGTGCTCTCGGCCCTCAGCGTGTCCGAGGTCCAGGTGAGCTTCATGACCCTGGAAAAGTGGCTGGCGGTGGTCATCTGCCTGCTCTTTTCCTACATCAATTTCCGCGGCGCCTCCGAGACGGGCAAGGCAGGCAACGTCGTGACCGTCGGCAAGGTCGTGATCATCGGCGCGTTCATCGCCGCGGGGCTCTGGGTGATGGGGCGGCGGTCCGACTGGCCGCAGGCCTTCCAGCCCTTCCTGAACCACGGGTGGGGGGCGGTGTTCGCGGCCATGGGCCTCACGTTCATCGCCTTCGAAGGCTACGAGATCATCGCCCAGACGAGCGAGGAGGTGGAGCATCCCAAACGAAACGTTCCCCGCGCGGTGTTCCTCTCGCTGCTGATCGTTGTCCCCATCTACCTCCTGGTGGCCCTGGTCGCCGTGGGGGGCGTGACCCCACCAGCCGGGGTCGGCGTCACCGAGTATCTGGGCCGGGAGAAGGAGCTGGCCCTGGTGACCGCGGCCAACCAGTTCGTGATCGGGGGTGGCATCGTCCTGCTGGTCGGCGGGCTGCTCTCCACGCTGTCGGCGCTGAATGCCACGATCTACTCCTCCTCCCGTGTCGCCTTCGCCATGGCCCGCGACGCCAACCTCCCGCAGTTCCTGGGCCGCGTGCACGCCAGGCGAGCCACGCCGCACACGGCGATCCTCTTCTCGGCCCTCATCATCATCGGGATGGCAGTCGCCCTCCCCATCGAGGATGTCGCCGCCGCGGCAGACATCATGTTCCTCCTGCTCTTTGTCCAGGTGAACGTGGCGGTGATCCGGCTGCGCAAGAGCCGCCCGGACCTGGACCGCGGCTTCCGGGTGCCCCTCGTGCCCCTCACGCCCCTGGTGGCCATCGGGACCATGCTGTTCCTGGCAGTCTTCCTCTCTGCCCATTACCCGAATTCCCTGATCGCGACAGGCGTCTGGATCGCGGTGGGCGTGGCGGTCTACTATGGCTATAGCCGGAAGCGCGAGGCGGCCTTCGAGGAGCGCAGGGAGTGGATGGAACGCATCGAGCGGAAGGAGTATCGGGTCCTGGTGGCCGTCACCAGCGGTCGCACCCTGGAATCCCTGATGGAGGTGGGCCTCGCCATCGCCAAGGGCCACCACGGAGAACTGATCGTCATGACGGTGGCCGAGGTGCCCGAGGGGGAGAGCCTGATGGCGGGCCGGCGCCTGATCCGGCACGCCGAGCCGCTGCTCGAGCGCGCGGTGCGGTACGCCAAGGATCGAGGGGTCGCCGCCTATCCCGTGGTGAAGATCGGGCGGCGGGTGAGCCACGGGATCGTCGAGACGGCGCGCGAGGAGCAGTGCAATTTCCTGATCCTGGGACAGCCCGAGACCCAGTCCTTCCTGGAGCGGGTTTTCGCCTCGACGGTCGAGCACGTTCTGCGCGATTCGCCCTGCCAGGTGGGGGTGGTGTACGGCCGCATCCGAGCGGGGGAAGTGCGGGAGATCGTCGTGCCGGTGACCAAGGGCGACAACTCGCGGCTGGCCGCGGGACTCGGCCGCGTCTTCGCGGAGTGGTTCGAGGTGCCGGCCCGCGCACTCACGGTCGTGCAGCGGGGGACACCACAGGAGGAGGCCGAGACGCTGGAGGCGGGGGCGCGAGAAACACTACAGGCGGCCGGCCTGGACATCGAGCTGGAGGTGCTGTCCCGGCGCGACCCGGCGCGGGGACTCGCCGCCACGATGAAGAAAGGGGACCTGGTCCTGATCGGCGCTCCCAGCATGAGCCCGGTGGCAGTTATCCTGGGCGGGACCGTCCCCGCAGCGATCGTGGGCCGGAGACTGACCCCGGTCGTCGTCGTCCGCGACGTGGAGGAGCGCCGCGCCAGCCGCTTCGAGCGGCTGTTCTTCCGGAGGAGCTAGCGCCATGTCCCAGAACCAGGCAGCCGGTGTGTTGGCGGGTTTTGCCGGACGGGTGTCGGACTTCCTCCCCACGCTGGCCGTGGGGCTGCTGCTCATCGGCCTCGGGTTAGTCGCAGGGTGGGTCGCCAAGCGGGTGGTGATCCGGGTCCTGATCTGGCTCCGTCTGGACCGCCTGGCAGGCCGGGTGGGTTGGCGCGCGGCCTTCAGCAAGGGCGATGTGCGCGCGGCGCTGTACAACCTCCTCGGCACGCTGGCGATGCTGCTCGTGGTGCTGATCTTCCTTGACAACGCACTGGAGCTTCTGGGCCTCACGGTCGTGTCCCGGATGCTGGACCGGCTGGTCTTCTACGTGCCCAATCTCGGGCTGGTCGGGGTGATCGTGGGGGTGGGCGTCCTGGTGTCCAACGCGGTGGCGGAGCAGGTGGAAGAGGCGCTGGAGGAGGAGTTCCACTATGCGCGACTCATCGCCAAGCTTGTCAAGGGCGTGCTGCTCTCGATCGTGACCGCCATCGCCCTCTGGCAGTTGGATCTGGCTCGAGAGATCGTCTTGACGGCCTTCTTGATCGGGTTCGGCGCCGTAGGCGTGGCCTTTGCCCTCTCGGTGGGTCTGGGGTCCGCCAAGATCATCCAGCATGGGTGGGAAAAGCTATTCGAGGAGCGCAAGGACAAGGAGTAACAGCGCCGGGCCGCCTCGACCCATGGCTGACCTGTGCCGGTGAGACCGAGGGACCGCCGCTCTCGTGTGACCGCCGGATGTCCCTCCTCGTGCTCCGGGACGCCTCCGGTTTCCCCACCTGGAGCGGCTGGCGCCGCCGCTAATCCGGTGGAAGGATCGTCCGGTGGGCTCGCGGAGACGCTTCCGGCTCCTGAGCAGAGGAGGAGGTGGGATCATGGCGAAGCGTCAGAACGACCGACGCCAATCGGGAGGCTATCGGAGAATCCTCTGGCCGACCGACTTCTCGCCGGTGGCGAAGGCAGCCGTCCCCCATGCGCTGCGGCTGGCGGACGCCGACGCCGAGCTCGTGATCCTGCACGTCTGGGCGCCGCCCGTGATGGTCGCCCCCCCGCCGGCGCCGGGGGTGAGCTGGGTCAGACTCGACAAGGAGCTGCGCGAGGCGGCGCGGGAGCAGCTTCAGCGGGCGACGGAGGATGTGAGAGCAAGAGGAGGGAAGGTGCGGGTCCGGAACCTCCTGGTCCAGGGCGCCCCCGTCGCACAGATCTCGCGGGTGGCGAAGCGGCTCGCCTGCGACCTCATCGTGCTGGCCACGCACGGCCGCACCGGCCTCCGCCACGTCCTCCTGGGCAGCGTGGCGGAGAATGTCGTCCGGTACGCCCCCTGCCCGGTGCTCACCGTGCGGCCTGGCAGGGCGCCGAAGTGACCTGAGGCGTGGTGAGCCGGCCGGAGGGGCGAGGGGCTGGATGACGATCGACAGGCAGGTGCGCGAGCGGGAGGGCGTCGCGTTCTCGCTCTGGCGTGGTGGCCCCGTCCTCTTCGATCTCGACGGACTCCTCGCGCGGAGGGCCCGGGTGCCCGCGGCGGCCTGAGCGGAACCTGGTCATTGAAGGGCGGCCTCGTCCTTGCTATCATGCGGTATCTTGACCGAATGCTCCGTCGAGGGCGAGGGCATGCCGCACCGGGCGACGGAACTCCTCCCACGGGCAGACCTTGAGCGGCTGCTCGAATGCATGTATCGCTTGACCGGCCTGCCCTGCACCCTCCTGGATAGCGGCGGGCAGGTTCTGGTGTCGGTCGGCCGGCAGGACGTATGCACGCGGTTCCCTTGCGCGACGGGAGAGACCGTCCGCGGGTGCCTGGCCGAGCAGCCGCCGCCCCAGCATCTCCAGGAAGGCCGGATCCTCGCGCTCACCTGCCCCCACGGCCTCATGGAGCACGCGACGCCCATCACCGTCCGCGGCCGGCACCTCGCGGTCCTGCTCGTTGGCCAGTTTCTCCACGCACCCCCGGACGAGGAAGCGTTCCGGCGCCGGGCCCAGGCCGCGGGCTTCGACGCGGAGGCGTACCTCGCGGCGGTGCGCCGCGTGCCTGTCATATCCGAGGAGCGGGTGCACGCCATCCTGGAGGTCCAGGCCGAGCTGGCCCGGGTCCTGGCCGCGCTGGGACTGGAGCGCGCGTATCTGCAGGACACGCGCCGCCACGTCCGGGAAAGCGAGCAGCGCTTCCGCGCAATCGCCAACCACGGGCGGAACTGGGAGGACTGGATCGGCCCGGATGGAAAACTGATCTGGGTCAGCCCGGCGATCGAGCGGATCAGCGGGTACCGGCTCGAGGAGTGCCTCACTCTGCCGGACTACCCGATGTCCCTGGTGGTCGAGGAGGATCGGGACGGGGTGCGGCGCCACCTCCGGGCAGTGCTGGAAGGCGTTGGCGCGCCGGGTGAGATCGAGTTTCGCATCCAAGGGAAGCACGGCGTGACGGTGTGGGGTCTGGGCGGTTGGCAGGCGATCCGCGACGGCGCGGGAACGCACCTGGGGTGCCGCGGGAGCATCCAGGACATTTCAGCCCGGAAGCGCGCCGAGGCGGAGCTGCTCGCGCGCACCCGGCAGCTCGAGGCCGCCTACCACACGGCACGGGAGATCACGCAGGAACTCGATCTGCGCGTCGTGCTGCAGCTCATCTGCCGGCGGGCGGCCACGATCGCCGGGGCAGAGGGCGGCGGCATCTTCCTGTGGAGCCACGAGGCCGGTCACCTGGTTCCCCACGCCGGCTTCCAGGAGACGGGGCGCGAGGCCGGCCGGGAGTTCGTGAAGCCGGGCGAGGGGCTCGTGGGGCGCGTGGCCGCGCGGCGGCAGGGTCTGGCCGTGGACGATTATGCCCACTGGGCGGACGCACCGCGGAGCCCATTGCGACGCATGGGGATCGGGGCGTGCTGGGCCGAACCGCTCCTCTGCCGGGATGCCCTCGTGGGGGTGATCGTGCTCTGGAGCCGGGACGCCGGCCCGCAGTTCTCGCGGCAGGACCCGCAGCCGCTGAAGCTCTTCGCCGCCCAGGCCGCCATCGCCATCGAGAACGCCCGGCTGTACGAGGCGGCAAGAGCGCACCTGGACGAGGTACGCGGGCTGTCGTCCCGGATGATGGTGATTCGCGAGGAAGAGGCCACCCGCATCGCCCGCGACCTCCACGACGAGGTGGGGCAGTCCCTGACCTCCATCCTGCTCGGCGTCCAGGCGCTGCGGTTGGCCGAAGATCCCGCGGAGATGCGGCGGCACGCGGACGAGTTACGGGCATTGACGGCGCGGAGCCTCGACGAGATCCGGCGGGTCATCCGGTCGCTGCGTCCGCCGGCACTGGATGAGGCGGGGCTGATGGCAGTCCTCCGCCGGCACCTCAGCGAATACGGAGCCGCCACCGGTCTGCGGATCGACGTCTGCGGCCCCGGCTTCGAGCGGGTGCACCTGCGGCCAGACGTCTCCATCACGCTGTTCCGCATCGCACAGGAGGCGATCACCAACGTCGCCAAGCACGCGCGGGCGCAGTGTGCGAGCGTGACGCTGACCCAGCGGGAGAGGCGCCTGGTCCTGCTCGTCGAGGACGACGGCTGCGGCTTCGACGTGGCGGCGACACGGCGGTCCCCCAGGCGGACGGACCACCTGGGCCTGGTGGGGATGGAGGAGCGTGCGGCGCTGCTGGGCGGCACCGTCCGGGTTGAATCGGCACCGGGGAAGGGGACGACGGTGCTGGCAGAGATTCCCTTGGAGCCAGAGAGGCCGGATCATGAGATCCATCCGAGTGCTGGTGGCTGACGACCATCCCATCGTGCGCACGGGATTGCGAACCGTGCTGAGCAGTCAGGCGGACGTGGAGGTCGTGGGCGAGGCCGCCGACGGCGAGGAAGCCGTGAAGCTGGCGACGGAGCTACGCCCCGACATCGTGCTCCTCGACCTGAACATGCCCCGGGGCGGCGGGGCGGGCTGCGTCCGGAGCATCCGTGAGGCCCGAACCGGAGCGCGCGTTCTCGTGCTGTCGATGCTCGATGACCCGGCCGTCGTGCGCGAGACCCTCCAGGCGGGCGCGTCGGGATACCTGGTGAAGCAGGCGGTGGACACCGAACTGGTCCTGGCGGTGCGCGCGGTCAGGCGCGGCGAGATCTACCTCCACTCGTCGCTCACCCATGCACTCATCGAGGAGACATCCGGCCGCCTCCCTGCCGGAGCGGACGGGCAGTCTCGCTACGATCTGCTGAGTAAGCGTGAGAAAGAGGTGTTCCAATGGCTTGTCCGGGGCTACACGAATCAACAGATCGCCGATCGGCTGTGTCTGAGCCCCAAGACGATTGAGACCCACCGCGCCAACCTCCTGGAGAAGCTCGGCATCCGCTCCCGGGCAGAACTCGTCCAGTTCGCCCTGGACCACGGCCTGCTGACGCCCGAGATCCCCAGCCAGCAGTAAGGGTTTTCCCCCACCCCGACTGAGGTCCTCCCCTCAGGAATTCCCCGCAAAAAACCGGGATGGCCCGGATACCGAAGGGCCTGGCGAGCCAGTATCGTCTTCTCACAGGGCGCGGGTGCATACCTCGCCGGCGGGTTCGAGACCCGGGGGCGGCGCCGCGATTCGCAACTGGCGATGGTCGGGAAACATCTTGCCGAGCCCAGCGCGGCTCGCAGGGAGGGACATCATGCGATACGTCAGGAACGTCCGGATCCTCGGTCTCGCGGCGGCGGGTATGCTCGCTGTCAGCCTCGGCGCGTGCTCGCAGTCGCAACCGGAGACGGCTGTCTCGACCCCGAGCATCGAGGAGAAGACGTTCCAGCTCCTGCCGGCGCAGGCCACAGTCACGGCGGGATTCCTCGCGGGCGAGTTCGTGAACCTGCGAGTCTCCGAGCGCGTCGAGCAGGGGACCGGGAAGGTCGTGGAGGCGCCGAAGCTCCTGGGGAGCCTGAAGCTGAAGAATCTCTCCACGGATCAGGGTGCCCGCCCAGTTGCCGGGCAGGTGACCTACCTCGACGGGGCCGGACAGCCGATCCGCCTGGCCGAGGGCCGAGGAGAGCCGAGCTTCACGTTCCCGTACTACCAGGACCGTCTGGATCCCGGAGCCACGACGACGGCCAGCCTCGACGTGCCGTTCCCCGCGGCGGCGCTGAAGGAGAAGCCAGTAGGCGAGGTGCGGCTGGAGCTGTCGTACATCCCCATGCCGATTCACGAGGAGACATTGAGCGTCAAGGTGGGCCTGTCCGCCAAGCACTAGGGGTGTGTCGGGTGACCCACTCACGAGGTGCGATGAACAGCCGCCCAACAGCCGTGAACAGGAGGATGCGATGAGAGGGTTCCGCGCAGCATTGGTGGCACTCGGACTTCTCCTTGTCGCCTCGGCCTGCTCGGCACGGCTGGGGTGGGCGCCGGAAACCACCCCGCAGGACATCACCGTCGCCCCGCACGAGCACCGGTGGGACGAGGTGATCTGGGTGGGCCCGATTCAATAGTGCAAGACGGCTGCAGCGACCGAGCCAATCGAAAGGAGTGGCCATGACGAAGTGTGCGGGACGCCCCGTCAGCCTTTGGGCGGGTGCTGGCGACGACGCCAACCACGATCTCTGGGTGGTGGTGCTGGCGGGTGGCCAGGGTCTGCGCCTGCGCGAGTTTATCCAGACGGTCCTGGAGGGCAATCGGCCGAAGCAGTTCTGCCGGATCATCGGCACACGCTCCATGCTGCGCCACACCTGGGATCGGGCGCGCTGCCTGGTGCCAGAGCAGCGGATCGTGACCGTGGTCACCGCAGGGCAGGAGCGCTACCTGGCTGATGAGGTCCGGGACGGCCTCCCCGGCCGTGTGCTCGTCCAGCCGGCCAACCGGGAGACGGCGCCGGGTCTCCTCCTGCCATTGCTCTGGATCGCGCGCCGCGCGCCGCGCGCCATGGTCGCGGTCTTCCCCGCGGACCACTTCATCTGGGAAGAGGCGCGATTTCTCGAGGCCGTCGGGTCCGCTGTGGCCGCCGGACGCAGCCATCAGGAGCGGGTCATCCTCCTGGGGATGGAGGCGCAGGCGCCCGAAACCAGCTACGGCTGGATTGCGCCCGGGCCGCCCGTGGCGGAGGGCTCCGGGGACGATGACCTCTTCAGCGTGCAGGGCTTCTGGGAGAAGCCTCCGCTAGAGCGGGCCAGGCAGCTCCGGGCGGCCGGGTGCTTCTGGAACAGCCTGGTGATGGCCGGCCGATTGCCGGCCTTCCTCGGCCTGATGGAAGCGCACCTGCCCGAGCCCCTGGAGATCCTGCGGGAAGCGAGCACCCGATTCGACACGGCAGCGGAGCCGGCTGCGATGACGCTGGCGTACCAGCGGCTGCGGCCGGCCGATTTTTCCCGCGAGGTCCTCCAACCCGGCCGGGAGGGCCTGCTGGTCCGTCCGGCGCGGGGCGTGACCTGGTGCGACTGGGGCCGACCCGAGCGGATCCTCCGGACAGTGCACCAGTTTGACCGGCAGCCGTGCTGGCTGCCGGGCCTGCTGAAATCTGGTTTCGCGTCAAGGGAGTGGTTCGCCACGGCGTCCTGCGCCACGCCGGCAGCCGGTGGGGAGGTCTAGCGTGTCCGTGATGCAGCAGGGCCGCCGCAGAGACTTGAGCGTGGTCGTGCCATGCCGGGGCCGGGAGCGGGGGCACGTCAATCTGGGCTGGCTGGAGGCCTACTACACGTTCTCCTTCGCCAGCCACTACGATCCCACGCGGCGCGGCTTCCGGAGCCTCCGGGCGCTGAACGAGCGCTGGCTCGCCCCCCGCTCGGGCTTCGGGGAGCATCCGCATGCCAACGTGGAGATCCTGACACTCGTCCTCGAGGGCGCGCTGGAGCAGCGCGATCGGAACGGGAAATGGACCCTTTCCGCCGGGGAGGTGGGGCGGCTCACGGCGGGGGCCGGGGTGAGCCACGACGAGGTCAACGCCTCGTGGCATGAGCACGCCCACTACCTGGAGGTATGGATCGAGCCGGACCGCGCGGATCTGCCGCCCAGCCAGGAGCGGCGAGCCCTCCCCCGGAACGGCGCCCAGAGGGCACTGCAGGTGATCGGGGCTCCCCGAGAGGGCAGCGGACTCCTGCAGCTTCACCAGGGCGTCGAGACGCTCTTCGGCCGGCTCACTGCGGGCGAGGGCGTCGTCCGGGCGATGGCGCGCGGCCGCCACGCCTGGATCCAGATCCTCGCAGGCATCGTCAACGCCAATGGGCAGGTCTTGGAGGCCGGGGACGGGGCAGCGATCAGCTCCGGGGAGCGGCTGTGGCTTCTTGCGGTCACCCCCGCGGAGTTCTTGCTCCTCGACCTGCCATGACCTGGCGAGAATGGAGGCTGCCATGCCGACCATCATCGAGTACACCCAGCGCAAACAGCCCGAGAATCGCCACCCGACACGGATGGTGTCGCCGACTTCGGTGAGCGCCTGCGGTCACGCCGGCCTGGAGCCAGTCGGGGTCCCGCAGCGCGACGGCTGCTGGGTCTTCCAGTACCATTGCTGCCGCGCCTGCGGCTTCACCGTGCGCGCGGTGCGTCGCCACGTGCGGGACGAGGACGAGCTGGCGGAGCTGCAGAGGAGGCTCGCCGAGTGCCAGCTCTCGGGCGCCTCGGAGTGAGCGGTCGAATCGGAGGGAGAGCGATGGAGCCGGATCGTCGCTCCGGTCGCCAACGCCCCGGCGTTGCTGTGCCAGCGTTGAGCGGCCGCCAACACCCGGACTCCGGAGGTGGCGACATGCCTGAGTCGAAGACGCAGGAGACACTGGAATGGGCGAGGAGGCTACTGGCCATCGGCTTTTTCCTGATCGTGGCGGCCGTCGTGATCGGCGTAGCGACGGGATCGCGCGCGGTGGCGATGTATGTTGCCGCTGCAGGACTGCTCCCAATTGCTGTGGGCCGCGTGGCGATCCTCCTCCAGGCGCTCGCGAAACTGCGTGGGAGGCGTCGCCCGCTCGCGACGGGTGACAGCGGGGGGGGGTCGTGAGCCGGACGTCACAGGTGCTGGCCGTGGAGGGTGACCCGGAGATGTGCGCGTTGCTCCTCAGCGTGCTCCGCCTCCCGCTCCCTTGGCGCCAGCGGCCGAGGCCCGGGACCCGGGGGCGCTGGCCGGTGGCGGCTGACGGTCTTGTCTCCCAGGAGGGACCCCCGATGCACCGATACGCGTTCACCATGCTCGCGATCGTATTCCTGGCCGGGTGCGCAGCCGGCAGTCACCTGCCCCCGCTCCCCTTGCCCCCCGACGTTCGGGTGATCCCCCCCGAGGCGTCGGTCGGGCCGGACGTGGCCCGCCTGTCGGGCGCGTGGAGCGGCTCGTGGCTGCAGTCAGACCGACCGAGCTTCGACGCCCTCGTCGTCGTGGAGCGTATCGGGGACGAGCAGGCGACGGTGGTCTATGCGTGGGGGAATCACCCGCTGGAGCGGGGCGTCGAGGGGTGGACGCGCGTGACGGCCCGGGTGACGACCGGTCCGGGCTTGACGTGGCGCGCCGCTGGCCGGACGTTCAGCTTTCGGCTGGACGGAACAGGCGACGCGCTGCTGGGCACCGCCCAGATCGGCCAGGCCGAGTGGGTGATCTACATGCACCGCACCGATGGCATGGTCGCCCAGGAGTAGTTGGCCTGGCGGTGGCGGGTGCTCCCGAAGCGCCGCGGTCGGCGCCTACGCCTCGATTGATTTCACCGCTAGGCACCGTGGTGTCGCCGAACGCGCTGGCGTCCAGAGTGGTCTTCCCTGCCATGCGCAGGCGTGGGATACGGCCGCCGGGCGGCTCCAGGCGGATCTGTTGGCGGCTGATCAGCCGCTCGTCGCGCGCCCCGATGAATCGACGAGACGCCGAGGGGCGAGAGCACTGATTCGGGCACCGGGTCGGGCCGGTCGGACTCGGCGACCCGGTGACACCAATTCGGTTGCACAAGCGGCCTACGTTCCTTTGAGCCGGCGAGAGAGGAGGCTTCCATGCCGACCATCGTCGAGTACACCCAGCGCAAGCGACCCCGGAACAGCTACCCTGAATGGATGGTGTCCCCCACATCGGCGGGCCCCTGCTGTCAGGGCGGCATGGAGCCCGTCGGTGTCCCGGAGCCGGACGGCCAGTGGATCTTCGAGTACCGTCGCTGTCGCGTCTGCGGCTTCACCGTGCGCGCGTACCTGCGCTACGTGCTGGACGACGCCGAGCTCGCGGATTTGCGGAAGAGCCTGCAAGCGTGTCGGCTCTCGGATTACCCGGAGTGAGTGCCGAACGGCGGGAGGTGTGTCATGCAAAGGCAACCAGGGCGGTTCACGATTGCCGTCGTGATGCCCGTGCTCCTCGCGCCCCCCTCGGGGCGAGCGCCGCAGGCCGGCAGCAGTCGGTGGGGAAGGTGACTACACTCGTGGGAACGCTCAGCCACGAGACGCCGGATAGCCACCGTGGTTGTGGAAGATCCCCTGGAGAACCAGGTCATCACGACGGTCGGCGAGTGGGCGGTCGCGGAGACGACGATCACGGCCAAGGGGAGACCAGTGCAGCTTGAGGGCCTGGAGAAGGGCTAGAAGCTCCGCCCCCGATTCCGGCGCGTGCCAACCGGCGACGAGCTGCTCTCCCTTGAGGTGTTGCGGGGGCCGGCGGGATGACGGAGGGGCCGCGAGCGACGCGGCGTGAAGGGGGGCCACGATGATCGCAGTGAGCGAGAAGGCCAAAGAGGTACTCCTGGATTGGAAGCAGTCGGCCCCGGCAACGGAGGTCAACCTGACGCTCCGGCTGGCACTTTCGCCTGCGGGGTGGGAGGTCCATCCGGACACGCCACGGGCCGGCGACGTGGTGGTCGAGTACCAGGAGACGCCCGTGCTCATTATTCAGGAGCGCGCATCTGGGCTGCTGCGGGAATTCACGCTGGATTGCCGAGAGACCGTGGAGCGGACACGATTGGTCCTGGTGGCGAACTGACGCCGGGTGTTCATCGACCCGCGAGACCGTGGAAAGGAGGGAGGCCATGGTTCGCCACCGAGGTTGCCCGCGAACGCTTGGAACGTTCCTCCTGGCCGCGGCATTGAGGCTGCTCGGCACCATCTTGAGGATGTGGGCATCCACATAGATCTGGTCGCCTGCCAGCGTGAACCGGTACTCGCGTCCGTCGGGAAAGCGAAAACCGGGCGGTGAAGCGCTGGATGCCCGTCGGCGTGACTGTCCCCCGGGCCGCCAGCACCTCGCGCATGAAGGCCTGGTCCCCGTGGGTGGCCACGCTCAGCGTGAGGACGAGCGCCCCGTTGAGGAACAGGAGCGGCCCGATCGCAACATCCAGGGTGCCGCGGAGGGGAGGGCGGCGCAGCAGGGCCCGCGCGCCGGCAACAAGAGCCAGGAGCCCGGCGGCCGCGAGAAGGGGAACGATGAGACCGAGCAGAGTGGCCATGACGCATCCCCTCCGACCGGGAGCCGGTCAGTTGCCAGGGATGAGGATTCAGGGGGGCAAGCCACCCCATGGCTCTTGCCGTCGCCCCAGGCGGCGCTTCACGCGATTTCCCATGTGGCCGCATCCTCCCAATCGGCGTTAGCCTCCGGATTCGATCCGCGGATGTCCCGACTCGGGCAGCGCCTTTTCGATGGCCGCCTTCATCTCCTCCATCCGGAAGGGCTTGAAGAGGTATTCCGCTGCACCCTTTTCCACCGCATCCATGTACGAGGGCACATCGCCGAAGGCAGTCATCATGATGATACGCGAACCAGGGCACGCCCGCCGGAATCCCGGGAGGAGATCCAGACCACTCGGGCCGGGCATATTCTTGTCCATCAGGATGACATCGAACTCTCGCCTGCGAATCGCCAGCACCGCTTCGGCCCCACTCCTGGCCTCCACGACCTCGTATCCATCGTTGTGAAGCACGTCCAGAATGAGAGCCCGCATCTCGGCATCATCATCTACCACGAGGACACTCGGCAGCTTTTCCACGGTCATCGCCTCCCCTTGCTCCTCTGTACCCCTCGGATTTCAGGGGTGCGACCCCTTCACGCCCTCGGCGTCTTCGGAGAAATGGGGGAAGTTGTCTCCGGTGCCGTCCTCGGGGCCAAGGGGACGGGGTCTCCGGGTCGTGACCTCATCTGAAACTTCCCCGGCGAAGCGCCCACCGGAGGCCGACGGGTGCCACCAGCGTCGTCACAAGGACCATCAGCACGACGGCGGAGAAGGCACCCTGGGAGAGGACCGGCTGGCCTTCAGCGTCCGGGACGCGTCGATGCCGGCAAAGATCAGGCCAACCTCCCCCCGGGAGATCATGCCGATGGCCGCAGCAAGCTGATTGACTCCACGCGTCACGACCCCCGCCGCACAGGCCAGCTTTCCCAGGAGGGCGCAGAGGATCAGGGCGCCTCCCAGGGCCAGGACCCGCGGGCTGGCGAGGCTCCCCAGGTTGACCTGGATCCCCTTCAGGACGAAGAAGAGGGGGACGAAGAGGCTGGAGAGGGGCTGCATCAGCTCCGACAGGGTCGCTTCTTCCTTCCGCGTCCTCACGCCCTCGCCGTACGGGTCCAGCATCAGGCCGGCGGCAAAGGCGCCAATGATGTCCGCCAGTCCGATCAGCTCGGCGGCGAAGGCCAAGCTGAAGCAGAGGGCCAGGCCGAATATCAGGATCATCCCGTGCTGCCCGGTCCGGGCCGCGAGACGAACGATGGGTCCCGACAGCCGGTGACCGATCCCGACCGTGATCCCCAGGAACAGGATGGCCCGGAGCAGGGTGCCCCCGATGCCGACGAGGGAGAGGCCTGGGTCGCCGGCCGCCTGAGCCGCGACCGCCTCGCTGACAACCGCCAGCACGACCAGCCCGAGGACATCATCCATGACCGCAGCCCCCAGGATGATCCTCCCCTCCCGGCTCTGTATAACCCCCCCCAGGTCCTACCTCACCGCTTCTGGCTGACAGGGACATCCCTCGAATTGTCGGCTGGTCGCACGGCTTGCTCGATACGCGTGAGCGCGTCCGCAGTCTCCTTCCGAATCGTCTCCAGAGTGCCCTGCAGGCTCCGGACCTGGTCTTTCAGCGTCAGGTCCCCCCCGACCTCCCGATACGCCAGAACGGAGACACTCAGCGCGATCAGCGAGATCAGGATTGCGAGGGCCGCTAGCCCTCTTCCACCTCGGTCCCCAGCCATGCCCCATCACTCCTTTCGGGCCTCGTCTTCCGCTCGTCACGGGTGCTGCGCCGGCGATCCCGTCCGATACGCTCTGGCCGTGTAGGCGACCCGGTCCGCGCCCGAGCCCGAATCGCCTCCGCGTCCCTGGCCGGGATCCCGGTGGTTCCGGCGCAGTCTTCCCAGTCTCGGAACCCCTTTCGAATCGCCCGGTAGTGCACGATCCGGCGGGCAAGGTCCGCGCCGATTCGGGGGGAGCTGGGTCAGTTCGTGCTCGATGGCATCGGTGAGATGGATCAGGTTCCTGTGCGTCGCACTCATCGATGACCTGCGCCCATCCACCATCGACCGTGGAGGCATGAAAATCGGCCTGTGGCGATCAACGCTCGATGCGCTCAAGGATCTCCGCCAAGACGGCCTCGTCGCCGGTGGCCACTCGACGGAAATCGATTCGAACCCGAGCCTCCTTCTCAAAATCCTCGCATGACGCACCTCCTTGGCCGTGGGCCCTCCCAAGTCCCGCCTTTCCCCCCGTTGTTGCATAGGGGGGAAGAGGGGGATTTCTTGCAAAGGCGGCGACAGGGGACTGAGCGTGAGCGCGACCCCAGTCTCGAACCGCACCCTACCGCGCAACCCGCGCCGCAGGCGCCCCGGGCGGCGTCCGGAATCCGGCGTCCTTGAAGTACCGGTAGTAGTCGGCGTCGGTCGTGAGAATCATCGTCGAGTTCTTGTTCTGCCCCTCCTTGTATGCCTCCAGGGTACGCGAGAAGGCGTAGAATTCGGGATCGCGGTTATACGCGGTGCCATAGACCCGGGTGGCCTCGGCGTCGGCCTTCCCCCGGGTCTCCTGGACGCGCCGGTAGGCAGTGGACCGGATTTGGCGTAGCTCCTTCTCCATGGTGCCCAGAATCTCCGCGCTCCGCCCCTCTCCTTCGGATCGGAAGCGAGCGGCGATCCGCTTCCGCTCGGAGATCATCCGAGCATACACCTTCTCCCGGACGCTCTCCACGTAGTTGAGGCGCTTGATCCGCACGTCCACCAGTTCGATCCCGTACTGGGGGATGACCCTCCGGGCCTCGGTCAGGATGATCCGGGTGATCTCCTCGCGTCCGCGGGTGACCTGTTTCGTCAACTCCTCCCGCACCTCGGCAGGGACCTCTTCCAGCACCTCGCCCTCGGGCACCTCCCAGGAGGCGCTCCGGACCAGCTCGACCAGTTCGCTGCCCGAGACCTGGTCCCGGACCACGGAGTCAATGATGTCATTCAGGCGCGACTGGGCCCCGCTCTCCGTCGCCACGCTCTCGAGGAACTTCTTGGCGTCGGCGATCCGCCACCGCGCGGTCGTGTCCACCCAGATGAACTCCCGCCCCTTGGTGGGGATCTGGTTGGGGTCGCCATCCCAGATGAGCAGCCGCTTCTCGAACCGCCGGACTTCCTGGATGAAGGGGAGCTTGACGTGCAACCCCGCCTGGGTCACCGGCGCGCCCACGGGCCGGCCGAACTGCACGATCACCGCCTGGTGGCCCTCCTCCAGCCTGTAGAAGGTCCCGGCGAGCACGAGCAGGATTGCCAGGACCAGGACGCCCAGCGTGGCCTTCAGCGCGGTCTTCATGGCTGCTTCCCTCCTGCCGCCGGCGTGCCCCCCGACTCCAGGGGGAGCCAGGGCACCAGGGCCTTCTGGGCGCCGTCGACGATATAGAGGGCCTTCGCCTCGGGCAGGATGGTGCCCATGGCCTCCAGGTAGAGGCGCCGGCGGGTGACCTCGGGGGCGCGCTGGTACTCGTCCAGGATGGCCCGGAAGCGCGTGGCCTCTCCGTTGGCCCGGTTGACCCGCTCGACAGCGTAACCCTCGGCCTCGGTGATCGTCCGGGTCGCCTCACCGCGGGCCTTGGGAATCTCCCGGTTGGCCTGCTCCTGGGCTTGGTTGATGGTCCGCTCCCGGTCCTGCCGCGCTTCGTTCACCTCGTTGAAGGCCGGCTTCACGGAATCCGGGGGCGTCACGTCCTGGAGTTCCACCGTGACCAGGCGGACGCCCGTCTCGTACTGGGTAAGAATCTTCTGCATCTCCTCCTTCACCTCGGTGGACACGGCGACGCGGCCCACGGTGAGCACGTCGCTCCCGAGACGGTTGCCCACCACCCGGCGCATGACCGCCTCCGAGATGTCCCGGATGGTCTGCCGGGTGTCGCGGACCTGGAAGAGGTAGCGGATCGGGTCCTCGATCCGGTACTGGACGATCCACTGGACGTCGATCACGTTGAGATCCCCCGTCAACATGAGGGACACATCCTTGAAGGTTTTGTCCGCGTATTGCGTTCGCTGGCCGGCCGGCGTGGCCGTCGTCCGGAACCCGAATTCCTCCTTGAGGACCCGGGCGGTGGGGACCAGCCAGACTGCCTCGATCCCGTACGGAAGTTTGAAGTGCAGCCCCGGCCCGACCGTCCGGACGACCGCCCCGAAGCGCTGGACCACGCCGGTCTCCTCGGGTTGCACCGTGAACCAGCTCGACCAGACCAGGATGAGCAGGAGCACCGCCAGGGCGATGATCCCAACCCGCCAACCTCGGAGGTGTCGGAATGGGTTCCACAGGTCCCTGAGAGCATTTTCGAGGTCGGGAGGCGGCCAGCGATTTCCCCGGCCTCCGAAATCATATGGTGGCATGACCGCCCTCCAATCCGTGATGGTTTCCCTGCAATGCGCCGCCGTCCATGGCTATTTGTGCCTCGGCATACTCCGGAAACCAAGCGGGGGAGCGTTCGAAGCGTCGGAGGGTCCGGACGATCCGGTCAGGGTCCCCCCAGTCGCTCCAGTACAGGCCCCGTACGGCCTGCACGAGCAGCCGTCCTGGACACCGGCTCAGCACATCCCTGGAGAAGTCGCTGGACCGGAGGTGGCGGTAGACGTCTCTCAGGCTCGTCGGTCCGGCTACGGTCCGGAGCTGGCATGCGACCGCCCGGAGCGGTGATAGAACGTCCGGGATGCACGAATCGGCCAATCGGAGGTAGGCCTCCAGGCGTCCGACCAGTACCAGAGTATTCCACAGACAGCCGGACGCAAGCAGATGCTCGGCCGTTCGCCGGTCTGGCTTCTCCCAGAACTGCCTGACCTGGTACAGTTCGGCTGCGCCCGCCTGCATCACGGGTTTGGCAGGGGCGATCCAGCCGTAGCCCGGCTCCGGGTCGCTGGCTTCCGCCCCGTGGAGGATCACGCGGTCCGGCAGGTACTCTGCCGCCGTCATGGAAGTCTGAACATAGCGGATGAACCGCGCCTCTTCCCAGATGAAATGATCCGCCGGGAAGACCGCCACCGTCGTCTTCGGGCTCTGGTGGGCGATCCACACCAGGGGGAGCAGCAGGCCTGCAGCCGTCTCGCGATTGAATGGCTGCACCAGCACCGTTCCGGGGACCCCTTGGTGGGTCTCTGCCTCTATATAAGGCTCTTGCCCCGCGGTTATGACCGTCACGATCCGGTCCGCGGGCACGACCTGAACCGCCCGATCCCACGTATGCCGGAGCATGGACCGGGACCCGACGATCCGGGAGAACTGCTTGGGGCGGTCGCTCCCCAGAAACTTGCGAAGGAATGGCTGGAGCCGCCTCCCTTGTCCACCCGCCAGGACAATGACCCACCCATTGCCCGAGAGCGGGGCATTGCGGCTTTCCCAGTCACTCGTGGCTTCGGGTTGAAGGATGGCCCCTTCGCCGCTGCTCCCGGGCGGGCGGGGAATCCGCCGCGTGCTAGCGTTGCCTCGCTTCATTGGCCGCTCCTCTATTCTCCATCGCGATCGAGGCCGGCGATGCCGACCCTCGCCCATCCCCATCCTGGACGTGGATGACTCGTTGCGGGAAGGGAATCTCAATCCCCTCCGCACGGAAGCGGCGGAAGATGCGCTTGCGCAGTTCGTGCTGGGCAAGGTACTGGTCCACAAATTCGTGCACCTGGCAGATCAGGGTGAAATCCAACGAGGACTCCCCGAAGCCGGGGATGAAGCGAACGAACGGTGGGGGATCGGCGAGGATCCCGGGGACCTCCCCTGCGGCCCGCGTCGCTTCTTCGACCAGGATTGCCTCGATGCGGTCCGGGTCTGACGCATAACTGACAGAGACCGGGAGCAGGAGCGACATCCGCTGCTCCGGCAGGTAATAGTTCGTGATGATGCTCTGCGCCAGCTTGGCGTTGGGCACGATGACCATGTTGTTCGGCAACATCCGGATCCGGGTGGTCCGCCAGCCGATGTCGGTCACGTACCCCTCTTGGCCGGTCTCCAGCTTCACATAGTCACCGACGCGGACCGGTTTCTCCACCAGGATGTGGACCCCGGAGAAGAGATTGCTCAAGGTGTCCTGGAGCGCCAGACCGACGGCGAGACCGCCGACTCCCAGGGCAGCCAGCAACGGCGTGATCCGGATCCCCAGGGTGTTCAGGATGAGGAGCAGACCCAGGCTCAGGACTACCGCCTTGACCAGTGTCGTCCCGAGACCGGTAACTGCCGTCTCGACTTGGATGCGCTGTCCGAACCGCTGCAGGGTCCCGGCGAGAGCGGTAGCCGCCACGAGCGTGATCGACAGGATCACCAGGCTCGCCACCAGGCTCGTCCCCCAGGCTGTCAGGCCCCGCGGGAGCGGGGCCACCTCCAGCCCGGCCACCAATCCAAGGGCCACACACCAGAGGATGGTGGGGGTTCGGAGGGATTCCAGGAAGAGTTCGTCCCACCGCACACTCGAGCGCGCCGCCCACGCGGAGAGCCATCGGAACGCGTAGTACCGGATGATCAGGAGTGCGAGGGTGACCCCCAGGGCGGTCCCGACGGGTGGCGTCAATTGTTCCAGGAGGCTCTGCATCTTGGCAAGGGTTGCAGGCTGCATCGTAAGGCATCTCCTTCATGAGGTCACAGGCGATGTTCACCTCACAAGTTGGGCGGCCTCGATTGCTTCCTGACAGGTAACGCAACGGATAGCCGTGGGGATAGCCTCCAGTCGGCGACGCGGAATCGGGAGGCCGCACAGCTGGCAGATGCCATACCTGCCTTCCCTGACTCGTTCTCGGACTTGGGCAACTGCACGGCTCTTCTCCGCGAGGCGCTGCCTACTCATCTCCTCATGTTGGGAGATCGACGCCGCCAGGGCGGCGTCCAGCACGCTCTCCCACGACGCAGCCGGCGTCCTGTTGAGCCACGGCGGTGCAACGGACTCTCGGAACAACCCAGCGACCCCGCGCCGGACCTCTTGTCCCTCGCGCGCGAGGCGCGTGAGTGGGAGGGGCCGAGTCTTTATACGCATGGTGCCCTCCGATTGATCCTGCACAGCCAATCCCCCCGTGCCCTCCGGAGCGCGCGCATCTTGTCATCATGGCCCACCAGCAAGAGCCGCGGGGAACGCAGATCTCCCGCATGGCCCTCAGCCGAGACGGGACTCAACGTCGATCTTCTCCTCCTTCTCGACCGCCGAACAGTCGCCGCAATCCTATCGGAATCGGATCGCGATGCCGTTGGCGCGGCCACACCCCTCCCTGGGTAGCCGCGACGGAACACTGTTCAACTGTTCCACCGTCGGAAGTGGCGATGATGTGCAACAAGAATGCCCAACGAAGGCCGTCGACTTCCGCAAGGCACCGGACCCGGAACAGTCGGGGAGTTAGTCCCCTCCGAGGCCGCGAAGAATTCGGGGGTCATCGGAAGGCCCGAATGAAACGCTGGCAAGATCCCATCGGTGGAATGACCTGTGTGCGCTCACAAGTTGCTTGTATTGAAGCGTTGCGCCAATCTGTCGCTGTTTGTGACGGGACGTCATCAGCGAACTCAATCTGCGTTGGACCGCTGGGCGTTTCTATTTCATCACGGCTCGAATCGCACCTCCGGAGGGCTCTCGCGCGTTTCGGGTGACCGCTGCCTTGAAGCCTGCATGAATGCGAGGTACGCCCGATCATCCCCCGCCAGGATCAGCGTATCACCCACCTCGAGCGTTCCCCTGTACCCGGGAAGCAGGATCTCTTCGCCCCGTGCCACCGCACTGGGCACCAGGGCGTTCTGGCTGTCGATGGCTTCCGCTGGCTGGCGTCGCACCAACGGGTCTTCAGGGGCTTCCAGTGCTGCCGCGAAGACCCGTCCCTTCCCCCCGTGGATGCCGATCGACTGGCCGAAACGCAACAGGTTGCTCAGGTCGGGCAAACCGACGCCTCGAAGGCCCTGCAGATTTCCACCTTCGGAGAGGCGAAAGGCCCCCTGGACAAGCCGGAGGTAATGCACCGGCGAATCCATCCGCACTGCCACCTGGGCCTGGTAGAGCCGTGGGTAGCGCGCTCGCGCCGCCAAGCTCCGCTGGATGGTGAAGCTCAGGGACGACGCGAGCATCGCGGGGACGATGAGCCCATAGCCGCCGGTCATCTCGGCCACCATGATGAGCGTCGCGAGGGGCACACGGGCCGTTCCGGCGAAGACCGCGCCCATCCCGACCACGGCAAACGCCGCGGGAACGAAGTGCACCTCGGGGAACCACAGGTCCATCACGAACGCCACCCAGCCCCCCACCATCGACGAAGAGCCCGTTCACGGCATAGGCCACGACGGCCGCCACCAGCGTATAGGGCAGCGCCTCGTACCCGGACGCGAGCCCGGCGTACAGGATCTCGCCCGCAAAGATCGCCATGCCGAGAGGGGAGCGGAAGATGGCAGAGAGGCCGGCGGCCATCCCCGCGAGCACCAGGATGCGGCACTCGGCCTCGGGGAATTGCAGCAGATCACCGAGGATCGAGGCGGCCCCGACATAGATCTGGGAAGTCGGCCCCTCGCGGCCCGCCGCGCCGCCGGACCCAATCGTGATGGCCGAGGCGATGGCCTTGACCGCCGGCACGATCGGTCGGACCCTCCCTCCCTGGAAGTGGTAGGCCGCCACCGCGGCATCCGTCCCGTGCCCCTCGGCCTCGGGGGCCAGGGTGTAGACCAGCAAGCCGCACAGCAGGCCCCCGACCGTGGTGGCCAACGGAATCAATCACACGCCCCACGGGCCGAAGTGCTGGGCGGGATGGAGGACGGCCGGGACGGGGTGGACATAGCCGGCGATGCCCGACATGAAGCTGCGCTCGCCCCAATCCAAGAGCCAAACGAAGAGCTGCGCTCCCAGTCCCCCCAGCGCGCCGACCAATGCCGCATAGCATAAGAGGCGGTTCGACCGCCAGGAGCTGCGCACGGCGAATCGCACACGCCGCCGTACCCGTGCCGGCGGCGAGTGTCTGCGTCGCCTCTGGTGATTGGAATCGACCAGAGGGATCGCCCCTTCCGAGTTGAGTGCAGGAACAGGCATGAGGCAGGCGGCTCGGTAGCGTCTGCCAGGCGCACCGGCCGCAGGATTCTCTATCGGTCATGGTCGTCCTTCACGCCGGTCGGTTACTTCTGCGGGTAAACCCGATTCAACTCCTCCTCGAATACCTTGCGCGTTTGGCTTTCCTGGCGGGCGCGCTCCTCGGCCGCCTTGGCCCGCCGCTCCGCCTCGGAGATCTTGTAATCGAACTCCGATCGCTCCTGCTGCATCTGCCGGGTAAGGTCCGCGCTTTGCAGCCCCCACATCAGATAGCCGATCCCAAGACCGATGACCAACGCAAAGACTGCCAGTACCCCGTGAGTTACCAGTCGCATGGGCACCCCCCTCAGGGAGAGCGACGTGCAGCCCCTGAAGCGAAACGAAGTGCAACGGGCTTCTCATCACACTCCCGGCCGTGGCCGCTGGTGCGAGGCGACTCGGGCAGAGGATCCCCGCATCCCTGGGCCGGGGACGTGCTCGACACCGGCTAAACGGTAATCCGCAGCGACTCCCCGGCGCGCGTGCTGGCCAGGCAGCGGTTGTACAACCATCCGAAGAGCAGCCCGCATACCGCTCCGTCCAGGATCGCATGGCTCGTGCCGGTCAAGATGCTGCCGACAGTCCCGCTTGGACGAAAGCCCGGATAGAGTGAGGCCGTCATTTCGAGGAAGGCCGCACCGTATGGAGGCCACACGGCGTTGGCGATCCCGCAGAAAAACACCGCCCCGCCCCACAGGATCCCGGCGGCAATCGTTAGGGCCTTCAGTGACAGGCGCATCATTCGACCTCCGAGAATTTTCTCCTGGTTCGGTCGGCTCGCTGTCTCCCTCCTGCGCGGGCCATTCTAGGCGGGAGGTGCCCCGATCTATCGTAGCGTTTTCAGGTAGGCCAGGAGATCGTTCAGGTCCTGGTCCGTCATCTGCCACCGGGGCATCGTCCAGTCAAGGGACTGGTCGCCAGGATCGACCCCCTGATTGATCGCTCGCTTGATGAGCGCGTCGGTGTACAGTGGGTGATCCAACTCCGCCGACTTTTCCGCCTCCTCATGGTCGTGCGGCGAGGTGAGCGTCTTGTGGCGGATGTCCTCCGGGATAGCTGTTCCCATCATCACCGGCGCGCCGCCCAGGCCGCGGCCGCCACGGCAGGCGACACAGCCTCCGCCGATGTGCTGGACCCACGGTGGTCCGCCGATCCGCCGAATCGGACCGCTCTTCCCGCTAATCCCGGTGTAATAAATCTGCTCTCCGTTGGACGTAAACTTTCGCGGCCCGGACCACCCCGGGGACCCACCATCCATCATGCCGGGGCCGCCATGCTCGCCCATCATCCGCAGATGCCTCCCGCAGGGGCCCTGGTTGCTCATCATCTCCGAAGCCATCCCGCCCTGACCGGTCAGTCCCGGAAGCTGTGGCGGCGGTGTCTGCTGCGCCCATGCGCATGCAGCAAGCGCGAGCGCAGTTCCTGTGAGAACAATGGTCGCCACCCTGGCGGTCATTCCGGTTTCCCCTTTCGACCCATCGAAGTGCACCGGCCCATCGCTGTGGTCGCGTGCCCTCGCCTAGCGCCGCCATGTCCGACCTGCGCTACCCCGTCACCGGGGGATCCTCACGCCGCTCGTCCGTCTCGGGGTCAGCTTGCCCTCGCTGGTCTGTCTCCATGCTTCCGCCTGCGCCGCCACCCACCCACTCGCCAGCTCCGGGGGGCCGAGGGGCGCCCCACTGAGAGAAGAACCGCGAGATTGCCTCATACTGCAGGGGCTTGTCGAAGATCGCCTCGATCGGCAGGCTCGATCGTGGGGGGGACTGACCACACCAGACGATCCGCGCCCGTCTACGAAATCGACTTACCTGTTCCACGAACCGCCGCCGGAGTGACGGGACCGCTGCGGCGTCAAGGACGATCCAGTCGAAGGAGTCCGCCTCGATCCGCTTCCGGAAAGCGACCGCCGACGACGTGATGATCGCCTGGTATCCCAGTACCTTGAATCGGGTCGAGAGGAGGAGCCTCGTTCCGATGGTGTTCTCCACCAATGCCAGAATCTTGCGACCCATTCTCGCCTCCTCATCGGGAACTCAGGCATAGTGTGTGCCGGCGAGGCGGACAGTAAGAACCACGCCGACAAGTCCACAAATTTGGCCCCTGCGAGGAAGGCTTGCGAGTATCCCGAGCGCCGTGCGATTGTGAACCTCATGTGATAATGTGATGTAACATGTTAAAATGTGATTCCTTGAACACTTGGCGAGGCGGGGAGCAGCCCCGGATGAGGCGCCCATGAAGGCCGACGACCTGCGGATCTTCGAATTGCTGGACTTTCGTAGCGGGGAAGGGATCATCGCCTTCCACGAACGACGGATGCTGCTGTACGATGCCGATGCCATGGGGATCCTGCGCCGGGAGCTCGTGGACACGGTCGGGCGGCCTGTAGCCCGGGGGCTCCTCACTCGGCTGGGTTACGCGAACGGCTATCGGGACGCCCACACCCTGAGGGAGCTCTTTCGGTGGGACAGCCTCCAGGAATGGTGCCGCGCTGGTCCCGTTTTTCATGCGCTGGAAGGGAAGGCGGTGGCGATCCAAAGCACTTACCGTGGGCTGGGAGACGGCTCGCAGCTCGAGGTCGAGATCCGGTGGGACAACTGCCACGAGACGGAGCAGCACCTGCGTCACCTCGGGCCGGCGACAGAACCGGTTTGCTGGACCCTCACCGGCTACGCGAGCGGGTACTTCTCCGCCTGCCTCGGCGACGAAGTCTATTTCATCGAGACGGAGTGCCAGGCGACGGGGCACGGGCACTGCCGGGCCATCGGCAAGACGCGAACGCAGTGGGGCAAGGACCTCGAGCCCTACCTCGACTACTTCAAGGCCTCGTCGGTCCAGGACAAGATCACCAGGTTGGAGGAGACGCTGCGCCACCACCGCCAGGCGGTGTCCCGTCAGAAGCGAGAGACCGAACGGTGGAAAACTCTCGCCCAGCGCTCCCAGGAGCCGGGGGCTCCTGCGGCCAGAAGTCGGGCCATGCGTGACGTCTTGGACTTGGCCGATCGGGTGGCGGACGTAGACACGACAGTCCTTCTGACCGGCGAGAGTGGAACCGGCAAGGAAATCGTCGCACGGCGCATCCACAGCCGGAGCCCCCGCGCCAAGGGGCGGTTCGTCGCGGTCAACTGCGGCGCTCTGCCGGAGCCCCTCCTCGAGAGCGAGCTTTTCGGGCACATCCGGGGCGCCTTCACGGGGGCCGCGAAGGACAAGAAGGGACTCTTCGAAGAGGCGAACCACGGAACCCTGCTTCTCGACGAGATCGGCGAGACCCCCCCGGCGATCCAGGTCAAGCTGCTGCGGGCGCTCCAAGAGCGTGACATCCGACGCGTGGGGGCCACCACTTCTATCAAGATTGATGTCCGGGTTCTCGCCGCTACGAACAAGAATCTGGAACAGGCCGTGGGGCGGAGGGAGTTTCGTCGAGACCTCTACTATCGACTGAATGTCATCAACATCGCTCTTCCCCCCCTCCGGGAGCGACAGGAGGACATCCTGCCCCTGGCCCGGCTCTTCATGGAGCGCTATGCCAGCGCACTGCACAAGGAGATCCGCGCATTCTCCGCTGAAGCCATTGATCTGCTTACCGTATACCCTTGGCCGGGGAACGTGCGTGAGCTGGAAAACGTGATCGAGCGCGCTGTGGTGTTAGCCACCCGAGATCGCATCACGGTTGCCGAATTGCCGCCTGCCATTCGCTCTGGAAAAGTCCCGTCGACTCTTGGAGAGCCAGCCGAGCCGCGCTCGCTAAAAGCGCTGGAGCGACAGGCCATCCTGGCGGCTCTCGAGCGCCACGGGGGGAGTCGGACCCGGGTTGCCGGGGAGCTCGGGATCAGTCTCCATACCCTCTGGCGGAAGCTAAAGGCATACCAGGGCCAGGCGCGGAGCCATGGCAGGTGAATTCCCGGCTCCGCCCGGATCCTCGGGACCGGCTGCGGGGGCCGAGGATATGTTATTTTGACATGCGACATGACCTTTTCTTATAGCGGCGGCCTGGGGCCGTTCCCGCCGTCCGTGGCGCGCGCCGCGCTAACCCCCTCTCACCCTTGTCGTCGGTGACGCTTCGCCATCCCGATCACTCCGTTGGCACGTGCGATGCCTGGTCTCTCCGGCGAAAACCAAGAGGAGACACTCACCCGGAGCCTGCGGGAGAGGTTGCTCGGCGGCGTCTGCCCCCGGTGCGGGGACAATGCCTGGCTGGTCGGCCGGTTGGCGCTTCCGGCTCCTGCGCTTCCCTTTGGGCGCATCCAGGCTTCCCCGCCCGCACGTATCCACGCCCTTTCGGATCTGCGGGAACTGCGGCCGGATCGCGGAGCATTCCTTGGAGGGAAGGTACTGGAGATCGAGCCGTGGGCGATCCGGGGCCGATGGCCCACCGAGCGCCGCGGAGTGCGGCCGGTCTTCACGACACCTGTCGCATGCGAATTCGCCTCACGTTCAACGGAATGCGGGAGAAGACGCCGACCCTGGTCTGTCTGTCCCTGGGCATCGGGATAGGCGCCGGTTTGGGCGCGTACGGCTTCCGCTGGCTCATCGGTTTCGTCCAGGATGCCTTCTGGCACCACGGGGCCTCCCTGCTTGCGTGGCCAGCCGTGAGCACCGTCTTGATCCCGGCAGCGGGCGGGGCCCTGGTGGGCCCCCTGGTGTACTTCCTGGCCCGCGAGACCAAGGGCCACGGGGTTCCCGAGGTCATGCTGGCGGTCGCCCAGGAGCAGGGCCGGATGCGCTTCCGCGTGGTGTTCGTCAAGGCCCTGGCCTCCGCGCTGTGTATCGGGACGGGGGGGTCCGCCGGGCGCGAGGGTCCCATCGTGCAGATCGGATCGGCGCTCGGCTCCGGCCTCGGCCAGCTCACGAAGGTCCCCGTCGAAATCCTGCGAACCCTGGTCGCTGCGGGTGCCGCCGGCGGGATCTCGGCCACCTTCAACGCGCCGATCGCGGGGGTGTTCTTCTCCCTGGAGGTGATCCTGCGGGACTTCTCGTCCCGAGCCTTCTCCCTGGTGGTCCTTGCCTCGGTGACGGCCACAGTCATCTCCCGGGCCCTCCTCGGCCAGAACCCCGCCTTCTTCGTTCCGCCCTACGAGCTGCGGAGCCCCTGGGAGCTTATCTTCTACACCGCACTTGGCCTCCTGGCAGCTCTGGTGGCAAGAGCCTTCACCTGGTCGCTCTACCGCTTCGAGGATGTGTTCGACGCCTGGCAGTTCCCCGAGTACTTGAAGCCGGTCGCCGGAGGGCTCTGCGTGGGCGCCCTGAGCCTGGCGTTCCCCCAGGTACTGGGAGTGGGGTACGAGACCCTGGAGGTCGCGTTGCGCGGCCACCTGGCCCCGGTCCTCATGGGCGGCCTGCTGGTGGCGAAGATCGCTGCCACCTCGCTCACCCTCGGGTCGGGGGGCTCGGGCGGCGTCTTCGCCCCCTCGCTGTTCATGGGGGCCATGCTGGGAGGAGGCCTCGGCAGCTTCTTCCACGCGCTCTTCCCCGCCGTCACCGCCCCCTCGGGAGCCTACGCCCTCGTGGGCATGGCGGCGGTGTTTGCGGGCGCGGCCCAGACCCCTATCACATCTGTCCTCATCCTCTTCGAGATGACGGGGGACTACCGGATCATCCTTCCCCTCATGACGGCAGTCGGGATCAGCAGTCTCGTTTCGCACTTCCTCGGCCGAGAGACGATCTACACGATCAAGCTACGGCGCCGGGGAATCGACATTCTTGCGCCGCCCCGGCCAGACCCGCTGGCCCAAATCCGCGTCGCCGACGTCATGGTCCGCCAGGTCGTGACCCTGCGTGCGGCTCTCCCGTTGCCAGCCATCCTGGAGCACCTGCGCCAGCATCCCTTCAGCAGCTTTCCGGTGACGGACGGCAACAACGCCCTGGTGGGCATCCTCGGTTACAGTGAGTTGCGAGAGGTGCTGACTTCCGAGCGGCCGGAAGGAGCCCTCAGTGCCCGGGACTTGATGCGATCACCCCCGCCGGTGAGTTATCCGGACGAGACCCTGACCGAGGTCATGGAGAAGTTCAGGCTGACGGGCGCTGGACGGCTTCCGGTTGTTTCGCGAGAGCAGCCTACCATCTTGCTCGGGGTCATCTCGCACAGCGACCTTCTCACGGCATACCAGCGCGCGGCCGTCGACCGGCATCTCGGTGGATGAAGCCGGCCCTGGGCGCACCCGTGGGGGGTTTGACTGGGCCGTGTCCGGCGGGGACGAGCTGCCATCGAGGGACGCGTGTCCGATGACTCTTCCTTGCGGACTGCAGCCAGGGCGTCCAGGGTAAGTCGGATCAGGGGAGCGGGTCCAATGCGGGGGAATCCGGAGGGCCGGAGTGGCTGCTCATTGCGGATGGCTGTGGTGCGTTGGCACTGAGATCGTCCATCGCCTCAAGCGGCACGACCTCATGATGATGGCGGCGGCCATCGCCTTCTACTGGCTGCTTGGATTGATCCCGCTCCTGCTCTTGGGGACGTCGGCCGTGGGTTATCTGCTCGGATCCTCGGATCGAGCCGTGGACGACGTGATGGCTGCGGTGAGTCGCCTCATGCCCCGAGCGACGGGTCCGGAGGTGACGCAGTTCCTTCAGGGGCTCATCCGGAGCCGGCGCGTCACCGGCGCGCTGGGAATTGGGATTCTGTCCTGGGCGGCCATGGGCGCCTTCGAGATCATTGCCAGCTCCCTCACGACTCTGACAGGGGGTCGCGAGACCCGGTCCTTTCTCCGGCGGAAACTGATCGCGTTGGTTCTGATGTGTACCGCAGGCCTCCTGCTGGTTGCCGCGCTCATGGGGAGCTGGCTGCTGGCCGCGTGGCCCAACATTCAAGATCTCCTGGGGGTCCGCATCGCCCTTCCCGCCTTGCTGGCCGACCCCGATTTCCCCCGCTACCTGGCCTCGGCGCTCATGGCAATGCTCCTCACCATCATCTACCGCGTCGCTCCCATGCGGGATCTTGGCTGGGGGGCCGCGGCGGCCGGCGCTAGCGTCGCGGCGGTCTCGTGGCACACGGCCAAGCTGGCCTTCAACTGGTTCGTCCTGCATTACTCGCGCATCAACCTGTTCTTCGGAATCCTCGGGGGATTCATCCTGCTGGTCCTGTGGATCTTCTACACCGCCATCATCCTGCTGTTCGGGGGAATGCTTGCCGACATCCTGCAACAAAGGTTCCTCCCGGCAAAGAATCTCGCCGCAGACCCCGTGCTCCGTGAGGGCGCATAGTGCCGACCAGCCAAGGCCGCGACCTCACGCAATTCCCCCCGTGCCCGATCGCTCCTAAACGTGCAAGGTCCAGCCGAGGGTTCTTCCCGGCGACTCACGCACTCCTCCGTGCCCCACAACTTGCCGCAGCTTGCCGAGGGGGCCGTAGGCGCTCGTCGTCCCCCCTGTAAGGATCTCCCCCACATCGGAATCAGGGCTTCCCCCGATTGCGCCTGGTCTGCCCTGTCATAGTCTTGAGAGGGGGATTCATCCTCCGGATTCCCTCCGAATGATGATCGCTGAATCTCATCCGGCATGGAGGCGGAAGGAAGCATTTCTGCGAACCGCAGAAACCCCTCGAAGAATCCGTGATGCCATCACCCCGGAATTGAGCGGCGCATCCCGGATGAACAGGCGGAGACACGCGAGTGCCGGGGCGCGACCTCGGCCTCTGTTCGTATGGCGAAGACAAGGCAGGGGGTAGTGTGATGGCGATCCAGATTCTCAAGGGAGATCGAGGCAAACAGGAGAAGTGTATTGGTCGGTACATGCAGGTAGTCAGGGATATTGTCAACGGAGGCTTCAACCGGCGAGAGCTTCTCAAGATGGGGTTGGTGATGGGCGGGGCGGGTTTGGCGGCCATGCAGGGGATGCGGACCTTCCGGCCCCACTGGGCCCACGCGGACGACGGAGGAAGCGGAGGGGTTCGGCTGAGCAGCCCGCCGAACACCCCCTTCGTGGACCCGCTGCCCATCCCGCAGGTCATGCAGAACACCACGCTGGACCCGGCGCCGACGCTGGGGACGAACCCGGTCGCCTCGGCGCTCACGGGGTTCACGGAGACTCTGCGGCCCGACCATCAGCGGTGGACGGAGTTCGGTGGAGCCCCTGTGGGTCCGGGCTTCACTGGGACCGAGTACGAAATCGTCGAGCTGCCGGTCCAGAATGACTTCTACCCGGCCGTGGATGGGCAGCCGCCCAGCACCCTCTGGACGTTCGTGGACGCCACCACGCTGGGCGGAAATCCCCTGAACTCGAGCCTCCGGAACGTGCGCCCGCTCTGGATCCAGGCCCGGTACGGGCAACCCATCGTCCTGCGCATCCACAATGCCTTGCCGGTCGCGAATAACGGGTTCGGGATCAACCAGACCACCACCCACCTCCACAACGGGCATCACGCCTCGGAGTCGGATGGGGGCCCGGTCCAGTTCTATGATGCCGGGCACTTCAAGGACTTCCACTACGCCAATGCCCGGGCGGGCTTCGCCAGCACCCACCCGACGAGCAGCCTGAACGGGAAGACCGTCATCGGGGATGTGCACGAGACCATGAGCTTCCTCTGGTTCCACGACCACCGCTTCGGATTCACCGCGCAGAACGTTCACAAGGGCCTCGTCGGCTTCTTCACCTACTTCAGCGACGACATCGCGCTGGACACCGGCGACGAGACGACGGGGTTGCGGCTCCCCAGCGGGGAGTTCGACATCCCGATGGTCTTCATCGACCGGACCTTCGATCCCGCCGGGCAGCTCTTCTTCGACCTCTTCAACCTGGACGGGCTCCTGGGGACCAAGTACACCGTGAACGGGAAGATCCAGCCCTTCCTGGAGGTCAAGCGCCGGAAGTACCGCTTCCGCATCCTGGACGGCGGGCCGTCCCGCGCCTACGAGTTCTTCCTGAGCAACGGGCAGCCCTTCATCCAGATCACGAACGACGGGAACCTCCTGCCCCGACCGCTCACCCGGCGGAGCTTCCGGCTGGGCGTGGCGGAGCGCGCGGACGTGGTCGTGGACTTCTCGAACACCAGGATTGGCGACACGATCTACCTGCAAAATCGGCTGGAGCAGGACAACGGCCGCGGTCCCACCGGAAAGATCATCGCCCCCACCAACCTCCTCCAGTTCCGGGTGGTCGCCGATGCGCCCGATAACAGCCAGATTCCGGCCACGCTGCTCGATCTCCCCCCGCTGAAGGCGCCGGCACGAACGCGCAGATGGGATTTCGGCCGAGACGGGGGGGCCTGGGTGATCAACGGCGAGCCCTTCGATCCCACCGTGATCCGGGCGTTTCCAATCCAGAACACGGCCGAGGAATGGATCCTGAACTCGGGAGGCGGCTGGATGCACCCGATTCACATCCACATGGAGGAATTCCAGATCACTGCCCGCGACAAGGGCATCCCCGTCGAGGAGCGATCCCGGAAGGATGTCGTGCGGATCGGGGAAGGCGCCTTCGGGACGGACAACACCGAGGCGCGAGTCGTGCACCAGTTCCGAGACTGGCTCGGCGACTACCCGATGCACTGCCACAATACCATCCACGAGGACCACGCCATGCTGCTGCGCTGGCAGGTGGTGCCGGCGTGAGCCAGGAGGAAGCACATGAACCGGAGGCAATTCGTGAGGGGCGCCTCGGGCGCCGCCCTCGGGGCTGCGGCCCTGGCTGCGAGCCTTCCGCTCTCGCCCGCCGCCAGCGCGAGGCAGGCCATGGACCTCCCTCCAGCCGAGAGGCGCCGCCGCCGCTTCGTGAACGCCGTCCTCCGAACGCAGGAGGGCGATGCGGTCCGGCTTTACGACGACCTGCTCAAGGACAAGACAGTGCTGGTCAACTTCATGTATACCCACTGCACCGACGACTGCCCCCTCACGACCGCGAAGCTGGTGCAGGTGCAGAAGATCCTGGGCGAGCGCGTGGGCCGGGACATCTTCATCTACTCGATTTCCGTGGATCCCGCCCACGACACCCCCCCGGTGCTTCGGGACTATGCCAAGACCTTCGGTGTCAAGCCCGGCTGGCTCTTCTTGACTGGGGCGAAGGCGGACATCCAGCGGATTCGGAGCAACTTCGGAGATGATCCGGCCCTGGACTTCCGGAAGTCGGATCACTTGAACCTGATCGAATATGGCATCGAGCCCCTGGAGCGCTGGGGCGGATTCCCGGCCTGGACCCAACCCAAGACGATGGTCCAGTATCTCTCTTGGATCGAACCAAACGGAGACCGGCCCGGTCCAGGCCAGGAGGGCGAGTCAGGATAAAAGGAGGGGGTGCTTGGGGCGCGTCCCACGTGGAGGGAGGATCGCCAGCCCTTCAGGAGGGTCGCTGCATGGGAGGGATGTCGGAGCAGGGGAGGTACAAACGATTGGCGTGATCGAAACTCGAGCAGCAACCTGTCCAGGGCGGGGCTGGGCACGGGTCGCAGGGAAGCGGGAGTCCCCGTAAGGGATGAGCGGCTCAGGGCTTCACGGGGTTTGTCGCCTTGTCATCGAGTCCCCCGCGTCGCCGCAGCCAGCGGTAGAGGGTCCGCTTGCTGATCCCCAGCGCCCTGGCCGCCTGCTCCTTGTCACTCTTGAACTGCTCCAGGGTGGCGGCGATGTACGCGTCGAGGAGTTCCTGGACGCTGGGACGCGGGCCAAGCCCTTTCAGCGTGAATCCGGTCCCGCCGACGCCCGCATCCAGACCCAGATCTTCCGCCGAGATCTCCTCGTGGGCGCACAGGTTCACGGCGCGCTCCACCACGTTCTCCAGCTCGCGGACGTTCCCCGGCCAGCCGTGGGCCAGGAGGCGGGTCATGGCCTCGGGGGAAAAGCCGCGGATGGGTCGACCGGCGGAGGCCGCGTACTTGCGCAGGAAGGCCTCGGCCAGGAGAGGGATATCCTCCGACCGCTCGCGGAGCGGCGGCAGGTGAATGGGGATGACCGCCAGCCTGTAGTACAGGTCCTCCCGGAACTCCCCCGCCGTCACCATGGCCTTCAGGTCCCGGTTGCTGGCCGCCACCAGCCGCAAGTGCACCGGGCTCAGCTCGCTCCCGCCCACGGGTCGCACCTCGCGCTCCTGGATCGCCCGCAAAACCTTGGCTTGGAGGGGGGGCGGCATGGCCGCAATCTCGTCCAGGAACAGGGTGCCCCCTTCCGCCTCCAGGAACAGGCCCCGCCGGGCCGCGACCGCACCGGTGAAGGCGCCCTTCACGTGACCGAACAGCTCGCTCTCCAGGAGTCCCTCGGGAATCGCCGCGCAGTTGACCGGGACGAAGGGCCCCGTGGCTCGCGGGGAATTGAAGTGAATGGCCCGCGCCACCAGCTCTTTTCCGGTGCCGGTGGCGCCGGTGATCAGGACGTTGCTCTCGCCGCTCGACACGCGCCGGATGAGGGCGAAGACGGCCTGCATGGCCGCGCTCTTGCCTAGCAGGTTCTCGAAGCGGTAGCGGCCTTCCAGCTCTTGCCGCAGCCGCACGTTCTCGGCGCGCAGGCGCCGGGTCTCCAGGGCCTTGCCCACCAGGAGGCTGATCTCCTCCAGGGAGAAGGGCTTGGTGACGTAGTCATAGGCCCCCTGCCGGATCGCGGCAATGGCGGTCTCGATGCTGCCAAAGGCGGTGATCAGGATGACGGGGACCTCCCGGCTGTTTTCGCGGACAGCCCGCAGCACCTCCATCCCGTCCACGCCGGGCATCTTGAGATCGGTGAGCACGAGGTCGAAGGGCTCCGCCCGCAGCCGCTGGAGCGCCTGGATGCCCTCCCGGACCGCGACCACATGATGTCCCTCGGCCTCCAGGTGCTCCTGGAGAAGGGTCAGCATCTCGGCGTCGTCCTCGACGGCGAGAATCCTGGACCGTTCAGGTTGCATGGCTCACCCGTGGCGTGCCCCGAGTTTCGGAGGAGGGGCCGGGACCGGACCGCCTCGATCCTCGGTGGGCCGCCGCCTCGCTCATGCGGTCTCCACGGGGGACTTCGACGCGGCCGCCCGGGGCGCCTCCGCCCCCTGGTCGGCGATGGGCCAGCGCAGGTGCACGGCTGTCCCGGCCCCTTTCGCGCTGTGGACCTGGATGCCGCCACGGTGCACCCGCACGATGTCCTCGACGATGGACATGCCCAGGCCGGTGCCCAGTCCGCGGCTCTTGGTGGAGAAGAAGGGCTCGAAGATTCGCTCCAGCTCCTCGGGCGTCATCCCGGCGCCGGTGTCCTCGACCGTGAGCGTGAGACAGGGTCCCTCGCCCCGGCCGCGCTCCTGCCGCGGGCGGCCCTCCGGGTCCTCGGCTTCCCCGAGCTGGGCCGAGACCGTGATTCGCCCCCCCGCAGGCGTGGCGTGCAGGGCGTTGGTGATCAGGTTCAGCAGGACCTGCTGGAGCTGGTCCGGATCCGACGCCACGGGCGGGAGGCCCGCGGGCACAACCACCTGCAGGCCGATCCGCTGCTGCCGCGCAGAGGCCGACACCAGCTCCAGGGTCCGGGTGAGGATGGGGCCCACGGGGGTGGGACGGATCTGGGGCCGGCGGGGCCGCGTGTACTCCAGAAGCTGCCGGATGATCTTGTTGATGCGCTCGACCTGCTGCAGGATGATGGCAAAATGACGCGCCAGCGGGTGCCCGGCCTCGAGCGTCCTCTGCACGACCTCCACCCTCCCCGAGATTACGCTGAGGGGCGTGCCGATCTCGTGGGCCACCTCGCTCGCCAGCCGGCCGACCGCCGCCAGCTTCTGGGCCTGCTGCGCTTGCCATTCCAGTTCGAGTCTGGCCTGCCCCTCGGCCATGAGCCGGGCCTGGGCGGTCTGGAGACTCTCGGCCATGCGATTGAGCGCGCCGGCGAGGTGACCGATCTCGTCGCGGCGCGTGAGATCGATCCGGCGATCCAGGTCTCCACGCCCAAGTGCCAGGGCCGTCCGCACCAGCCGGGAGATGGGGTGGCGGATGTTCACCCGGACCGTCAGCCAGATGACCAGGCCGATGGTGGCGCTCAGCAGCGTCAGCTGGATCGCGGTGTCCCGGATGGCGAACCTGATCTGCCGCGGCACCTGTCCGGCCACGTGCACCACCTCCAGCACGCCGGTGATATCTCCCGCCCGGGTCCTGAGGGGGAGGATGGCGTAGACGGTCGGGCGGCGCGGGGCGTCCAGGTAGCGGACCATGGGCTGCCCGCTGGCCAGGACCCGTGCCAGCTCCGCCGGCGGGACGAGGGCGGCCGCGGCCACGTCCGAGACCGCGCTGTAGAGGTCCACCAGCTGCCGGTCGAGGATCCGGATGCGGTCCACCGGGTAGGGCGCCCGGACGATGGCCGACAAGAGCTCCTGGATGTCTTGGGGGTTGCGGTCGCGCAGGGCGTGCTCCACCGTCAACGTGATGGCGTTCGCCAGGAGCAGGGTCTCCTGCTCCACCTCGGCGATGAGGTGCTGCCGCTCCTGTCGGGCGCGCAGGTAGCCGAAGGCGGCCAGCACGACCGCCACGGCGAGGATCAGCAGGAGCGTGAGTCTGGTGCCGATGCGCATGGGGCGGAACTCTCCTCCCTGCCGCCCGGGAGCCCCCGCTCTCCCGATCAGCCCCCGCACCGCTGCCGGCCGGGAGGCGTAAGGGGCAGGCTAGCGACCCTGCCCCTCGTCGGACCTCGGCAGCTGGGGGGGCAGCTCCTCGTACGGGCCGGTGATCACCTCCGGCAGCTCCAGGAGATTCTTGAAGATCCCGAAGACGTTTCGACCGACGGATCGCATCGGGATGGGCGTCACCACGGGATCCCGCACCGACCCCGTGACCTGGTAGTAGGCCACCACCAGGCTCTTCTCCTTTCCGGCCAGGAGCCAACCGGCCAGCGGGATGTGACTGACGACGCTGTCCACTGTCTGGAACGGCTTGATCGCCACCGTGAGATTCGCCGTGTCCTCGGCGAGGTTGACCGTGCCCACGGCGTTGACCTTCATGGAGCGGCTGTCCAGGACCAGGTTGTCCGTGCGTGCCACGCCGCGCTGGATCCTGATGTCGGCCGTGAGGCTCTGGTACGGCATCCCCTCGGCGGAGAGCTCCGGCGACTTCAGCTCCAGCATCTGCACGACGTTCAGGATGGACAGGAGCTTGGCCAGGCTGGTGTAGCGCCCGATGCGCCCGTTCTGCATGGTGAGCTTCAGGTCCCCTTCCAGGTTGCGCCAGAAGTCGGCCGATCCCCCTCCCCCGCCCGAGAGGACCCCGCCGAGGGACAGCGTCCCGGTGACCTCCCCCTTTCCCCCGTAGAGTCCGGCGAGGAGCTGCTCCGCCCGCCCGCCGTCCACCTGGAAGGTGGTCCGTAGCTTCCACCGGCCATCCTGGCGCAGCAGCTCCAGCCCGCCGCGGAAGTCCCCGTCGGCCAGACGGGCCCGCCACTCGCGGGCCTCCACGCGGTTACGCGCCAGGTCCAGGGTGGCCTGGACCTCGCTGAACTCCGGCCGGAGTCCCGAGAACGCCAGCCGGCCCTGCCGGATCTCCAGTTTCCCCAGCAGCTCCGGCGCGTCCCAGGACCCGCGAAGCTTGAGATCGGCGACGCCCAGGCCCTCCACGTGGTGCACCGCCGGGGGCAAGCCGGGGAGCGCCGCCAGGGGAAGACTGCCCTGCACGGAGATGTCGGTTTGATCCCCCTCCCCGGCGGTTCCCCGGATCTCCACCTCGTGATCGCCGGAGACAAGGCGCAGGGTCCCCAGGCTGAGGGTCCGCTGGTTCCAGCCGATCTGGACCGGTCCCCGACTCTCCCAGACCTCACCCGCTCGCTCCAGGCGCAGCCATGTGAAGTCGGCCTCGCCCTGGCTGGCGGCGAGGTCCTCCGCCGGGCCGTGCGCCTGGATGGTCCCGCTGGCCCGTGTTTGCCACGGATCGAGGGCGGAGACGTCCGCCACCTGCAGGACCAGATCCAGGTTCGCGTCGCGAAGCGCCAGCGTGGCCTGGAGCCTCCGGTCTGGCGGAGGGCTGAGGGCGAGGTGCAGGCGGTAGGCCCCTTCGCGGAGCGTGAGGTCCACGTCCGCGGCCTTCCTTTCGACGGTGAAGGTCGCGGCCCCGGGTCCCAGGGGGATGCCCCGGTAGGAGAGGGACCCGACCGCGGCCTGTCCCAGCGTGCGCGTGTCGCGCAGCGTGCCCTGGAATTCCAGGCGGAAGCTGCCCCGGCCGCCGAGCTGGCCGCCCGTGAGGAAGCCGGCCCTGGCCAGATCCATCGGCGTGCTGGTGAGGCTTCCCCCGAGGTCGCCCTCGGCCGAGAGATGGATCTCCCCGCCGAGCTGCTCCTCGCCGCGCCGCAGGGAGATCTGCCGGATCTCCACGGCGCCCTCCTGGAGGTGAAGGAGGGCCCCGCCTCGCTGCCAGGACTCGCTCCAGGTCCGGACGTTCTCCAGTTGGAGCTTCAGGTCACCGTCGAGGGCCCGGGGTGAGCCCGTGAGCCGACCGCTCACCCGGAAGCCTCCCCGGATCTCCAGGTCCTCGGGCAGGAGCGCGATGATGTCGGCCGTCCTCGCCGGGCTGACTTGGCCCTGGAGATCCAGGCTGAGGTCCCGGCGCCAATCCAGCGCGCGAAGCGGCGTCGAGCCGCCCGCCGTCACGCTCCCCCGCAGGACGGCCTGCGTCCGTCCCGCCCGGAGCGTGAGCCGCGACGACCGGATCGCCCGGGGCGCCACCTCCACAGCTCCCTCGATTTGGTCGAAGCCCTGCGCGCCGAGGCGCGCCTCGCGCCAGGTGAGGCGCCCCAGGAGGCGCGGGAGATCCCCCGTCCCGGCGAGGCGTCCGGCGAAGCTGGCCCTCCCGGCGAGGGAGGGGAGACCGAACCCCCGCGCGAAGACTCCCACATCCCGGAGATCCGCCCGGAGCGGCAGATCCAGCCGGCCGGTCCCGAGGTTCCAGCCGCCGCGCCCCTGGATGTCCCCCCCGGGGAGTTCCAGGGAGAAGGCCTCGACCTGGAGGGCCGTGCTGGTGGCGAGGAGGCGGGCGTCCAGGCTGCCGGCGGGTGTCTCGCCCGCCACGCCCAGGTCGTCCACGTGGAGCCTGGCGTGCCCGCGGAGCGTGGCGAGGTCCCCGCCCCGTCCCGCCAGGTCCACATCGGCGCTGAGGAGCCCCCGCAGCTCCGGGGGAAGGTGGAGTCCGAAGAGCGATGCCAGGGCGCCCGGCATGCCGGTCGAGGCGGCCAGATCCGCGTTCGTCACGCTGGCCTGCGCCTGGTAAGCTCCCGTGGCCGGCTGGAGGGTCAAGGTCCCACGCAGGGAATCCGCCTGGCGGGGGCCGGCCAACGTCGCGGCTTCGAGCACGCCGCCCATCCAGCGGACTGCGAACGAGATGGGGGGTGCCTTGGCGGCAACGCCTCCGAGTCGGAGCGTTCCCTCGCCCTGGAAGGGGGCCTCACCCCACGGCCCTTGCAGGCGACCGTTCACATGCAGGGTCCCCTCCATCCGGCGCGAGACGGAGAGGGCCGCCAGCGCCGCATCCAGCGGCGCCCGGAAAACCAGGCGGAGATCCAGACGGGGCGCGCGCCCCGCATCCAGCACCCGGCCCTGGGCGCTCACGTGGGCACCGGCCAGGTCGAACTCGGCGGCGCTCACCGTGAGCAGGTCGGCGGTTCCTGTCAGCTCCAGGACGATCGTCTCGAGCCGGCGCCTCGCCTCTCCGGAGCCCTGGCTCAACCGGGCGGCGTGGAGGCTGCCGGTCACCTGCGGGAGCTGGCCCGGCGTCTGGCTCCAGCGGAGCATACCCTCCAGGCCTTCCAGGGAGACCGGCGTCCCGTCCGCCTCGGCCCAGGCGGCCCGGCCCTCCCGCACGTCGGCTCGGCCCAGGGAGAGGGTCCAGCCCCTGACCTCCACCCGCTGCGGCTGAAGCAGCAGCGTGAGCAGGCCCTCCAGCCCGGGGCCGGCCCCGGTCGCGGCCGGGAGCGTGAGCCGGGGACGATCCAGGAGGAGCCTTCGCACCATCAGGTGACGCTGGAGCAGGGCGCGCCAGCTCCAGCGGGCGCGGATCCTCTCCGCCGTGAAGAGGGGCCCGTCCGCCAGGGCTGCACCTCGGGCCACCCGGACGCGGAGCAGATCCGCCGCCCCGAGCCAGGGCTGGAGCTGCACCGCCTCGATCCGGACCTCGCGGCCCAGGGTTTCGGCGAGGAGCGCCTCGACCTGGCGGAGCGCCTGCCGGCGGACGGTCTGACTCTGGCTGGCGGCGTAGAGCGCGCCGGCCGCGGCGAGGAGGAGACACAGGAGGAGCAATACCGTGCGGCGCCGGACGGTCATTCATCGATCCCCGCGACGACGTTCCGCGTTCCGCGTTCCACGTTCAACGTTCGCTGGGGCGGTTGCCTCATCGCCCGTCCTTCGGCCGGGTGGCGCCGGCCGGGGGCTCGCTGCGTCCGCGCCGCTCGATCTTCACGCGTGCGATGCGCCGTCCCTCCATATCCACGATCGTGAGCCTCCAGTCCTGGTAGGTCACGATCTCGCCCCCGTGGGGGATCTGCTGGAGCTGGGACAGGACGAACCCGGCCAGGGTCTCGTACTCGGACGACTCGGGGAACGGGAGCTGGTACTGGTCGGCCAGGTCGTGGATGCTGATGGAGGCGTCCACCAGGTAGGACCCGTCCCGCAGGCGCTGGACCGGCCGGTGCTCCCGGTCCGACTCGTCCTGGATCTCGCCCACGATCTCCTCGATCACGTCTTCGATCGTGACCAGCCCCTCCAGCCCGCCGTACTCGTCCACCACCAGGGCGATGGGCATTCTCCGCTTCTGCATCTCCCTGAGCAGGTGACTCACCTGCGCCGTTTCGGGGGCGAAGAACGCGGGCCGCAGGATCTGCTCCAGCAGGATGGGCTTCTTCTCCACCAGGAGCCGGAACAGGTCCTTGTCGTACAGGATCCCCAGGACCTCGTCCAGGCTATTGCGATACACCGGGTAGCGCGACTTGCCGGTCTCGATGATGTAGGCCAGGACCTGCTCCACGGGCATCTCGACGTCGATGGCCTGGATGCGGGGCCGCGGGATCATGACCTCCTTGACCGAGGCCTCGGTGAACTCGAAGACGCTGTGGATCAGCTCCTCCTCCGTCTTGTCGAAGACCCCCTGGGCCCGTCCCTCGTGGACCAGGTGCTTCAGCTCCTCCTCGGAGACGAAGGTGCGCTCCGCCGCCTCCCGCTCGCCCAGGAGGCGCAGGACGAGACGATTGGAGGCAATGAGGATGCGGACCAGGGGAGAGGTGAGCGTCGCCAGCCGATCGATGGGACCCGCCAGCCAGAGGGCCAGGGCCTCGGCGTGGCGCAGGGCCAGCGACTTGGGGGTGAGCTCGCCCAGGATCAGCGTGGCATAGGTGATGGCCACGACCACCAGGCCCAGGGCCGCCGCCTCGGCCGCGGGGCGGAGCCACGGGAGCGGGATCTCCCGGACCAGGGGGGAGAGCGCCCGGACGGCCGCGGCGCCACCCACGGCCGAGGCCAGCGTCCCGACGAAGGGCACGCCGATCTGCACCGTGGCCAGGAACCGCTCCGGATTCTCCTGGAGCGAGTTCACGCGCTGCGCCCGGACGTTGCCCGTCGCGGCGAGCTGCTGGATGCGGCTTCGCCGGGCCGAGATCAGGGCCAGCTCGCTCCCGGAGAAGAAGCCGTTCACGAGGATGAGGATTCCGATGAAGACGGCCTCCAGCCAGAGGCCTTGAAATGCCACGGCGTCCATAGGGTCTCCTGTCCCGATCTCGCCTAGCGACGGTCCGGGTCCGGCAGCTTCTGGCGAAGGATCTGGGGGATGCTGATACCGCCCGAGAGGACGATTTGAATCCCCTGGGGAATGGTCAGGCGGGTCTGGATGATGTCCTCCCTCCGGACCAAGAGGATATCCCCCAGGTACAGATGGTTGGTGGGGACGTACACGGCCACCAGCGGCTCCGTTTCCCCGCTGCCGCGCTGCAGCGCCACCTCGCCGGTGAGGAAGCCGAAGCTGTAGTGTCCCTTCTCGCGATTCTGCACGAGGACGAATTCCTTGAAGGCCACCTGGTTATCGGGCGAGAAGGCGTTCAGGAGCTGCTTCACCGCGGAATAGACGTTGCGGAAGATGGGGATCCGGTAGAGCAGGCTGTCCAGCCATCCCAGCGTCCGCCGTCCCACCACGTTGGTGGCGAACACTCCCATGAGCAGGATCAGGAGGACGGCCACCAGGAGTCCCAGGCCCGGGATCCGGATCGGGAGCGTGTCGTGGACCAGCGGGGCCAGGAGCCCATCCACGAACGCGAACAGCTCCAGGAAAGTCCAGACGCTCACCGCCATGGGCACGATGACCACGAGCCCGGTCACGAACTTGATGCGCAGTTGCCGTCGAAGACCACTCATGGGTCCATCCAGAATTCCCGACAGGGGGATCCGACGGCGACAGCCAGGCGCTCCTTTTCCTCGGCCACCGCCGTCCCTGTCCCTGTCGTCACTTCACCTCACGGCCAGTAATTCGGATCTTTGACCAGCCCTTCCTCCAGCGGCTGCAGGCGCACCTGGAGGTCCTGCGTGCGCAGATTCATCCGGGAGGCCACCGCCAGCATGGCCCTGACCAGGCCGTAGCCTTCCTCCTCGGGATCCCGCAGCCGCTCCACCAAGGGGGGCACCGCCGACCGGAGAATCCAGAACATCCGGTCCTGCAAGGCCCGCCTGTGGACCCGGATTCCCAGGCGGGTGCCGAGCTGCAGAAGCTCCAGGAACTCCCACCAGTCCTGGGGCTTGGGGCTGGCGGCGATGATCTCCAGTCGCTCCCGAAGCATGCGGTCGAACCCCGCGGCGGCGGGGCCGATATCCAGCGAGAGGCCGAGTTGCCGTGCCTGGGCCACCACCTCGACGACCTCGGCGTAGCGCGCAGGATCGGCGATGCCCTCCAGCTTCTCCAGCCGCTCCGCGAGCTGACGCGACCAGGTGGCCTCCATCAGGGTCTTGAGCCAGGGGGGGAGTGGCATCCCGACGTCCACCATGGCCTCGGCGGCGGAGCGAGCCTCGGCGCACAGCAGATCGCGGGCGCGCTCCAGTTGGGCGCGCGTGCCGGCCAGCAATTCTTCCAGGACCGCCTGCCGCTCGTCGGGAAGGAGATGGGGCAGGCGGAGGAGCCGGGCGCCGCGCCGCCCTGCCCAGGCCGTGAGGTCCGCCCCTCCCGGTCGGAGGGCGCTCCTGGCCTCCCGGACGAAGTCGGCCCACCCGTCCGAGGCGGGCCAGGGGGCAATGGCGGCCAGGAAGTCGAATGCCCCGTCGAGTCGGCAGCCCGCGGCGAATCGCCGGTGCTCCCCGGTCACCTCGGAGACGGCGCTGATTCCGGCCAGGAGCAGCCCGTCCTCGTGGCAGACGGGGTCCGGTGTGAGGGCCCAGCGGTAGCGTGACTGGGGGACGACATCGCGCCCCAGCAGGCCCTCGACAAGGTGGCGTGCCGCCGCGTGCTCGGGGAAAACCTGCGAAGGGCGCACCCGCCGCTCCCAGATGTGGCGGCCGTCCCTGTGCTCCTCCACGTTGCTCCTGGCGCGGGCCAGGTCGTCCAGGAGTCCCGCCTCCAGATCGATGCTGGCGAAGGGGGCGGCCAGCTCGATGGCCCGGGCCGCGTAACGGAGATTTTGCACCGTCTCGATCCCGGACACGTCCGCGAAGAACCAGGCGCAGCTCGTGTACATGAGCATGGCCTGGTGCTGCATCTCCAGGAGCCGGAGCGCCCGGGCCCGCGCCTCCGAGGGCAGGGGTCGGCTCTGATGGCGGGCGAAGAAGCTCTCCCGGACGGCATCGCCTGGATCCAGCAGGAGGTCGATGTAATCGTTCCGGGCCTCCCACGGATCCCGGAGGAGGGAGGCCCCCTCCTCCTGGAAGATCACGCCCAAGGCATCGCGCAGGCGGTCCAGTCCCTGCCGCAGCGGTGCGCGCCAGGCCTGGGTCCAGCCGGGGCCTCCGCCGGTGCTGCAGCCGCAGTCTCGATGCCAGCGGCCGACCCCGTGGGAACAGCTCCAGGCGCTCTCGGGGAACAGCTCGACCTCCCAGCCGGGACGGTGGCTCTCCAGGAAGGCGGGGAGGTTGGTCAGCTGGAAGGCGCGCCGCGGAGCCTCCCGGGCGAAGAGGGTGGCCAGACACATCTCCCCGAACTTCTCGTGGTGGCCGAAGGATTCGCCGTCGGTGGCGATCAAGATCAACGGGTCGGCGGCCCCCGTCGCCGCGTCGGCGATCCGGCTCGCCAGGAGGTTCGCGTCCCGAAGGTAGTGCTGGAAGCTGATGCCCCGGGACAGGGGAGCGTGATAGAAGCAGATGTCCATCCCCAGGTCGCCCTTCGGCCGCCCGGCTTCATCCCGGAGGTGCCAGCGGTACGGCACCCGCGGATCCAGCTCCGCCTCCGCCGGGCTGAGCCACCGGCCGTCCCCCTCGGGACGCCAGCGCGCCGCCTGGGCCGGCGACAGGATGACGTAGCGCATCCCGGCGCGGGCCAGCAGCTCCAGGGTCAGGACGTCCACCCCCGTCTCGGGCAGCCACATGGCCTCGGGCGGGCGACCGAAGCGATGCTGAAACTCGCGGATGCCCCAGCGGATCTGGGTCTGGCGGTCCCGCCGCGTGGCCAGTGGCAGGATCATGTGGTTGTATGCCTGGGCCACGGCGTTGCCGTGCCCGAGGCGCGCCAGGCTGCTCCGGTCGCCCGCCTGGAGGGCGGCCACCACGTCCGCTGCCTCCTCCGCGAGCCAGGAGAGCAGGGTTGGCCCGACGTTGAAGCTGATCCGCTCGTAGTTGTTGACGATCTCTCGGATGTGTCCGACCTCGTCGAGGACGTGGGACGAGGCGTTGGGCCGGTAGCACTCGTCCGTGATCCGGGCGTTCCAGTCGTGGAATGGCGCCGCGCTCTCCTGCCGCTCGATCCGCCCCGTCCAGGGGTTCTCGCGCGGCGGCTGGTAGAAGTGTCCGTGGATCACGAGGTGAATGGCCATGTCTCGCTGCCCCGCCCTATTTCTTCTTCTCCGGAAGACCCTCGTCCCGCGTGGAGCGGATGAGGCTGCGGAGCAGGGTGCTCCGATTCGCCCCCCGCAGGAGCGCCGAGAGGTCCTCGTACAGCGTGGGGTCTTCCAGGAGGGCGCCGAGGGTGCCACCCCCCTGGCGGAGCTTGACCATGACGGCCTGGAGATCGGCCGCGGCCGCCCGCGCGGCCGCGGCCGCCGCCTGCAGATCCTCCAGGGTCTTCCGGCCTGCGGGGTCGAAGAACAGGGACGGGATCAGGCCCGGTCCCTCTCGGGCCCCTCGCACCAGACCCTCCAGCTCTCGGCTGGCCCCGTCGAGACGTGCCAGCAGCTCGGTCCCCTCCGTGCCATAGACCAGCGTGTGCAGGAGCCCCTGTCCTTCCTTCGCCTCCCGCAAGAGGTCGTCCAGGTTGGCGACGGCCCGGTTCAGCTTACCCAGGCTCTCGTCCGCCGGGGAATGGATCAGGGCGTACAGGAGCCCCCGCTCCGTCTCGATGGCCTGGGCCGTTCGCTCCAGGGACTGCACGGTGCGGTCGACCCGCCCCAGCAGGTTGGCCCCCTCCTTCCCGTAGATCAGGTCGTGGAGCAGTCCCTGACCTTGCTCCACCTCGACCAGGCTGGTCCGGAGCGAGCGCAGGGCATCGTTCAGGTTGCGCTTCCCCGCCTCCTCCCCACCCGCCAGGTACTCGTCCAGGGACGCGCTGACCCGCGTCACGTGGTCCAGGATCCGGTCCCCCTTCTGGAGCAGGACGGAGTAGTCGAGGGGGTCCACACTGGCAAGTTTCGCCCCCGGTGGCAACTCGGGCTTGTCGTAGCTGCCGACGGTGATCTCCAGGACCTTGTCGCCGACGAGGCCGATGGTGCCGATGCTGGCCACCGAGTCCTCGCGAATCCGATCCTGGACCCGCCGCTCCACGGTCAGGGTGATGGCAATGCGGCGGTCCTTGGGGTCGCCTCCGAAGCTGACGCGGGTCACGTTCCCCACGGTCAGACCCGCCAGGCGGACAGGGGCGCCCACCGCCAGGCCCTCCGTGGAGCTGAAGGACGTCCACAGGGAGTACCGCTGCTGGAACAGCGCGCTGCGCTGGCCGATGGACAGGACGAATGTCATGAACAGCCCGATGGCGACCAGGACCAGCGCCCCGATCCGGAGCTGCATCTGCCGCTCGGTCATCCTCGGTCACCTCCCGTGCTTCACCGGCCGCCCCCCGCTGGCTCGACCGCCTCCGGGGCGCCCCGGGCCTCGCGCTGGAGGCGCCCCTGGATGAAGTCGCGGATCAGAGAGTGGTGGGTCGCCTGGACCTCCTCCGGGGTGCCGATGGCTGCGATCCGCCCCTGGTGCAGCATGGCGATCCGGTCGGATAGCTTCATGGCGCTCGGCATGTCATGGGTCACGACGATGGACGTGACCCCGAGCTTGGTCTTGAGGTCCAGGATCAGCTCGACAATCTTCTCCACGTTCCCGGGGTCCAGGCCGGTGGTGGGCTCGTCGTACAGCAGGATGCGGGGGGGCAGGGCGATGGCGCGCGCCACGGCCACCCGTTTCCGCATCCCGCCAGACAGCTCGGCCGGATCCATGCCCTCCACCTCCCCCAGGCCGACCATGTCCAGCGCCTCGCGCACCCGGGCCGCGATCTCCGCCTCACCCAGAGCGGTGTGCTCGCGGAGTGCAAAGGCCACGTTCTCGCCGACGGAGAGCGAGTCGAAGAGGGCCGACCCCTGGAAGACCATCCCTACCTTTCGGCGGACGCGCAGCAGCTCTCGCTCCGGCAGGGGGACGATGTCCTGACCGTCCAGGAGGATCTGGCCCGCCTCCGGCTTCAGCAGACCGATGACGAGCCGCAGGAGGACACTCTTGCCGGTGCCGCTCCCCCCGATGATGGTGAGCGATTCCCCCGGCCGGACCGCCAGGTCGACGCCCTGGAGGACCTGATGCCCGTCGAAGGCCATGCGGACTCCCTGCAGCTCGATGGTCGCCTCGGCCATGTCAGGCTCTCCGGGCGCGCGCAGCGCCTGCGACAACCCCGCGCACGCTCACCAGCCCTCCAGCCACCAGAAGAATTTGGTGAGGAAGAAGTCCGAGATGAACACCAGGAGAGCCGTGGTCACCACCGTCCCCGTCGTGGCGCGCCCCAACCCCTCGGTTCCGCCGCGGGTCTCCAGGCCGTTCCAGCAGCCCACCACGGCGATGATGAAGCCGAAGAACACCGTCTTTCCCAGGCCGCTCAGCATGTCCGCCGGGCGCACGTACTGGGTGAGCGTGCTGTAGTACGCATGGTAGTCCACGTTGAACTCGTAGTGTGAGATCACCATCCCCCCGAAGACCCCCAGGGTGTTGGCGATCATCGTGAGCATGGGCAAGGCCAGCATGGTCACCAGCACCCGGGGGACCACCAGCTTCTTGATGTGGTTGACCCCCAGGGCCCGCATGGCATCGATCTGCTCCGTCACCCTCATGGAGCCGAGCTCGGCCGTGAACCCCGAGCCGACGCGTCCGCCCACCAGGATGGCCGTGACCACCGGGCCCAGCTCCCGCACCATGGACAGACCCACGATGAGGCCCACCGTTCCCTTGGCGCCGAAGCGGGCGAGGCCGTAGGCCGTCTGGAGCGCCAGCACGAGCCCGACGAAGAGGCCGGCCACGCTCACGATGGTCACCGAGCGCACGGCGATGTGATCCATGTGGGCGATCAGGAGACGCGGGTTGTAGGGAGGAGTCACCGCCTGGTAGAAGGCCTGGGCGGCCAGCAGGGACATGGCGCCCAGATCGGCGGTGAGCTGCAGCACCCACTCGCCCAGCTCCTCGAGCAAGCCGCGTGTCGCCGCCACCTACCCTCCAGTGGAAGACGAAGTCCCGCTCAATAGCATCCGCAGATTACGCAGATTACGCAGATGGTCCCGAACGGACCCCTCCGGTGAATCTGCGTAATCTGCGGATGACATCAGAGTCTGTCCGGTCATTCCGTGGTCAGCGGGATCCAGCTGTTCACGAAGGTCAGGAAGTCGGGCCGGCCCCGGGAGAACTCGGTCGGCGGGGCGGCATACATGAAATCGTACAGGCAGCCACCGCGGCGCGCGGTCACCCCCTCGACCTCGACCGGCACCCCGTCCAGCGTCGCCAGGAGGCGGCTGCGAATCGCCTCGGCGCCGGAAACGTGGATGACCTCCCGCTCCTGCGGGCGCTCGTCCCGCAGCCCGAAGAACAGGTGGCGCGCCACCCAGGGGAGTTCCCCCGGCTCCGGATTCCGGCACTCCACATCGAGCGCCATGGCCGCCCGGAGCGCCGGGGCCTTGAAGGACAGTACCGCCCCGTCCAGCGGGGCCAGGACCCACGGCGAGGGGGGGAGCCGCACCTCGTAGCCGAGCGCGGGATCGCGGTAGGTCCCGTCGACGATCCGGCCCGTGGCGCACCCGACAAGCAGGCACACCGTCCCCAGCAGCAAACCCGGGAAGAGCGACCTCGGGAGGAATCGAATGCTTTGGGCCCTCCGGCGCGCGCGCGCGGGCGACCCGGACGCGCACTTCCATCCTACTGGAACAGCGGAACTGGCGTCAAGGCAAGCCGATCCGCAGCGCCACGTCCAGGCTGCGCGTCAGGTTGATGCCCGACTGTCCCGCCGCTCGGCGGAGCCGCCGGAGCACCTGTCGTCGCTCGCCGATGAAGAGACTCCCGAGCAGTCCGCGCCAGCGGAGATCCCCCGAGGGCAGCGTGCAGCCTGTGAGGAATTCCGGCAGGGGCTCCCTCACGCCGTCCACGACCGCCTTGATGGCCAGCCAGGGGATCTGGAGGTCCCGGGCCGCGGCCGCCACGCCGGCTGCCTCCATGTCCACGGCCGCGGCGCCGGTTCGCTCCCGGGCGGCCCGCTTGGCTTGCTCCGTGCGCAACGGGGTCTGGGCCGTGAGCAGCGGACCAGGGTGGGCGCTGCCGAGGGCGGCGCCGATCGCGGCCTGGGTGGGGGAGGCGGCGAAGGCCTGTCCCTGCCGGCCGTCGTCCAGCAGGACCACGGCCGGACAGATGAGATCGCCCGCCGCGAGACCCTCTTCCAGACCGCCGGCGAAGCCCAGCGACCATGCGGCGCGAAAGGAAAACTCCCGGGCGGCGGTCTGGAGGGCGGAACGGGCGCGGTCGGCCCCGATGCCGGCCTGAATCAGGACCACCGTCTGATCGGCGAAGGCGCCCAGGACCAGCCGCAGACTCCCCAGACGTCGGTCCCGGGGGGCCGTCAGGCCTTCCAGCAAGGCCCGACGCTCCGCGGCCAGGGCCACGACGAGCGCGACGGGACGATCCACGGCGTCCTTCCCTGCGAGGGACCGCGGCGGGGGCCCAGGGGGATCACTCTACGGTGTCGAGGGGTCGGAGGCGGCTCACGCTTCCCGGCCGGACCGTTCCTCCGGGGGCTCGAAGCCGATGGTACAGGGCCAGCGCCCACAGGGGGAAATAGACGGAGTAGCCGCAGTAGCGGAGGTAGAAGACCCGTGGAAAGCCCGTGCCGGTGAATTCCGCCTCGTCCCAGAGGCCCTCCGGCGACCGCGTCTCCAGCAGGAACCGGACGCCCCTGGCCGCGGCTGGATGGGCAACCTCCCCCGCGTGCAGCAGGGCGAGGAGCGCCCAGGCCGTCTGCGAGGCGGTACTCTTGCCCATCCCGGCGGTCCGGGGATCGTCGTAGCTGAAGCAGGATTCACCCCAGCCGCCGTCGGGGTTCTGCCGGCTCAGGAGCCAGGCCACGGCCTTGCGCACGAAGGGCTGGCCCATCTCCTCGCCGATGGAGCGCAGGCCGGCCAGCACGGACCAGGTGCCGTAGAGGTAGTTCACGCCCCACCGCCCGTACCAGGAGCCGTCCCAGCGCTGTCGGGCCTTCACGAACTGGATGCCGCGCACCGCCGCGGGCTCGTCCGGGCGGAATCCCAGATACCCGAGCGCCTCCAGCACGCGCCCTGCCAGATCCTCGGTGGACGGGTCCATGAGCGCGCCGTGGTCGGCGAAGGGGATCAGGTTGAAGACCATCCGGTCGTTGTCCTTGTCGTAGGCCCCCCAGCCCCCGTCGCTGCCCTGCAGCGCCATCACCCAGTTCAGGCCGCGGGCAATGGCACGGGTCTTGGCCTCCTCGTCGGGGAGGCGAATCTTCCGAAGGGCCATCAGGACCATGGCCGAGTCGTCCACGTCCGGATAGAACTCGTTCTCGAACTGGAAGGCCCAGCCGCCCGGCGGGACCCCGGGCGCCTTGAGCCGCCAGTCCCCGGGACGCAAGGTTTGCTGCTGGACCAGCCACTCGCCGGCCCGCACCAGGGCCGGGTGATCGGGCGGGAGTCCCGCCTCGACCAGGGCGTTGACGGCCAGGGCGGTGTCCCAGATGGGCGAGACGCAGGGCTGGACGCGGAGCGTCTCCTCCGTCTCGAGCCGCAGCCGGTCGATCTCGGCCAGGGCCTTCTTGACCGATGGATGATCCAGCGGATACTCGAGACAGGTGAGGGCGATCACGGAGTTGGCCATGGCCGGGAAGATGCCGCCCAGCCCTCCGGTCCCCTGCATCCGCTCCAGCATCCAGCGCTCCGCCTCCCGGATGGCTTTCCGCCGCAGACGCCGGGGACAGAGCCGATCGTGAAGCCGGAGCACGCGATCCACCACCAGGAAGAAGTTTCGCCAGGTGAGCCACGTGGGGTCCCGGGGGAAGGAGACGTCCGCCTGCTCGCGCGGGACGAGGTACAACTCATCCAGGCGCAAGGGGGCGGCCACCGGCCGGATCGGCCGGGACGCGAAGATGATGAGCAGCGGGACCAGGACGGTGCGGGACCAGTAGGAGATGTTGTAGAGGTTGAAGTAAAACCAGCGGGGCAGGCGCACGATCTCCGCCGGCATGCAGGGGACGCCGTCCCAGTCGTACTCGCCGAAGAGGGCCAGCAGGATCTTGGTGAACACGTTCACCCGGGTGATCCCACCTAGCTCGCGGATCCGCCGGCTGGCCCGGGCCATGCGGGGCTCGTTGGGGGAGATCCCGGCGAGCTTCAGCGCGAAGTAGGCCTTCACCGTGGCGCTGATGTTCGCCGGCCCGTTGTGATAGATGGGCCAGCCGCCGTCGGGGAGCTGGATGCCGAAGAGGTGGCGCATCCCCTTGGCCTCCAGGGCAGGATCGGCGATCCCCAGCCAGCGGCGGAGGAGCAGGTACTCGGCGGTGATGGTGGCGTCCGCCTCCAGCTCGTACACCCAGAACCCCGCCGGGTCCTGCGCCTGGAGGAGCCGCTCCACCCCCTCCTGGATGGCTCGATCGAGGGCGCCCTCGGCGTGGGCCCCGGGCTCAGGGCGCGGGCTTCTGACGGGACGAGGATTCACGCGGCCTCCGTGGTCAACTGAGGTTCCAGCGCACCATCTCCCAGAGGTCCTTCCAGCTCTTCCCCACCTCACGGATCACGGTGGGCTCGAACCCGCTGTGCATCATGCAGTTGGTGCAGCGCTCGTCCCGCTTGTTCTCGTACTTCTCCCAGTCGGTCTTCCCCATCAGGTCGTTGAAGCTCTTGTAGTGGGCGTCGGTGATGAGATAGCAGGGGCCCTTCCAGCCCTGGGGGTTGTAGTTCGGGTTCCCCCAGGGGGAGCATCGGAGCTCCCGCTCCCCCTTCAGGTAGCGCAGGTACATGGGGGTGCTGAAGAGGCGGTAGCGCCTGGACAGGTCCCAGACGCGCTGGAATTTCTCGTGCGTCTGCTGCTTCTCCAGGAAGATGTTGCGTCCCTTCAAGACCGTGTACTCGTAGGCCGGGGAGACCAGGAAGCCGTCCACGCCGATGGCCGTGAGCTCGGCGAAGAGCTGCTCGATCTCCTCGATCTTCGTCTCCTTGTAGATGGTGGTGTTGGTCACGACGCGAAAACCCTGGGCCTTGGCGAGCTTGATCATCCGGATGTCGATCTGGTAGAGACCCTTCCGGGAGCGGACCAGGTCGTGGGTCGGCTCCAGGCCGTCCATGGACACGTTGATGGTGAGGTAGGGGCTGGGGGTCCACTTGGGGAGCCACTTGTCCAGCTTGATGCCGTTGGTGCAGAGGTAGATGAACTTCTTGCGGCGGAGCAGCTCGGAGACCAGCTCCCCCAGGTGCGGGTAGATCGTCGGCTCGCCCCCGCAGATGGAAACGATGGGGGCGCCGCACTCCTCCACGGCCCGGAGGCAGGTCTCCACGGGCAGCATGTCCCGGATGGTGTTCTCGAATTCCCGGATCTTGCCGCAGCCCTCGCACTCCAGGTTGCACAGGTGGGTGGGCTCCAGCATCAGCACGAACGGGTAGCGTCGCTTCCCTCGCAGGGCGTTGCCGAGGATATACGTGATCAGCGTCCAGTGGAGCTGTATGGGAAACCTCATGCCCGTATTCCCTCCCCCCGCGGCCGCCACCCTGGGAGCTGCGGGCCCCTCAGGATTCGCAGGGTCCAGAGCGCCAGCGGCAGGCCGAGTGCCACTCCGCAGAGTCCCAGCCCCCACTCCCCGATGGCGAAGGTGACCGCCAGGTTGAAGGCGAGGACGATGAAGTACAGGCCCGGGCACAGGAGCGCGCGGCCTCGAAATCTTCCGGTCCCCCCCCCGGCCCGCCGGCTTTCCCAGGCCTGGTACAGGGTCGTGGCCGCGAGACCCACGACGCCCCAGCCGACGAAATTCGCCAGCGGTACCCCGAAATACATGCCGGGTTCGGGGTAGCCGTAGATCTGCCCGAGGAACCACCGGTCGCCCCGCAGGGCCAGCGGATCGATGACCACGTCGATCAGGACGAAGAGGGCGGATGTCAGGACGAGGTGCGGAACCCGCCCCGGTCGTCGCGGCTTTCCCCCTGCGTGCGACCCCTCCTCCGGCCGGCGGCCGCCCGTCAGGAGCAGCCAGGCCAGCGCGTAGCTCGCCACCAGGAGAAACGAGAACGACAGCGAATCGAAGAACGGCACCCCCAGGACCCACAGTTCCCGATCGGCCGTCCGGGGGAGATAATAATACCACCCGAATGGGATGCCGGTCCGGATCGAACTCGCCTCAGCCGCGAAGGCCACCCCCCAGGTGATGAGCGTGAAGGCGGCGGTCCGCCGCCAGCCCAGGAGCGCGCTGGCCCCCACGAGATGGAGGACGAGGAAACAAAAGACGTACGGCCGCAGGAGCAGGCTCCCCAACAGCAGGCGGGGAAGATCGCTCATCGCCCTTGCGCTTCCTGAGCGGCCCGGCGCATCGCCGGGGCAGGGACACCGCCACCGCGTGGCGCGTGGCGCCTGGCGCGTGGCGCTTCAACGGGCCGGGGCATAACCGTTCGTCCGGAACCATCGCACCGCCTTGGCCAGGGCCTCTTCCACGGGGGACTGGGGCAATCCCAGCTCCCGGATGGCCTTGCGGCAGTCGAAGAACATGGTCTTCCGCGCCATCCGTACCGCATCCACCGCGATCAGCGGCGGCCGCCCCGTCCAGCGGTCCGCGACCCACTCCGAGAGTCGGGCGATCGGCAGGACGGTTCCGGCGGAGAGCCTCAGCACCGGCGGGCGGAGGCTCGCGATCCGTCCCAGGCACTCGAAGATCTCGCGCAGCGTCAGGTTGCGATTGCCGAGGATGTACCGCTCTCCCACCTTGCCCCGCTCGGCCGCCTGCAGGTGCCCTGCGGCCACGTCGTCCACATCCACCAGGTTCAGCCCGGTCGGCAGATAGGCCCACATCCGCCCGCGGAGGAAATCGACGATCATCTGCCCGGTGGGCGTGGGCTTCACGTCTCCGGGGCCCACCGGGGTGCTGGGGTTGACGATCACCACGGGCAGGCCTCGCCTGGCGAAATCCCGGGCCACCTCCTCCGCCAGGAACTTCGACCGCTTGTAATCGCCGACCATGTCGGCCAGGCTCACCGGGGTCTCTTCGGTCCCGGGCGTGCCGTCCCCGGGAATCCCCAGGGCCCCGACGGTGCTGGTGTACACGACTCGGGTGACACCCGCATCCCCAGCGGCCTGCAGGATGCGGCGGGTCCCGGCGACATTGATGTCATAGAACAGCCGCCGATCGGCCGCCCACAGGCTGTAGAAGGCGGCGACGTGGAACAGGCGCCCGCAGCCCGTGAGGGCCCGCTGGAGTGAGGAAAGATCCGTGAGATCCCCGTCCACCGATTCGACGGGGAGCCCGGCAAGCAGCCGCCGGTCGCTCCCGGGACGTGTCAACGCCCGTACCGGCTCCCCGGCTGCCACCAGATGGCGGATGACAGCGGCCCCGACGAAACCGGTCCCTCCTGTGACGCAGGTCACGTCGCCCACGCGCACCTCGGATCGGGGCGACCGGAATCCTTCGGTCTGGGTCCGCTTCCGGAGAGACCGCAGATTGTCGCCGGCGACGCGTGTATGTACCACAGGACCGCGGAAAAATCAAACCGTTCTCCCCGGAGGGGTGCCGCCTGCCTCTGCCACGGACCCTCGGGTCCACGGCCCTCCCAACACGAGAGGGGGCGGATCGCCCGGGGAGATGTCGAGGACCGAGGAGCATTCGCTGCAAACTGATTGACAATCGTGCACCGGCAATGGTATGGGATGCCCCAACCGGCAGGCCAACGAGTACCCATTCAGGGATCGCTCCTGCCCCGCCACAGGGAGGAAGCAATGGCGATCGACGAGACCTCGGTCAAGGTCAGGGTGGTGACCATCGCAGGCGTGCTCGTCGGCAAGATGAGCAAGCCCAAGAACATCCGGACCCTTGACGCCCTGAACCTCAAGGGGGATTTCTTCGCCCTGACCGAGGCCTCGGCCGAGGGGGAGGCCAGTTCCCGCCTCGCCTTCATGGCCATCAACAAGCGCCAGGTGATCTCGCTGGAGGAGATCCCGTAACCGCTTGCAGCCTGCCTCTCACCTCACCGACCCAGGGCTCGGCGATCACGCCCGGGGGGGCCGGTCGGCCTTCTGGCCGTGGCCCTCGATCTCCACGACGGCAGCCGCGATGTCCAGGGGGCCCTTGCCGCGGAGCTGGAGGAAGGCCTGCAGGATATCGGTCTCGGTGATGATGCCGCGAAGCTGCCCGTCTTGCACCACGGGAAGGCCGCCGATCCGGTGGCCAAGCAGGAGCATGGCCGCCTCCTCCACCGTCTGATCCGGGCGGACCGTGATCACCCGCGTCGTCATGATGTGCTGGACCGTCAGCTTCTCCAGCAGGTAGTGGAGCTCGTGGATGCTCAGGCTGGTGGCCTGCGAGGGGGAGGCCTGCCGCAGATCCCGGTCTGTCACGATGCCCACGAGACGCGTCCCGTCCACCACCGGCAGGTGCCGGATCCCCTTCTGGCGGATCAGGGTCATGGCGGTGCGGAAGCTATCGCCGGGCGATACGGTCACCACTTCCAGGTTCATCCATCTCTCGACCTGCATCGGTACCCTCCCGCGCGTGTTCGGGTGCGTCACTGGCACTCACGCAATCTGCCCACTCGACGACCGGATGCCCCCACAGCGCCCCATGGCCCGGCTGCCTGATCCCGAACGGCCAGCATATCGAGCCGCTCTGCGGGCGGCTCAGGCGAGCTGCAAGGCCTTGAGGCGCCCCCGGGTTGGGACCCCTTTCTCGTCCCAGCCCCGGAGGTGGTAATACTCCGAGAGCATCCGCTCCATCCCCTGGGGGTCCACGGGGCCGATGTCGTCCCGCTGCGGGACGGTGAGCAGCCGCTTGGGAAGCGAGTCGTCCTTGCGCCGGAGCCCGCGGCCCACGTTGATCAGCCGCTTGGTGTTGAACACCCGCTCCCCCGTGCGCATCAGCTCGTCGGGGGTCAGCCCCCACCCGGTGCAGTAGTTCAACCACTCCGCCATGGCGGTGGGGCCGTAGGACACCACGATGTAGAACTTACAGATCCCCAGCCCGTCGTAGAGGGCCATGAGGTCGTGCATCTTGACCGCGAGCTGGGCCTTCCCGTCGGTGATGTAAGGATCCATGGGGGCCGTGTATCCCAGGTCCGGGAAGGGCAGGCCGCTCTCGACGGTGAAGGTGACCCCCTCCATGTGGCAGGCACCCCGGTTGGCCACCGCGTAGTTGACGGCGTTGCTCCAGTAGGCGCGGGGATCGTGCATGGGGATCTCGACCCCCTTGACCTCGACCACCATGTCGCCGAAGTCCTTCCCCAGCCGTTCGGCCGCGGGCCGGCTGCCGTCCGCCAGGATGTCCCCGATTCCCTCGCGCCTCCCGATCTTGTGCAGGAGGGCAAGGATCGCCTCGCCGTTCCCCCAGGTGAGCCGGATCCCGCCCAGCTCCTGCTCGCTGAGCAGTCCCTTGTCGAAGGCCTCCATGGCGAAGGCGATGGTGTTGCCGGCCGAGATGGTATCCAGGCCGTAGTCGTTGCACAGCTCGTTGCACTGGCCGATGACCTCGATGGAGTCGTTCTCGCACATGCTGCCGAAGGCGCCGATGGTCTCGTACTCGGGGGCGTGCCCCACCTGGGTGCCGGGGATCGCGGCAACCAGGGTGCAGTTCGAGGGACAGGAGAGGCAGGAGCGCTCGTGCTTCCCGTACTTCTTCCACATGGTCTGGCCCGAGATGCGCCCCGCCTTCTCGGTCCAGCGCCCGCCCATGAAGTTCCTGATGGGCATGTCTCCGACGGCCTCCACGGCCACGACGCCGCCGGCCGTCCCCAGCTCGAAGTTCCGCTTGAAGCGGGACTTCTCCTTCCCGCCGTAGGCCGCCGCGCGCTGCATCAAGCCGCCAGGGTCTGCCACCGGGATGCCGCCGGTTCCGCGCACCACCACCGCCTTGAGGTTCTTCGAGCCCATGACGGCGCCCATCCCCGTGCGCCCGGCGGAGCGGGCGTACTTGCCCTCGAACATGACGCAGGCCATGCGCGAGCGCGTCTCCCCCGCCGGGCCGATGCCCGCCACGATGGCGTCCCGGTGGGTTTCCTGGAGCAGCCGCGCGTCGGTCTCGTAGAATCCCTTGCCCCACAGCTTCTCGGCCGGGCGGACCTCCACGCGCCCATCCTCGATCCAGACGTAGACCGGCTGCCTGGCCTTGCCGGTGAAGATCACGCCGTCATAGCCCGCGTACTTCAGCATGGGCGCCCAGGCGCCGCCGGCCCGGGCCTCGCCCCACGCGCCCGTGGCGGGTGAGAGGGCGCAGACGCTCGTCCGGTTCGCCCCCGGGACCACCGTGCCGCAGAGGAGTCCCGGCAGGAAGCACAGCGGGTTGGAAGGGGCCAGGGGTCCATCGATGGTCTTGAGCCGCTCGCGAATCAGCTTGGCGCCGAGACCGCTGCCGGCCAGGTAGCCTCGGGCCGTGGCCTGGTCCAGACCCGTGGTCGTGACCTTCCCCGAGGTCAGATCCACCCAGAGCAACTTTCCAACATATCCCTTGGGCATGGCCATCCCCCTTCGGGCAACCGCCCTCCCGCAGTTGCGTGGTGCCACACGGGCGATCCCGGTGGCCGGAGTGAGAAAGGCTGATTCTGGCAAAATCGCCGGGCCGGCGCAAGTCAAATGGCGACGGAGGAGGAGGGAGGCGTCCGAGCCGCCAGGATCGGTGCCGGGACGGCACCCATGGAGCGGGGCGTGGCGCGCCGCGAGCCTCGGGAAAGAGCAGAGCCGCCTGCCCCGCATGGCCGGGCAGACGGCTCTGTCGGTCTCCGCTTTTCAGAGGCTCACTGGCCTGAGATCACAAAATGCCCCCGGCGGTTCCACTTCCACGCGCTCTCGTCGTGGCCGAGGACGAAGGGGCGCTCCTTGCCGTAGCTGATGGTGGAGATTCGATCGGCCGGGATGCCTGCGGCGATCAAGTAATCCTTGACGGCCTTGGCCCGGCGCTCGCCCAGCGCCAGGTTATACTCGGCGGTGCCCCGCTCGTCGCAGTGGCCCTCGAGGGTGATCTTCGCCCTGGCGTTCCCCTTCAGCCAGGCCACGTCCTCGCTCAGGGCCGCCTTCTGGTCGTCCCGGATGGCCGATCTGTCGAAGTCAAAGAAGACGTCCTTCAGGGGAGACGCCGGAGGGGTGGGACCCTGACCCGGAGCCTGACCCGGGCCCTGAGCCTGGCCCGACGGCCTGGGCTGGACTGGCTGCTCGCCCGGCGGGGTAGGCCGCGTCACCTGCGTGTCGCCTGCCCGGGGCGCAGCCGTGGACGGGCCTGGGGCTGGAGCCGTCGCGGTCGACGGGCCCACGACACCGGGGGTCCCCGCGCCCACCTCGGGCCGCTTGGGGCATCCCACAAGGGCCAGCGACCCTGCCAGGACGCCGATCATGAAGAGAATGCGCACGCTCGACCGATCTCGCATCAGACTCCTCCTTTCCGATTCCCTCGGATGCCGGCAGCGTTCCGTGATGTCACAGGACATTCCTACCCACGTTGCGCGCAAGCATATGCGTTGCCGCCCGACAGTTCAAGGGAAAAAGACAATGGTGGGCGCACCGGGGGGGGCGGACCGGTCGCCTCGCTTCGGGTGATGTGTGTGGGGGCATCCTCCTCGGGAGCACCCGGCCCCTCAGCGGGGTCGCCTCCCATTTCCGGGTCGCCGCGATGACATGTAGCGTGCGACGATGCCCGCGGCAAAAGCGTTGATGGGACCGTTCGGGGTGCCCCGCAGCCCTCGACCGCCGCGGACCAGAATCTCGAAGGAGAGGGTTCCCGAGACGAAACCGGCGATGGAGCAGGCGAGCTCCTGGGCCTCGTTGCGTGTGAGGCTGTGCGGCCCCAGCACCCGCCGGCATTCCTCCGAGAGGAACTCGACGTAGCGCTGGTATTCGCGCCGGAGGCCATGGCGGGCCTGCGGTCTGAGGATGAGCAGTCCCCGCACCTGATGCAACAGGATGACCAGGTCGCGCCGGCGCCCCAGGGCGCGGAGCTGCGCGCGGATCAAGGCCGCCAGTCGCTCGGCGGGCAGCCCGTCGGCCGGCGCCACGGAGCGACCCGCGGCGATCATCGCATCCAGGCCGTTCCGGACGAGGTGGTGGACCAGGTCTTCCTTGGAGGGGAAGTGGACGTAGAACGTCCCCTTGCCGACGTCGGCGGCCTCGGTGATGTGCTCCACCGTGGTCTCGTACACCCCGTGCTTGGCGATGACCACCAGCCCGGCCTGGACGAGGCTCTCGAAGCTCTGGACGCGGCGCCGGGTGGCGCGGCTCGGCTTGGGATCGGGACGGGCCATGCTCCTCTCGATTCGGCACCCGCTGGCTCGGACACCCGGCGGGATGGATTCCCGGTCACATCCGACTGACCGGTCGGATTCAACCAGGCGGACGATAGCAAACGCCTCCGGCCTTGGCAAGAAAAAAAGGCGCACCACACAGAGACACGTGGTGCGCCAGGGTCCCTGCGAGCGGGACCGACCGCTCTCCCGGTTCCTCCGGAGACCTTGGCTTGACGCTCGCCCCCGGCAGTGCGATAGTCCGGGGTGAAACCCGGGAGGGGGCACGACACCGGGCCGAGCGAATCCAGCGCAGCGGGCTCGAGGGGATGTCTTGCGAGGGCAGCGTGAGACGCCGGGGCGTATGTGGATGATCCCACCGGGCGAGCGGCGGAACCTTTTTCGCCGCGCATCGGTCTAATCATGGAGCGGGTCGAACCGGCGGGGCGGATGCCCGTCGAGCAGAACGATGACCACTCCCTGGTGACCCGGACGCAGGCGGGAGACGTGGCGGCATTCGAGGCGCTGGTCCGGCGGTACGAGCGATGGGTGTTCAGCCTCACCCTGCGCATGGTGGGGGACCGCGGCGAGGCCGAGGACATGGCCCAGGAGGTGTTCCTGAAAGCGTACCGGGGCCTGCCGCGCTTCAAGGGGAATTCGCGCTTCTCCACCTGGCTCTACGCCATCGCCAGTCACCACTGCCTGAATCACCTGCAGGGACGCCGGCGCAGACCGGCGGCCTCCGCGCGCGGATCGGCAGGAGTGGCTGGCGAGGACCTCCCGGCGGCCGAACGCCTTCCGGATGAGGCCCCCAGGGCCGACGACCTGCTGGAGCGGGAGGAGCTGGCCCGCATCGTCCAGACCGAGCTGACCTTCCTGACGGAGGAGCACCGACTGATCCTGATCCTGCGGGACATCCAGGGGCTCGCGTATCATGAGATCGCAGAGACGCTGGGAGTGGAGCTGGGGACGGTCCGGTCCCGCCTGCACCGCGCCCGCGCAGCCATGCGGGAGCGGCTCGAGGCGCATCTGTCAGTCGGGTGACGCATGACGTGCGACGAGGCCCGCGAAGCCTTTTCCGAGTTCCATGACGACATGCTGTCCGGTGCCCGCCTCATGGACCTCACCCAGCATCTGGACGAGTGCCCGGATTGCCGGGCGGAGTGGGCGGCCTTCTCGATGAGCGTGCAGGTCGTGAGCGGGCTGGGGATGGCCGACCCCCCTCCCGGGTTTGCGGCGCGGGTCCGCCAGCAGATCGAGGCCCCACCCTGGTGGAGACGGCTTGCCCGTACGTTGTTCGTTCCCCTGCCCGTGAAGATCCCCATCCACGTCGTGGCCCTGGCCGTTCTCTCCTTTGCCGGGCTGATGCTGTTCCAGCGGTCGCCGGAGCTTCGGCGGGAAGCCGAGGTGAGGGTAGCCCCGTCGGCGCCGGGTGTCCGCCAGGCGCCTCCGGCGTCGCGCACCCCGGCGCCGCCAAGCGCAGGGAGAGAGAGGGCGGCGCCGAGCGGGACGGGCGCCAGGCCCCCCGAGGCTCCCTCAAAGCTCGAGCGGGCGGAGGGGGAAGCCGCCCCGCCCGCTGCATCCGCTCCTCCGCCTCCCGCTCCGATGCCGCTGGAGAAGAGAGCGCGCGCGCCGTCGTCTCTGCCGGAAGAGGCGCCGAAGTCGAAGAGCGCCGCCCCCCTCACGCCTCCCCAGACGGGCGTGGGGAGGTCCGCGGAGCCGCAGGCCACGGCGGAGGACCTCCGGCTTCCCCTCGGGGGACTCGCAGCTCCCGCCCGCCCCCCGGCGGAACCCGGAGGGGCGGCGGAGGACCTCCGTCCGCCACCGGGCCGGCTGCAAACGTCCACCCTGCCCCAGGCGCAATCCCAGGGCGCGGCGGTCGGTCCGACGACGCCGGCACCCGCCGCGGGAGCCGGCCCGGCCCGGCAATCCTCGGTGCCCACGATGTCGCCGGACGTGCTCTTCTCGGCGGCGGCCACGCAGTACGCCCAGCAGGAGTATGACCGGGCGATCGAGGGGTTCAAGACGTTCATCGCCACGCATCCGCAGGACGCGCGCGTGGCCGACGCCCGGTACCTGCTGGGGGACTCCTATTTCTTGCGGCGGCGCTATGCCGAGGCCATCCCCGAGTTCGACACGCTCATCCGGCAGTTCCCGAACAGCAGCCGGGTCCCCGCCGCCTTGTACCGAGGAGGCCAGGCTCGACTGTCCCTGGGCGACCGGGCCGGCTGTCAGCTCCTCCGCGACGTGGCCACCCGCTACCCCCAGGCCCGCGAGGCCGCCTCGGCCCGCGAGGACCTCTCGACCCGCTGCCCCTGACGCGTCGCAGGTCTCATCCTCCAAGCCACTTTGCGCCGCCGGTGGAACTTTTTCCGCCTGCATCTGTCTTACCTGGCAAATGCAAATTCGGGCGGCCGGTCGGGTCGCAGAGGAGGCTGGTACGATGCGCATGGCGACGTGGGGGACCGTGGGAATGGTGATAGGGCTGAGCCTGGGGCTGCTGGAAGCCGGGGTGAGCCCGGCAGCGCCGGTCGCGGGTCCCGTGTCAGTGACGCAGGATCAGCAGAAGGACGTGGCCGTGACGGTCTACAACGGGAACCTCGGCCTGGTGAAGGACACGCGAGAACTGAGCCTCGGCCCGGGGACCCACGAGGTGCGGTTCATGGACGTGGCGGCGCAGATCGACCCCACCACCGTCCACCTCAGGTCCCTGAAGGATCCTGGAGGCCTCCACGTCCTGGAGCAGAACTACGAGTACGATCTCCTGAGTCCGCAGAAGCTCCTGGACAAGTTCGTGGGGAAAAAGGTCAAGCTCATGACGGGCGACGGGAGCCTGGTGGACGCCCTCTTGCTCAGCAACAACAACGGGGCCATCTACCAGATCAACGGTCAGATCCACCTGGGGCATCCGGGCCGCGTCATCCTCCCCGACATCCCGGAGAACCTGATCTCCAAGCCCACCCTGGTGTGGCTCCTGCAGAACGCGACGGCGCAGCCCCAGCGCGTGGAGGCATCGTACCTGACCGGAGGCATCACCTGGAAGGCGGACTACGTGGTGGTGCTGAATGCGAAGGATTCCGGCGGTGACCTGTCGGGGTGGGTGACCATCGACAACAAGAGCGGGGCCACCTATGCCAACGCCGCGCTCAAGCTCGTGGCGGGAGACGTGAACCGCGCCCGCCCGCGACCGGAGATGAAGGCGATGCTGGAAGCCGCCGGCCGGGCGGCAGCCGCCGCGCCCCCGCAATTCCAGGAGGAATCCTTCTTTGAGTACCACCTCTATTCCCTGGAGCGCCGCACCACCGTCAAGCAAAGCCAGACGAAGCAGGTGAGCCTCCTGGACGCGGCCGACATCCCCATCAAGAAGGAGCTGCGGTTCTACGGCGGCAGTCAATTCTTCCGGAGCCAGTGGGCGCAGCCAATCCCCAACCAGAAGGTGAGCGTCTACCTGGAGGTCGCCAACACGGAGAAGAACCATCTCGGCATGCCGCTCCCCCGGGGCACCGTCCGGGTGTACAAGGCGGCGGCCGACAAGAGCCTGCAGTTCATCGGCGAGGACAGCATCGACCACACGCCCAAGGACGAGAAGGTCCGGATCAAGATGGGTGAGGCCTTCGACGTGATGGCGGAGCGCACCCAGCGCGATTGGAAGAAGATCGCCTCCAACGTGTACGAGACCGAGTGGGACATCCAGATCCGGAACCACAAGCAGGAGGACGTGCAGGTGACGGTCATCGAGCCGGTGCCGGGCGACTGGGAGGTGATCAAGGCGAACCTCCCCCACGAAAAGACCGACGCCCACACCCTGCAATTTAAGCTGGACGTCCCCAAGGACGGCAAGACCACCCTGACCTACCGCGTGCGGATGCGATGGTAGGCGGTGGTCCCGCAGCACGAACGGCGCGGGAGCCGCTCCCGCGCCTTGTAGCTCTCGCGAGAGGTCCCCCCGATGATGCGGCGCACTCCACGCGAAGGCTTGACGCCCGGGGACTTGCATGGCCCCGCCGCCAAGTGGCAGAAAAAGCTTGGGATTCTTCGCCTGGTATGGTATCTTCCACTATCCACGCGACAGAGGCCGGAAGGTTCGAGGCACTGAAGCGGGGCACACATTGTAGGGCAGGTCTCACAGCCTGAACGGCGGCCTCTCCGGCGATTCCTCCGTTACTCCCTCTCACACAACCAAGCCGGATCTCATAGCGGTCACACCCGATCCCTGCGCGGGCATGGTGTGCTCGCGGAAAGCACAGGAACACGTATGTCGTTTGCAGACCTCGAACTTCACCCGGAACTGCTGAAGGCCACCCAGCGGATGGGATTCGAGCATCCCACCCCGATCCAGCGGGCGGCCATCCCGCCCCTCATGCAGGGCCGGGATGTCCTGGCCACCGCCGTGACGGGGAGCGGCAAGACCGCCGCCTTCCTCCTGCCGATCCTCCACAATCTGATGGGCAAGCGCCGGGGAACCACCCGGGCGCTGGTCGTGGCCCCCACCCGCGAGCTGGCCGCCCAGATCGCGGAGCACCTGCGCGACCTGGCGGGGCACACCGGCCTCACGGGCGCGGCGGTGTACGGAGGCGTCGCCATGGGGCCACAGGAGCAGGCCTTCCGCAAGGGCGTGGATGTCCTGATCGCCACGCCCGGGCGACTCCTGGATCACTTCCAATATCCTTATGCCAGGCTGAGTGGCATCGAGTACCTGGTGCTGGACGAGGCGGACCGGATGCTCGACATGGGATTCCTGCCGGACATCCGCCGCGTCCTCCAGCATCTGCCCAGGCAGCGGCGGACACTCCTCTTCTCGGCGACCCTGCCGGCGCCGATCGTGGAGCTGGCGAACGACCTGCTGGAGAATCCCGTGGCCCTGAACGTGGAGCGGAAATCCGCCCCGGCGGCCGGCATCACCCACACGGTCTACCCGGTTCCGCATGAGCTGAAATCGCATCTGCTGCTGGAGCTGCTGCGGCAGGGTGCGGCGCGGAGCGTCCTCGCCTTCACGCGGACCAAACATCGAGCCAATCGCCTGGCCGACTTTCTGGAGCGGCATGGCGTTGCCTGCGCCCGGATTCACGGCAACCGCAGTCAGGCGCAGCGGACAGAAGCGCTCGCCGGCTTCAAGCAGGGACGCGTCCGCGTCCTCGTCGCCACGGACATCGCCGCCCGCGGCATCGATGTCGAGGCGCTGGGGCTGGTCGTGAACTTCGACGTCCCGCACCTGCCGGAGGATTACATTCACCGGGTCGGCCGCACGGCACGGGTCGAGGCCACGGGCGATGCCTACACGTTCGTCTCCCCGGACGAAGAGGCGGGCCTTCGCGACATCGAGCGGCACATCGGGAAGCGCCTGCCGCGCCAGCAGGTCGCCGGGTTCGACTACGCGAAGCGCCCCGCGGAGCGGCTGGAGATCCCGCTGGCCGAGCGCATCGCCACCATCCGGGCCCGGAAGGCCGAGGAGCGGGCTCGGGCCAGGGCCAAGGCCGGGCGCGGCGCCGTCCCGGACCTCCCAGGTCGGTCGGCCGGCAGCGGCAAACCGATGTGGGGTTCCCGAGGGGCATCGCCGGCGCGCTCGGCAGGACCGAGGGCCGTGGGCGCGGGGTTGGCATGGCTGCGGCAGAGCACGGGACAGGCCGATCGTCGGCCGGCCGCGGGAGGCATGCAGCGGACAGGGCAGAACCGCGCCGCCTTCAGCGGGCGACCCGGTTCTTCGCGATAGCAGGGTGGAGGAGCGTCTCCGGACGAGTCGAACAGACCGCCGGCGGGGCTTCCGACCGGCGGTCTGATTTTCCGGAGGCCACCCCGCGTTCGAGCCTCACGTCGCGCGCCGTCAACAGACCAGAAGATACGGGCCGACGGCCAAGCGCTCCTTTCGTCTTGACTTGGCTCCCCGACCGGAGGTAGCGTCCCGCCGGTTTGAGGGGACCGCGGCGGGAGCAGCGGAGGGCTGCCCCAATTCGCCAGGGCCAGTCGAAGCGGTCCGTAGTGGTCTTTTTCGTTCCCAGGAGAGGAGTGCACAGGCATGCTCTACGGGCAAGGAAAGTACCGGTACGAGCTGGTGGATGCGTGGGCGAAGCTGCCGGAGGGGGATTCGTTCTTCGATGTCGGCGGGGTCTGCGTGGACGGCCAGGATCGCGTGTACGTCTTGAGTCGCAGCTCGCAGCCCATCACGCTCTTCGATCGGGAGGGTCAGCTCGTCCTGCGGTGGGGGCAGGGGTTCTTCGGCCGAGCCCACGGGAGCTGCGTCGGAGCAGACGGGTCATTCTATTGCACCGACGACCGGAAGCACGTGGTGACGAAGTTCACGCCGGACGGCGCCACCATCCTCATGACCCTGGGCACCCGGGACAAGCCCTCCGAGACGGGGTACCGGGAGACGCCGCACCTCTTCGAGCGCATCGCCTCCATCACGCACGGGGGTGCTCCGTTCAACCGGCCGACGGGTGTCGCGATCTCTCCTGCGGGGGACATCTACGTCTCGGATGGGTACGCCAACGCGCGGATCCATCGCTTCAGCTCCCAGGGGAAGCTGATCTCGTCCTGGGGCGAGCCGGGTCCCGGGCCGTCTCAGTTCCGGCTGCCCCACAACCTCTGGGTGGACGCGTCCAGCCGCGTGTGGGTGGCCGACCGGGAGAACAGCCGGATCCAGATCTTCCGGGAGGATGGGAAGTTCCTCACCCAGTGGACCGACCTCATCCGGCCGACCGACGTGTGCGTGCACGGCGACGCGGTGTTCGTGACGGAGCTGTGCCGGCGCGTCAGCATCTTCAGCCTGGACGGGGAGCTGCTGTCGCGCTGGGGGAACGAGGGGTATCCGCCGGAGAGCCCGCTGTTCTACGCCCCACATGCGGTGGCGGTGGATTCGCGGGGGGATATTTACGTCGGGGAGGTGAGCATGACCGAGGCCAAGGTGGATCGGGGCCCGCGCGCCCTGCAGAAATTCGCCCACCGGGCGTAAGCCATCTGCTCTCACGCGCTCCCGCGACGCCCTTCACGTGGATCAGGCCCTGCGCAAATAGACGGCCTGGAGGCCCACGATGGTCTTGGCGTCGCGGATGGTGCCGTCCTGGATGAGGTCCATGGCCTCGGCCAGCGGCATCTCCGCGATCTCCAGCACCTCGTCCTGATCCAGGCGTTGTGTGCCGGGGGCGAGTCCGGTGGCCAGGAAGAGGTGAATCACCTCGTCGGTGAATCCTGGCGTGGTGAAGAAGGAGAGGAGGTGGGTGATGGACGAGGCACGGCGACCGATCTCCTCTTCCAGTTCGCGGGCCGCGCAAGCCTGCGGGGCCTCGCCGGGATCCAGCTTCCCCGCCGGGATCTCGTAGATGTACCCGCCCGCCGCGTGGCGGTACTGGCGAATCAGGAGCACGGACCCGGTCGGAGTCATCGGGACGATGGCGACGGCACCGGGGTGATGAATGATCTCCAGTTCCACCGTGGCCCCGTTGGGCAGCGTGACCGTCTCCACATTCAGGTCCACCACCCGCCCCTTGTAGATGTTCCTCATCATGCGCCGCTGACCGTGTCCTTTCCAGGATCCTTCGGATGAAATCTGCGGATCCGTTCGACTGAGCTCACGACGAAGTCTGCGTACTCTGTGGATGCCTTGAAGGGTTCCTTCACTGCACCCGCTGGATGCGACCGTCGGGCACGGGGGCGATGGGTCCGGCCTTGAGGCGCTCGAGGATGAGGTCGGAGTCCATCGGACCGTTCTCGGCCTTCACCAGGACACTGGCCTGCTGGAGCATGGTGTACCCGTCGCCTCCCCCCAGGATGAAGTCAAAGGTCGCCAGGGTGTAGCGGGCCTGAGGGTCCAGGGGCCGTCCGCCTACGCTGACGGAGACGAGGCGCGAGCCCGCAGGGCGGTTGGGATCGAAGGTCAGGCGGATCCCCGAAACCTGGGGGAAGCGCCCCGCCGTCTTCTCCACCTGGCTCAGGCCGTTCTCCAGCGCTGCGCGCAGGATCTCGCCGGTCACATCCAGCTTCACGACCTTGTTGGCGAATG
>DATIFO010000098.1:0-32365 GCA_035455275.1 Methylomirabilis sp. (SeqCode) | reverse complement strand
CACGCCACTTTGGACACGCTCCACGCTCGACCTTGACCATCAAACATGCGCCTTCGCTCAGGCATATTCCCTTCGACCATTCAGCTAACGCGCACGTTGACCGACCACGGCGAGCGCATGCCCGCCAGCGGCCCGGTCGAAAGTGAAGTGCGACAGCCCCTGGAAACGCGGGTTCACACCCGCTCCCCACTGTGGCCGTGGAGAGCTTTCCCGCCACTCTGCTGCGGCCGACCATAGAGATCGAGCCGCCACAATGCTCGATGCCGCGACCACTCCTTGTCAAGTTGGCGGACACGATCCTCCGGCTCGATCCCGAATCGGCGAAGGGCAATCAGGACGGAGCGCACCGAGATCGCTGGTGGCGTTCCGGACCCCACATGGCCACAATGCGAGCACCGTACTGTTGCCGGCTTGATCCCGCGGGAGGTCAAAATGTGTTCCAGGCTACGCTGAAGCTGGTCGCGCAGATCGATCACGGCCTCCCAGGTAGGGTCTGGCCGCCAAGACTGGCGCAAGGCTGCCACCAGCTCAGGGAACCAGGTCTGGCTTCTCTCTCCCGCTGGCATCAGGTCCTCGCAGGTCGTTCCCGCTTGTCTGGCGAACGCGAAGGCGATGAGCCACACCTTCTCTTTGCGTCGCTCTCCATTGGCCTGTTATACCGATGCCGTCATCACTATTCGCGTGGAATTCCGAGCGTCACCATGTGAACAACCCGGTTATCCTCGTGAGTCTCCTCGGACAGTTCGTGACTTCCCCACGCTGGAGTCATCAGGTGGTCGTGATCGCCTGGCTCCTTCATTTTCTGCAACGACCGAACCAACAGATCTCGCCCTCGACGTCGAAGAAAATCTCCAGCGTGCCGTCCCTGGTCAGTTCAAACGAAAGCTTCATGGAAGCGCCTCACAGGTTCGCCGGTATAACGACCGGCGTCAGCGGCGCCGTCGAGGCGGCCGCTGGACGCGGAAGCTACCGCGGGCGGCTGGATTTTGGCAGACCAGCCGTTGCGAGAGCGCGTTCCGTGTCCTCGGGCACCTCCACCGAAGCGAAGAATTCCTTTGGGTACAGGTAGTCTTCGCCGGACTCGTCCACCACGCGGAGGTGCCCTCGTTTTTCGGCCGTCTCATCCTCACGTACCTGGTAGAGCTTCCGCAGTTCGAGGTCCTCGGCTCCTTCCGTGTGGATGCAGACAACGTATCGACGTCTCGGCTTGCTCATGTGCTACTCCAGGAAGCGCTTGACCTTGAGCTTCTTTCGTCCCACCCCATGCGCCTCATACCAGTGTACCTCCGCACGACACACTGTTCCATCCTGCAGCCGGACGGTCGCCGTTCCCTTGAGTTTCCTCCAGCGTTCTCTACCGTACTGCGTCATCAGGCGAGCCCGCTCTCGTACAATAGACCCTTGGCGATGACTTCGATATCGCCGATCTCCCCGACGACCTCGAAGTACATGGTGCAGCCCCGTTGCCCTTCCTGGTCCCCTCACGCTTCGATGCGCTAACGCTCGGCATGAGCGTGTGGCGACTGCGGCACGATGAGTGCTCTTCAGTCATTTGCAGTCCTCTGGCTGTGGGCACGAAGTCGCCCTCCATGCCGTTGTTCGAGATTCCGTCCTCATCTCATTCCAGCAACGCCCATGATCAGCTAGATGAGGACCGGCAGCAGCAGGAGAAGCCAACCGCCGAAGGCGACCGCCCATCCAGGCGTTGTGGTGGTGATCGATGGCATTCCGAGTCCAGTGAATCCACCCATAGCTTCGCTGAACCAGATGCAGTCCAAGGGGAGAATGAGGAATATGCCAAGCGTGAAAGCAACTTCACCGTTGGCCGTCGGATAGGAAAAGAAAAGATAGAGGGCGGCGATAGTTCCGGAGATAGTCTTGCTCTTCATGTTGTCAACTCGAGCTAGAAGTAAACAGACCGGCCTATTTCCTTTAGGGCTGCAGGGGGCTGCAGTCTATTTCGGCCAGTCGGCTGCCCGCGGGCGGTGATGACACAGGGCTGGGCAGGCTCGCGAGCCAGTCGGTCGGACTGCGGACGGCCGCGGACCCCCGGCTCTGGACGTGGGTATGGATCATCTCGGTGTTTGTGTCAAGTCCTTTCCAGACCGCACGTCTACTCCTCCTGCAGAAGAAGGCCTGCGAATCAGCGCCTGAGGGGAACCTATCTGCGAGGACCCTTAGGCTGCTATCATGGGTCCTGATCACGCCGGCGCTCGACGAGCGGGTGCAACTCAGGGGGGGCGAGGCGTATCGAGTCCCGACGCCGCAGCGGCGCGCGAGCGTCGGGGGGCGCCCACCGGAGATGGGTCACCGCAGGTGGGGCATGTTCGGCTGCCTGCGAGCACTGCGATGGCGTGATGGTGAGAGGGACACCCGAACGACCACGTTCCAAGAAGGCGATCTGCCGGGAGGGGTGATATGAGACCGTTCCACCGTCCTGCAATCCTGGCTTTGCTCATGCTGACGGCCGGCGCGACGCAGGAGGCACGGGCCCAGAGCGCCGGCGACCCTGTCGCCTACTGCGTGACCTATGTCGAGGTCATGCCGGCGGCCAGGGACACGGCCGCCTCCCTGCTCCAGGAGTTCGGGGCGGCGAGTCGCAAGGGGGCAGGCAGCTTACGCTTCGAGGTGCTCCAACGGCGAGACCGGCCGAACCATTTCATGATCGTGGAGGCCTGGAAAGACCAGAAGGCGAACGAAGGCAACAGGGCGGCCCCGCACATGAAGGAATTCCGCGACCGGCTGACACCCCTGCTCAGCAGCGCCTACGATGAGCGCCCCCACACAGGTCTGGCGGTCGGTTCCATCGCCGCGGGCGCCGGTTCCCGGGGGGCCGCCGTCTATGCGGTGACGCACGTGGACATCATCCCACCGAAGAAGGATGACGGCATCGCCGCGCTTCAGCAGTTGGCCGGGCCGAGCCGGACGGACGCGGGCAATCTGCGCTTCGAGGTGCTGCAGCAGAACAGCCGGCCGAACCATTTCACCCTGGTGGAGATCTGGAGGGACCAGGCGGCGCTCGAGGGGCATGAAGTGGCCGCGCACACCAGGGTATTTCGGGATCTGCTTCTTCCCATGAGCGGCAGCCTCTACGATCAGCGGCTCTACAGGGCGCTCGAATAGGTTCTGACTTTCCCCTCTCCTCAGCGGCGCCTGGAGAGGCCCATCACCCGGGTCTGGCCCAGAGTGTGGCCGTGTGTTGCCTTCACGAATTCCGGCGTGGTTTTCCTCCGGGGGCGCAATTCACTTCTGCATCGCCGCCACCTGCTTCTCCCTCGCACACCCCTCGCTCACCCCGAGTTCACAGGCGGCGCGGGCATCGGCGCGCGCTTCCGTCAGCCGCCGCAGATGGAAATAGGCGCCGCCGCGCTCGAGGTAGGCGGGTCCGTCCTGGGGGTGCCGGGCAAGGTAGGCGTTCCAGAGCTCCACAGAACGCTGGAACTCTCGCCGCCGCACGAACGCAAAGTCGAGCTGCTGCACCGCATGGAAATCGTCTGGCGACCTCCGCACCCGCTCTTCGAGTGTGGCGATCTCGTCGCTGCCGCCCCGGCCGTCGCCCACGATGATCCATCCCCGTCGCTGCTGGACCTCGTGGTTCCTCGGCGCCAGCTCGGCCGCAAGGTCGTACACCCGGAGGGCGTCGTCGCGATGCCCCGCCTGGTGATGCCCCCAGCCCTCATACATGAGTCCCTGGACGACGGGATTGAGAATGCGACGCGCCGTCCCGTCGGTCGAGTCGATGCGGATCCCGGCCAGCAGATCGCGCCCGGCCGGCTCCCATTGCTGGGCGCGATGGTGGAGATATGCCCGCGTGATGAGTAGCCTCGGGTGGCCGGGTCGCAAGGCGATCGCACGATCCAGGTCTGCCACCGCCCCGCCCCGGTCGTTCAGATGATCCCGAACCCGGGCGCGTTCCTCCAGGAATTCCCAGTATTCACCCAGGGCGCACGCGCGCTCGATCGCCGTGCGCGCCTCCTCGGGTCTGCTGTCGAGCAGCAGCAGGTCCGCCCTGTCCTCGTCGATGTAACCGGGCAGGAACCGCAGCCTGCGGTTCGCCACGGCGCTTGCCTCCTGGGCGAAGCTCGCCATCGCCTCGTAGCTCCCCCCCCACCGGGGCACCAGCGACCCGACATACGTTGCGCGCACCTGGAAGCAGGAGGGGCAGGCGGTGAGCGGCGGATCCTCCAATCCCCGACGGGCGTAACGCCTGCCGATCCAGTACCAGGGTAGCAGGGGTCGCATGGGCTGGCATGTCCCCCGCGCTCTCCAACCCTCCCGATGCCCGCAAGATTCCGCTTGACGCGCCAGGCCGGTGCTGCTAGCGTCCCGCTTGCGTACGCATTCCCCCGGAGGTCTGTAGGGGTCTTCACGCGGATCCAACCGTCGCGTATGCCCTGTTGGTCACGCACGGCCCGCGCCCCGTTTCCAGCTTCCCATCCGGTCGCGTCGCTTGGACTTCCTGTCGCGTTCGCGTTTTTTCTGCTCTCGCCCAGCGACTCAGTGGGAAATGGAGAGGGCCTCTCTTCTCCTCCTGTAGAGCGCGCGAGGAGGAAGGACAATGTCCCCGCAACCGCCAGGGGCATTCAAGTACGATCTGCAGTCGATCACGAAAAACGCCCCGCCCGCCTCCGGTGTCTACACGCTCTTCTCGCCGAGCAAATGCCTCTATGTCGGGGAATCCGGCGACATCTGTGCCAGCCTCTTGGAGACCTTCTTCGAGGACAACCCCAGCCTGAATGACCAGCATCCCACGCACTTCATCTTTGAGTTGATCCCACCCGAATCCCGAGTGGCGCGCCAGGCCGACCGTATCCGGGAGCTGGGACCGGTCTGCAATGCGAGGGTGGGCTCCCCGGAGGGCGGCCACGTGCGCGGTCCCCAGGGGCACGATGGAGTGACGGCCATCCCCGCCGCAGCGCGTCATGACCGGGAGACGGCTTCGCCAAGTTCAAGGCACACGGAGATCGACTCTCCCAAGGATCCGGACTTCTCGACGGTGGGCCAGGAGCGCCCGGTGTTGCCGGGCCCCGCCGGGCAAACAAGCAGGGTGGACGGTGGGCCAGCCGGAGGGGGTGAGAAAGTCTCGGCCCTCTCCTCAGCTCAACCGATCACGGCGCCTCGTCCCGAAATCCCGGCAGCGCTAGAGGCAAAGGACTTGCGGGTGCTGGGAGAGGAGCCAGGAAGACGCGAAACCGATGTGAACGGCGTCGCCAATGAACACCTCTCCGCGTCAGCGCCCGTCGATTTGGCGGAGGCGGGGGATCGATCGGACCAAGGCCCGATCGCCCAGATTCCAGCGACCCCCGAGGCGGACACCGGCGAGACCGAGCGAGCCGTTGCCAAGGCCGCGGGTGCATGGGCGCACTGGAAGCTTGCTGCGATCAGCGGCCTGCTCGTCGTGATAGCGGGGGCGTCACTCTGGGTACTCTTTTCACGAGGGGTTCCGGAAATCGCTCGCGGGCTGCTGCCGCCGCAGATTCCAGCAGAGGTCCAGGTCCCGTCGATCGCAGGGAAATCAGAGAGGGAAGCCGTCGAGACGGTCTCACCTCCCCCCCAGGGAGGGACTCCCGGGGAGACTTCAGCCCGGGAAAGCACACCTCCAGAGCCGCCCGAGCTGGCGCTTCCGCCTGAGACGAGCAGAACTCCAACCCCAGAGCCAAAGAAGGACCGAGCGAAAAACCGCCAGGGTCCTGCAGCCCGCGCGCGCTCCCAGAGCGGGGCACCAGCCGTGAAGGCCGAATCACAAGGTCCGGCTGAAATGGATCCGACTGCGATAATCGACTGGCTGTTGAAGCGGCCTTCTGCCGGGAAGGAGTGAGCCTACCGGTTTCCCTCTCCTCCCGATGACCGCCCCCCGCCCGGGACCGGCACGCCCGCCTGTGTCAACGCGCCTCGTCCTCGTTCAGCTCAGGCCGTAGCTCGACGGGTCGAAGAGGTGGCCGTAGGTTTCTGACATCTCGGCCAGAAGGGCCTCCTCGCTGGCGGGCAGGTCGGCCAGGGCGTCCTCGATCCGCTGCAGCCATCGGCGCTCCGCGGGCGACAACACCAACCGGCCCGACGCCACCCCCTCCATCAGCAGGCCGACCGCCGCCTCCCCCGCGGCCACCGTCCGCCGGTAGTCGCTGGCTTCGGCGACGATGGCACGGGCGATCGCAACCGTTGCCTCAGGCGAGAGGATCACCGCCTGCGGACTGAGCCAGCGGTCGGAGTCCGTGAGCCAGTCGCGCAGGCTCCGCCCCCCGCCCCGCTCCAGGGCGGTGTTCATGAGCCGGCAATCGTAGGCCAGGAGCTCCGTGTACGCCTCGGGGGCGCTGCCCGACAACAATCGGACGTTCTGGACCGACTCATTGCTCCAGAGGTCGCACATCGCCGCGGCGATGTTCCCCAGGGGGCTGAAGTGGGCGCAGCTCGCCGATTTCCCCTCCATGGAGATGGGGCGGCCGGTGATCGCCTTGAGGACCGGGCCCTCATAGGCGCAGTCCTTCGAGGGGCCGACGGCCCCCTGCTCGAAGGCCGCCAGGCTCCGGGCGGCCGTCATGGCGCGATCCACGGCCGCCAGCACCTGGGGAAGCATCTCCTGATGGGCGAGCTGCATGGCCGTGTTGGCGAAGCCGCAGGCCGAATCCCCGCCGGGGATCACCCCGGATCGCGCCGCGCAGATCTCCACGATGCGATCCCAGAGCCAGCGCATGTCCCGGGCGGCCAGCACCCCGAGGCCGAAGACGAGCCCTCGCACATCCCCGGCCAGCAGGGCCTCGTCGTGGACCTCCTTGCCGCCGACCGACTCGATGGAGAGGATGTGGGCGCCGGCGTCGGCGGAGCGCTCGAAGGCAGAGGCCAGCCGCTCCCAGGCCTCTCCCCGCCGGAGCACGGGCGGGCGGTGCTGGTCCCGGAGGTCCGCCGGCGTCACGCGGAGCGCGGATCGGAGGCCGTGCGCCTCCCGCGCCCCCTGGAGGCGGCGCAACAGCAGGGCCGTGATCTCGGCCCCCCACTCGGGCCGCTCCGTCATGGGCGGCAGGTGCTCGAACTCCAGGACCAGGCCCGGGACCCGGAGGGCCAGTGCGCGACGCAGGATCGCCTCCGCCATCTCCTCGTAGTGGCCCATCACCTGCGGCCACGTCCCCTCGGTGATCAGGATCGGGGGCAGGGTGAAGTTCACCTCCGGATACACCTGCCCCGCGCCGATGGCGAGGTCGAAGCCGCAGTGGACCGGGTGAGGCGCGCGGCCGAAGAGCAGGTCCCGCGCCTCTGGGATCGCCAGGGTCGTGCAACGGATAGCCGGGAAGGAGGGGCGCATCGTCGCCCTCGCGCCTGAAAGGAGACAGGCGGCGGAGAGAACTTCCCCTCCGCCGCCTGTCTCAGCCTGCTGAATCCGTCATGCCGGAAGCAGTGTCTTGGCCTTGGTCACGGCCCCGGTGGCGCTCGGGGCGTAGAAGTCGGCGCCAACCTCGTCGCAGAAGCGCTGGGTCACGGGGGCCCCGCCCACGGCGACCTTGACCCGTTCGCGCAGGCCCGCCGCCTTGAGGGCCTCCACCGTGTCCTTCATGGAGAGCATGGTGGTCGTGAGCAGTGCGCTCATCATGACGAAGTGGGGGGCGTTGGACTGGACCGCATCCACGAAGCGCTGGGGGGCCACGTCGGCGCCGAGATCGATCACCTCGAAGCCGCTCCCCTGCAGCATCATCCCGACCAGGTTCTTCCCGATGTCGTGAAGGTCTCCCTTCACCGTCCCGATCACGACCTTGCCGCGGGGCTTGGCCGCCGCCGCCGCCAGGAGCGGCTTCAGGATGGCCACACCCGCCTGCATGGCGCGGGCGGCGATCAGCATCTCGGGAATGTAGAACTCGTGGCAGGAGAACTTCTCGCCCACCACATCCATGGCGGGGATCAGGGCCTGGTCCAGGACGTCCTGGGGCGGCTTCCCCTCGTCCAGAGCCTGCTGGGTCAAGGTCTTCACCTGGGCCATCTTGCCCTCGATCACGGCGGTCTTCAGGGCTTCGTAATCGGCCATCGCTTCCTCCTCGTGTCTTCGGTGGATGGGCGCCGGATGCTCCGCTGAGCCGGGACACGCTCCCGCGGATTCAATAGGGTCGGACGGGGTACGTCCCGTGCTGCTCGACCAGCTCCGAGATGCGCTCCACGCGCTCGATACGGGACGTCGGCATCACGTTGTCGGCCACGCCGAGGACGAAGGCATCGCCCGGCGCGATGGCCCGGAACACGCCCCGCATGTACTCCTCGAACTCCGCCTCGGGGAAGGTCGGCTCCAGCACGATGGAGGGCACGCCGCCGAAGATGATGACGTCCCGGCCCCAGGCGGCCCGGGCCTCTTCCAGGGTCACCTCCACCATGGGGGCCGTGCAGAAGCACTCGGACATGTCGAAACCCGCCTCCTTCACCTCACCCAGGATGTCCTTGCTGTCGTCGTCCGCGTGCCAGGTCAGGGATTTCCCCCGGGCGTGGAGGAGCCGGCTGAACTCCTGGTAGTAGGGGATGATGTACTGGCGAAACTGTCGTGGGGGGGTCATCTGCGAGTCGAAATGCACCCCGTGCAGGATGAGTCGCGCCGGCGAGTCCGCCACCACCGGCCAGAGCCGCTCCCGCTCCACCTGGGTCATCACCTGGAGCAGGTGCTCGAACTCCTGGGGGTGGTCCACCATCTCGAAGTAGGCCTGGTTGTAGCCAGCCAGGTGCAGGAGGAAGTAGTGAAACGGGCAATCCCCGCACGAGACCATGGGGAAGCCCTCGTCTCCCACGGCCGCGTCGTAGGCCAGGTAGTCCTCGTAGCACGGATCGTAATAGGTGTGCTCGGCGATGTATTCGAGCGTCCGGTAGTCTTCCACGCGGTGGATGGGATGCTCCAGCGGCAGCCCCTGGTCGGTGGTCACCGCGACCCTGTCGCTCAGGATCCGCCCGAAGCTGACGTCGCCCACCGGTGTCCTGAAGTGCTGGCGGAGGACGCCCGGGGCGCGCTCGGTCTTGACCTCCATCCCCTCGTAACGCGTCGTGAAGATGCGGCCGTCACGGGCCGGATTCCCCGTGCGCAGGGCCCGGCCCACCTCGACCAGGCTCATGCCCCGGAACCGGGCGGGGAGATTGCCCTCGGCGAGCCGGGCGTGGTACCAGAGATCCAGCCGGGCGATCCACGGGATGCGATCGGGACTCTTGCCGTCCAGGACGGCCAGGAAGCGCTCGCGGTTTGTCATGGGTCTCCCGTCTCAGCCATTCACCGTTGAGGGAGCATAGCGCAGCCGGGAGAAGGCCGCAAGCATGGCCTCGGCGTTCTCCAGGGGGACGTCGGTGTTGACCTGTCCGTAGCCCACGTAGCCGCCCCCCGACCGGCCGAAGGCGTCGTACAACCGCTGCACGTAGGCCTCGACCTCGGCCGGGGTCCCAAAGGGCAGGGTGTACTGCCGGTCCATGTCGGCCCGGAAGCATACCCGGCCCCCGAAGCGCCTCCCCAGATCCTCGATATCCATGCAGGACATCTGGGGGTTCACCTCGTCGAAGCCGATCTCGATCAGATCCTCCAGGACGGCCTCGGTGGCCCCATCGGTGTGCAGGTGGGCGGAGAGCCCCCCGCTGTGGATGGCCTCGACGATCTTGGCGTAGGCCGGCTTGTAGATCTTCCGCCAGTAGGCGGGCTTGATCATCAGGGTTTCTTGCGTGCCCCAGTCGTCGTTGACCAGGACCCCGTCGATGTGCTCGCGGCGCGCGAGCAGCAGATCCACCCGCTTCAGCAGGAAGTCGGTGATGCGGTCCCGCAGTGCGTACATCTCCGGGCGATCCTCCAGGACATCCATGAGGGAGTTCTCGAATCCCCGCAGCCAGTTGGTGAGGTGCCAGAGGGTGCCCACCTCGATGAGGGAGTAGTGCCGGTGCCCGTCGGCCTTCACCGCCTCCACCATCTCCTGGACCCCCTCGATGCCCACCGTGGGCTCCGGGGACTTGAAGCCCGGGAGCTTCTCCCACGTGTCCAGGGGATGCCCGAACACCTGGCCGAGGTAATCGGGGTTCAGGCTGTCCCAGACGCATCCCCACTCGTCCGTCACGCCGCGGAGCGCCCCGCTCGACTCGGCCACCCCGCGCTTGAACGCGAACCAGCCGCGCGTGGAGGGGGACAGCAGGACATCGCTGGGGTAGCGGGCGTACAGCTCCTCCAGTGCCTTGCCATGCCTCCGGAAGGCGCCGGGGATGGTGCGGTGCATGATGGGAACGCGGTCCGGTCCCGCAAACTTCACGGCCCGCGTGTACCGCTCGCGGCTGTTCATGTGTGGCTCCTCTCGCGCCGGAGCCCGGCCGCCTGTCGAGCCGAACATGGCACCCCCGGCCGGAGGGCCGGGGGCTCAGGTCTCGTCGGCGCCTCGGATGGCTGCGTCAGCTCCTCGGTGTGGATAGTCGCCCACGCGCCTGCCCGCCAGATGCCCCGCGCAGGCGGCGCAGACGTCAGTCCGGCCGGACGCCCCAGGAGCACAGGTGGGGGTCTTGTTCGATCAACCATCTTCGGTCTCACGGCAAGGGAACAGGTGGAGCAGGAGGTACCCCGAGGGCGGGTCCGGTGTCAACGGCCGGCTCCGGCTTGTCCCCACTCCCTGACGTTTGAAGGGATCACCGGACGGCAGGGGCTGGCCCGAGGGTTCGGGACGAGAGGCCGACGGCACTCCATCTCGGGCGGGGTCCGGCGGGCCGCAGGACTGGGAGCCGTCAGAACGGACGGGTGAACGAGGACAGGGCCACGATGCGGTCACTGGCCTCCCTCAGGCGCATGGACAGCGAGCGGCAGAAGGCCCACAGGATCTTTCGCCCGACCACCGGATGCTGCTCCAGGAAATTCAGGAACGCCTGCTTCTCGATGAACAGGATGCGGGATTCCTGGTTGGCGACGGCGGTCGCAGAGCGGGGGAACTCGTCCACCAGGGCCATCTCCCCGAAGCAGCTCCCCCGCTCCATGAAGGCCATGGGCTGATCCGCAGAGCCGGGCCCCGTCTTGCTGACGCGGACCGATCCGTCCACGACCAGATAGAGCGCCTCCCCCTGGTCCCCCTCCTTGAACAGGACCATGTCCTTGGTGTAGGTCACGATGCGGCCGAGGCCCACGATCCAGTCCAGTTCCTCCGGGGTGAGGTCCCGGAAGAACGGAACGGCCTTCAGGATCTGCCGCACCCCGCTCATGTCTGCGTTGGGATTCGTCACCAGACTCGCACCCCCTCGGATGGAAAGGCGTCCTGCACCCAGTCGATGCGCGGCGCCCCCTCGTCCTCCGAGAAGGTCACCGCCACCACGTCGAAGCGACAGGCCACGTCCGCCAGGTGCTGCTCGGCCAGGTACCACTCCGCGGCCCGCACGATCTGGCGCTGCTTTCGCTGGTGCACGGCCAGGTGCGGCGGGCCGAAGGCGGCCGACTTGCGGGTCTTCACCTCGACGAAGATCAGGGTCCCCCGTTTCCTGCCCACCAGGTCGATCTCGCCGGCCGGGCAGGTGAAGTTCGCGGCGACGATCCGGACCCCCCGCCGCTCCAGGTGTACCCGGGCTGCCTCCTCACCCAGGCGACCCAGCGCCCGGCGGGGATCCGTCACCACAGCGCGCCCTGCCGGAGCGCCTTGTCCCCGTGCTCCCGTACGCCGGCGAACGTCCGGCGGTGGATGGGGGAGGGACCGTGACGCGCGATGGCGGCCCTGTGGGTCTCGGTCCCGTAGCCCTTGTGCTGCGCGAATCCGTAGGCGGGGAGGCGGACGGCCCACTCCTCCATGATCCGATCCCTCGTGACCTTCGCCAGGATGGAGGCGGCCGAGATCGCGGGCACCCGCTGGTCTCCCCGGACCACCGCCAGGGCCGGCATGGGGAGGCGCGGGGCAATGTTGCCGTCCACGAGGACCAGTTCGGGCGAAGGGGAGAGCCGCTGGACCGCCTGGGCCATCGCCGCCAGGGTCGCCCGCAGGATGTTCGTGGCGTCGATCTCGGGGGCTTCGACCACCGCCACCGCCCAGGCCACGGCCTGTTCGCGGATCAGTCCGGCCAGGCGCGTCCGGGCCGCGGGCGCGACCTGCTTGCTGTCCGCAAGCCCCGGAAGATTCGCGTCGGGCGGCAGCACCACCGCCGCGGCCACCACCGGGCCGGCCAGACATCCCCGGCCCGCCTCGTCCACGCCAGCCACAGAGATGCCTGACGGAACCACGAGATCCGGCGTCGCCCTCGCCAGCTCCTGCTGAGCCCCCGCCGGCGGCGTGGCCCCAGGGGCACTCGATGTCCTCCGTCCCGATCGTCCTCGGCTGGACGCTCCGGTCATGGCATCCGCCCGGCATCCGTGCTCGGCAGGCGGATTACGACGTCCGGTATTCCTTGATCCGCGCCGCCTTGCCCCGGAGCTTCCGAAGGTAGTAGAGCTTCGCCCGGCGAACCTGGCCGTGTCTCAGGACCTCGACCCGATCGATGCTGGGCGAATGCAGGGGGAAGGTCCGCTCGACCCCCACCCCGTACGTCACCTTGCGGACGGTGAAGGTGGCGCTGAGTCCGCCGCCCCGCCGCCGGATGCAGATGCCCTCGAAGGCCTGCAACCGCTCCTTGTCCCCTTCCACCACCTTCACCTGCACCTTCATCGTGTCCCCGGGAGCGAACGCCGGCAGGTCCTTCCGCAAGTGCTTTTCCTCGACCGCCTGGATCAACGACATGGACATGTGGATACCCCCCAAACGTCAACGCTCAAATTTGAAACCAACACTCACGAACCGGCCATTGTCGGCCTGCCCCAGTTTCCCGGTTGTCAGTTGTCGTTTTCAATTGCCTGTTGAAGTGGATTCCTCTTCCTCTTCGATTTCAGCCAGCAATTCCCGATCAGGATCGGACAACGCCATCTGGGCCAGGAGATCCGGCCGTCGCTCCCGGGTCCGCCGGATGGCCTGCTTCCGTCGCCAGCGGGCGATGGCCTGATGGTCGCCCGAGAGGAGCACGGGCGGCACCGCCATCCCCCGGAAGACGGCCGGCCGGGTGTATTGCGGATGCTCCAGCAGGCCGGCGGCAAATGAATCCGTCTGCGCCGAGGTCACATCCCCCAGGACACCGGGGATGAGTCTCACCACGGCGTCCAGGACGACCAGCGCTGGCAGCTCCCCCCCGGTGAGGACGTAGTCCCCGATGGACAGCTCGCGCGCCTGGAGTCCCCGGGGGATCCGGTCGTCGAAGCCCTCGTAGCGCCCGCACAGCAGGATCAGGTGCCCCGCCTGAGCCAGCTCGACGGCAATCGCCTGGGTGAACGGGACGCCCTGGGGCGACAGGACGATGACCGCGCTTTCCTGCCCGCGCGAGAGTGCCTCCACCGCCTGGAAGGCCGGCTCGGGCTTCAGGATCATTCCGGCCCCGCCGCCGTACGGGGCATCGTCCACGACATGATGCCGATCGGTCGTCCAGGACCGGAGGTCGTGGACCGCGATCTCCACCAGCCCCTTGTCCTGGGCCCGGCGCAGGATACTCTCCTGCAAGGGCCCCTGGAACATCCCTGGGAACAGCGTCAACACGTCAAATCGCTTCAGGGCTCTCCTCGCCGCCCGCCGACGGGCTCACCAGGCCGGTCATGGGCTCGATCTCGATGCGGCCGGCCGGCAGATCCACCCGGCGGATGTGCGCGCGCGTGGCCGGCAGCAGCCACTCGCCGGCCGGAGCCTGGACCACGAAGACATCGTGCGCCGGGGTCTCCAGGATCTCGCGGACGCACCCGAGGGGCCGCTCGCCCTCCACCACCAGGAGCCCCAGGATATCATGATGGTAGAAGCTCCCCTCCGGCGGCTCGGGAGCCTCGGCCCGTGGAATGGACAGCTCCTGCCCGATCAGGCGCGAGGCCGCCTCGGGCGAGTCCACCCCCTGGAGTTTCAGGAGCACGTCCCGCCCATGCTCGTGCCCGGCCTCCACGGAGACGAGGCGGAGCGGACCCCCGGGCGGTCCCACCCAGAGCCTGGCCAGCGTCCGGAAGGGGTGCCATGTGTCGGCGAAGCTGACCACCTTCACCTCGCCGCGCACCCCGTGCGCCTTCACGATGCGGCCGAGAATCAGGTAGTGCGGGGGCGCCACGCCTCACTCCAGAATCTCCAGCACGGCCCGCCGTTTGGAGCGGGCCGCCGTGGCATGCAGCAGGGTCCGCATGGCCCGGGCCGTCCGCCCCTGTTTGCCGATGACCCGCCCGAGGTCGGCCGGCGCCACCTTCAGCCGAACCGTGGTCGTCGTCGGCTCCTCCACCGCCTCCACGCTCACCTGATCCGGATGATCCACGAGCGCCTTCGCCACGTACTCGACCAGGGCCTTGTACACCGGTGCGTCCTCCATGGCTGCTCGCGGGTCTCCGGCGGCGGAGTCCCGCGCCCGGGCGCGCCCCGGCTGGCGGGGGAGTCCGGGGGTTAAGGAGTCGCCGGAGGCTTGGTGCGGAGCTCGGCGAGGCGGCGCAGGACGCCGGCCGTCCGGAGCAGCGTCCGGACGGTGTCGGTGGGCTGGGCCCCTCTCTCGAGCCAGCGCAGGGCCTTATCCCCGTCGATCTTCAGGCCGACAGGGTGCTTCCGGGGATCGTAGGTGCCCAGGCTTTCCAGGAACCGACCATCCCGCGCCGTGCGCCCGTCGGCCACCACGACCCGGTAGAAGGGCGTTTGCTTCGTTCCCATGCGCCGCAACCTGATCTTGACCGCCATGGAACCTCCTGAGAGATTTCTGGGCCCCGTCCCCCCGAAGGGGGTACCCGCGGAACCCAAATGGGATTAGCGGGCGGAGAACGGCATCTGCCGTGGCAGACGCCCCCCCTTGCCCGCCTGCATGAGCTGCCGCATCATCTTCTGCATGTCCGCGAACTGCTTGAGCAGGCGGTTCACGTCCGCCACAGTCGTGCCAGATCCGGCGGCGATGCGCTTGCGCCGCCCGCCGTTCAGGATCTCGGGCTTCTGTCGCTCCCCCGGGGTCATGGAGTCGATGATGGCCTCGACCCGCACGAGTTCCCGCTCCTGCGTCGTGCTGTCGGGCAGGCCCTTCAGCCGCGAGAGCCCGGGGATCATCCCCACGAGCTGGTCCAGGGGACCCATGCCCCGGATCTGCCGGAGCTGATCCCGGAAGTCCTCCAGCGTGAACGCCTGTGCCTTGAGTTTTTTCTGCAGGACCGCCGCCTGCTTGGCGTCCACGGCCTGCTCGGCCCGTTCCACCAGGCTGAGGACGTCGCCCATCCCGAGGATGCGCGAGGCCATGCGGTCCGGGTGAAACACCTCCAGGGCATCCAGCTTCTCCCCCACGCCGATGAACTTGATCGGCGCCCCGGTGACCGAGCGGATGGAGAGGGCCGCCCCGCCCCGGGCATCCCCGTCCAGCTTGGTCAGGATGTAGCCGGTGAGGGTCAGGGCCTGATTGAACGCCGAGGCGGAGTTGACCGCATCCTGACCGGTCATGGCGTCCGCCACCATCAATATCTCCGTCGGCTTCACCTCGGCCTTGACGGCGCGCAGCTCCTCCATCAGCGGCTCATCCACGTGGAGCCGTCCGGCCGTGTCCAGGATGACCGGGTCCAGGAGGCGCGACCGGGCCTGGCTCACGGCCTCGCGGCAGACGGCGACGGCCGAGCCTGCCGCGGGGTTCCGGTACACCTCGATGCCCAGGGTCTCCCCCAGCGTGGCAAGCTGCTCCTGGGCCGCGGGCCGCTGGAGGTCCGCCGCCACGAGGAGCGGTCGCCGCCCCTCCTGGCGGATGACCCTGGCCAGCTTTCCGGCCGTCGTCGTCTTGCCGGAGCCCTGCAGACCCACCAGCATCAGCACGGTGGGGGGCTGCCCCGCCTGCCCCAGACGGCTGGCGGTCCCGCCCATCAAGGCCGTGAGCTCCTCGTACACGACCTTGACCACCTGCTGGCCTGGGCTCAGGCTCTCCAGGACGTCCCTGCCCACCGCGCGCTCGCGCACCCGCTCCAGGAATGTGCGGACGACCTTGACGTTGACGTCCGCCTCCAAGAGGGCCAGGCGCACCTCGCGGAGCGACTCGGCGATGTTGTCCTCGGTCAGCCGGCCGTGCCCCCGAAGCCGCTTGAAGATCTCGTTCAGTCTGTCGCTCAGCCCTTGAAACATACACACCTCGCAAAATGCAAACTGGAAAAGTACCGGGATGGCGGGGATTTGTCAAGGCGAAACTCTTCGGCGAGGCCAGAAGTGACGGGAAGTTATGGGGTTGAGGGGACCGGGGAATCACCTCCCGATGTACCGCCACGCCACCGGCGGCTCACCCTGATCTGACGGCCTCCATTGAGCGCAATGGGAGTCCAGGATGTCAACATCTGGCCGTCCACCCGGGTCAGGAAATGCTGTTGACATCGGGGGAGCCGGGGCGATAGTTTACTGTCCGAGCTTCCCGTCAGCATTCGCAACCTCGCGGGAGGACTCGTCCACCGCTGACCCACCCGCACACACCGGGCCACGTTGGCCCTTGATTCCATTGTTTCGTCTTTTCGCGTCTTTCGACCAGGCCTGCTGCTCCGACCCGAGGGGCAGAAGGAATGCACCATGCCCTCCACTCCTCAATCCGTCCGAGCCATGGGGGATCTTGCGCCGGGGGACCATCTGTGGTGCCTGTATCAAGCAGAGGCAGAGCACCGGGTGAGTGTCACCTCGTTCCTGCGCCAGGGGCTGGAGCGGGGCGAGAAAGTCCTCTCCATCGTGGACGCCCACGTCGCCGAGGCGCACCTTGGCCATCTGCGTGACGATGGGCTGGACGTCGAGCCGTGCCTCACGAGGGGGCAACTGCGCCTCCTCACCGTGGATCAGGCCCACCTGCGGGGCGGGAGCTTCGAGCCAGACCGGATGATCCGCCTCTTGCGGGAGGAAATGGAGCGGGCCCTCGCCGAAGGCTATCCCGCCCTCCGCGTCGCGGAGGAGATGGGCTGGGTCCTGCGGGGATTGCCCGGGTCTGACCGGCTCATCGAGTACGAGAACAAGCTCAACGAGTTCCTCCCGGGCAGCCGGTGCCTGGTCGTCTGCCAATACGACCGACGCCGGTTCGATCCCGCCGTCCTGCTGGATGCCCTGCATGTTCACCCAACGGTGCTGATCGGGACCGAGGTCTACGACAACTGCTACTACCTGCCCCCGGCCGTGTTCCTGAGTGGCCAGCCGGTGGATCGATTGCAGCTCTGGACAGAATTGCTGGCTGACCGCAAGCGCATGGATGTGGCCCTGCGACAGGCGGAGGCAAAGTACCGCGCCATGTTCGAGCATGCCGTCGAGGGCATCTTCCAGGGGACGCCCGGGGGGCGCGCTCAGGCCGTCAACCCCGCCCTGGCGCGCATGCTGGGCTACGGATCCCCCGAGGCCCTCCTCTCCGCCGTCAGCGATATCGGGCGCCAAGTGTACGCGGACCCGGAGCGCCGCGCAGAGTTCAGGCGTCTGCTCGACGAGCACGGGGAGGTGCGGGGCTTCGAGGCGGAGCTCTTGAGGCAGGACGGCAGCCGGATTTGGGGGTCCGTGAGCGCCCGCGCGGTGCGCGATGCACAGGGCACCGTGGGCTACTACGAAGGCACCATCGAGGACATCACGGACCGCAAGCGGACGGAGGAGGCCCTCCGGAAATTCGCCCACGTGGTCGAGCAGACCGCGGACGCGGTGGTCATTACCGATCGGGACGGCATCATCCAGTATGTCAACCCGGCCTTCGAGGCCTTGACGGGATATGCCCGGGAGGACGCCCTGGGGAAAACCCCCCGGATCCTGAAATCGGGCCAGCACGATCAGGGATTCTATCAACGGCTCTGGAAGACCATCTGCTCCGGCGGGGTGTTTCGGGCCGTGTTCACGAACCGGAAGAAGGGTGGGGGGTTAATCTACGCGGAGGAGACCATCACCCCGATCACCGACCCGGGCGGCACCATCACCCACTTCGTGTCGGTCTGCCGGGACATCACCGCCCGGATCCAGGCGGAGGAGCAACTGCGCCGCTCCCGGGAGCAGCTCCGCGCCCTGGCCGGCCACCTGGAATCCGTGCGTGAGGAGGAACGGGCCCGGATCGCCCGCGAGGCCCATGATGAGCTGGGGCAGGCGTTGACGGCCTTGAAGTTCGACCTCGCGTGGCTGATCCACCGGCTGCCGAAGCATCAGCCAGCCGCCCAGGAGAAGGCCCAGGGGATGCTCGCGCTGATAGATACCACGATCAACACGGTCCGCCGGATCTCCGAGGATCTGCGCCCCAGCATCCTGGATACCCTCGGCCTGGTGGCCGCCCTGGAATGGCAGGCGCAGGAATTCCAGACTCGCACGGGTATCGCCTGCTCCCTGTTATCCGGGTTGCCAGATGTCACCCTGGACCGCACGCCGTCCACGGCCCTCTTCCGCATCTGCCAGGAGAGCTTGACCAACGTGGCCCGCCACGCCCAGGCCACCCGCGTCATCATTCGCTTGAGTGCGGAGGCCGACTACCTCGCCTTGGCCGTCGAAGACAATGGCCGGGGCATTCCCGAGCAGGATTTCGCCAACGCGACCTCCCTGGGGCTGCTGGGGATGCGAGAACGGGCGCTCCTCCTGGGCGGAGAACTCACCATCGTGGGCCGGCCGGGCGCGGGGACCACCGTGATGGTGAAGGTTCCGCTGAGAAGCGCCTGAGATCGGGACCGGACTGCCATTCCACGCTGCCCGCGTGATTGCCCGGAGTCGGTCAGTCAATTTTTCGAATCTCCCGGACCCGTTCCTGGAGGCGAGCTGAGTCTCCTTTCAGGGAGGAGCTCCATGAAGAGCTTCGCGTTCAAGATCGACCCGCTGACGGGTGAGGAGTACTACGAGGTGTACCTGAGGGGGCTGCAGCTCCTGGCCGATCCCCTGCTCAACAAGGCCAGTTGCTTCACCGAGGAGGAGCGCATCACGCTGAAGCTGGACGGGCACCTTCCCCACGGGGTCTCGCGCATCGAGGACCAGGTGGAGCGGTGCATGGAGGCCTATCGGCCCAAGCCCGACGACCTGGAGCGCTACATCTACCTCCAGGGGCTCCTGAATCGCAACGAGACGCTCTTCTACCGCGTCCTCAGCGAGAACCTGAACGAGATGGTGCCCATCGTGTACACTCCCACGGTTGGCCAGGCGTGCCTCTTGATGAGCCACATCATGCGGCACCCCCGCGGCATCTACATCCACCCGGACAACATCGCGAGGATCGACGAGATCTTCCAGGACATCTCCCTGCCCCAGGTCCAGCTCATCGTCGTCACGGATGGCGAGCGGATCCTGGGCCTCGGCGACTTGGGCTCCGACGGCATGGGCATCTCGGTGGGGAAGGTGAGCCTCTACGTCGCGGCGGGGGGGCTGCACCCGGCCTCCTGCCTGCCCATGTGCATCGACGTGGGCACCAACAACGGCAGGCTCCTCAAGGACCCGCTCTACATGGGTCACCGGAAGCCGCGCCTGGAGGGGACGGAGTATTTCGATTTCATGGAGCGCTTTGTCCTTGGCGTGAAGCGGAATTTCCCCAACGCGCTCTTGCAGTGGGAGGACTTCTCCAAGCAGAAGGCCTTCACGCTCCTCCATCGCTACCGCGAGCGCCTCCTCTGCTTCAACGACGACATCCAGGGCACGGGGGCCACGGCCTGCGCGGCCCTCCTGACAGCGATGCGGATCAAGCAGAGCCGCTTCGCCGACCAGCGGTACGTGATCGTGGGCATGGGCCAGGCGGGGGTCGGCATCGCCGAGGACATCCTGGCCATCCTCGGCGAGGAGGGCCTGTCCGAAGAGGAGGCTCGCCTCCGGATCTTTGCCATCGACCGGCAGGGTCTGCTCGTGGAGGACGACCCCCTCTTGGAGGAGCAGCAGCGCCGGTACGCCCAGCCCCGCGCCGCGGTGGCGGACTGGAAGCTGGAGAGTGCCATGCACATCCACCTCGTGGACGTGATCCGGAACGCCGGAGCCACCGTCCTCATCGGCGTGACGGCACAGCGCGGCCTCTTCGACGAGGGGATGCTGAGGCAGGTGGCGCAGAACACCGACCGGCCCGTCGTGCTGGCTCTCTCCAACCCCACGGCCAAGTCCGAGTGCACCCCCGAGGAGGTCATGCGGGCCACACGGGGGCGCGGCCTCCTGGCCACGGGCAGCCCCTTCCCTCCGGTGAAATTGAATGGGAGGGAGATCGGCATTGCCCAGTGCAACAACCTGTTCATCTTCCCCGGCATGGGGCTCGGCGCCCTGGTGGCCAAGGCCAACAAGGTCACGGACCGGATGTTCATCGCAGCGAGCAAGGCCCTGAGCGGCCTGGTGACGCCGGACCAGGCGGAGCGGGGCTACCTCCTGCCCGAGATGAGGGACATCCGGAGGGTCTCCTTCGAGGTGGCCCTGGCGGTGGCCGGGGAAGCGAGGGACGCGGGCCTGGGCCGGCTCCTCGACGACGAGGAGCTCGCCAGGATCATCCGGAAGGCCCAGTGGGATCCGCACTTCTACCCCTACCGCCCGGGGAGGCTGCCGGCCTGACGCCGCTCTCGAACGGGAGACATGACGAACTGTGGAATGGCCGTCTCAGTCTTGGAGGGGCCTGTTCGGGCGCAGGATCACTCGGCCAGGATTCGGCCGTGCCCTGGGAGCTGGAATCATTGACGGTCAGAAGCGCTAACTGGAGGGCTCCGCTGGCTGCTCCCCTTGATGCCGGGAGGCGTGGTCCTTGAAGAACTGCACGATGGTCTCCAGGGGGGTGTCGGGGACGAAGAGTTCCGCGACGCCCAGGGCCTTCAGGGCCGCGATATCTTCGGGCAGCATCGTGCCCCCGCCCACCACGTGGAGGTCGTCAGCCCCCTGGGCTTTGAGCAGCTCCAGGATCCGGGGATAGATCGTCATGTGGGCTCCGGACAGGATGCTGAGGCCGATCACGTCCGCGTCCTCCTGGATGGCGGCGCTCACCACCTGCTCCGGCGTCTGGTGCAGGCCGGTGTAGATGACCTCCATCCCGGCGTCGCGGAGCGCCCGGGCCACAATCTTCACGCCGCGGTCATGACCGTCCAGCCCACACTTCGCCAGCAGCACACGCACCCTTCGCTCGGCCATATGAACCCTCGATCAGCAATCGGGGCTAGAAAACGGGGGTCTCGGCGTAGCGGCCCCACACCTCAACGAGAGCCTTGACCATCTCGCCCTGGGTGGCGTGGGCCTTCACGGCCTCGATCGTGATGGGCATGAGGTTCACCCCCTCATCCCGGGCCACGTCCTGCAACTCCTTCAGCCGCTTTTCCACCAGGGTGCCATCCCGCGTCGCCTTCGCCTGGGCGAGGCGCTCGATCTGCCGCCGTTCAACCTCTGCCTCCACCGCATGCAGCGGGAACGGAATGGCCTGCGCGTCCTCCCGGTACCTGTTCACCCCCACAACCACGCGCTCCCCGCGCTCCCTCGCGAGCTGGTACGTATACGCGGCGTCGGCAATCTCCCGCTGAAAGAAGCTCCGCTCGATGCAGGCCAGGGTTCCGCCCAGGCTCTCGATCTTGGCCAGGTAGGCCAGCACCTCGCGCTCGATGCGGTCGGTGAACGCCTCGACCAGGTACGATCCCCCCAGGGGGTCGATGCTGCTGGTGACACCCGTCTCCTCGGCGATGATCTGCTGGGTCCGGAGCGCGAGCTTCATCGCCTGTTCCGAGGGGATCGCCAGGGCCTCGTCCCAGCCGTTGGTGTGCAGCGACTGGCACCCGCCCAGGACGGCGGCCAGGGCCTGGAGGGACACCCGGGCGATGTTGTTGAGCGGCTGCGCCGCGGTGAGGGACGCGCCCGAGGTCTGGCAATGGAACCGCAGCCGCATGGATTCCGGGCGCTTCGCCTGGAATCGCTCCTTCATGATCCGGGCCCAGATCCTCCGGGCCGCCCGGAACTTGGCCACCTCCTCGAAGAAATCGCTGTGGGAGATGAAGTAGAAGCTCAGGCGCGGGGCGAAGTCGTCCACCGCCATCCCGGTCTTGAGGACTTCCTCGACATAGGCGATCCCCGCCGCCAACGTGAACGCCGCTTCCTGGATGGCGGTGGCGCCGGCCTCGCGGATGTGATAGCCGCTCACGTTCACCGGGTTGTACCGGGGCAGGTGTCTGGCCCCGAAGACGATGGTGTCCCGGACGATCCGCATGGAGGGGCGTACCGGGAAGATCCACTCCTTCTGGGCGATATACTCCTTGAGGATGTCGTTCTGGATCGTGCCGGAGAGCCGGTCGAGCGGCGTGCCGCGCTGCTCCGCCAGGGCCAGGTACATGGCCAGGAGAATCCAGGCCGTCGGGTTGATCGTCATGGAGACGCTGATCTCGCCCAGATCGATCCCTTCGAAGAGCTCCTGGAAGTCCGCGAAGGTGTCGATGGCGACCCCTTCCCGCCCCACTTCTCCCAGCGACCGGGGGTCATCCGAGTCGTAGCCCATGAGGGTCGGCATGTCGAAGTCGCAGGAGATCCCCGTCTGTCCCTGCGCGATGAGATACTTGAAGCGCCGGTTGGTCTCCCCGGCCGTCCCGAATCCGGCGATCTGGCGCATGGTCCAGCGCTGGGCCCGGTACATGGTCGGGTATGGTCCTCGCGTGAAGGGATACCGGCCAGGAAATCCCAGCGCCTCTGTGTAGCCGGCCTCTCCGGCGTCTCCCGGTGTGTAGAGTCGGTCCACCGGATGGCCCGAGAGCGTCCGGAACCCTGTCTGCCTTTCGGGCCGGCGTGCCTGAAAGGCCGCAACCTCCGTTGCCTCCCATTCCGCTTTCTCTTGTTGAATGGCTTCCCGCTCGCGCTCGTCCACGACCTCGCTCCCCTCGAGGCTCCAGCCTCATCGGGCATCAGGTTCTGCCCCGGAGCACCTTGAACAGGTCTCGGTTGTCAATCACCCGGCGCGCCTTGAACTCCGTCCGCGCCAGCGTCCCTGGTTCGAGGAGCTGGACGGTGGTCCGGACGCCCAGCGTGGTCCTGCATCGCCGCTCCAGCTCGCGCCGAAGACGGCCCAGCCGCCCTCGGTCCCGGGCGTTCTCGGATGCAAGCTGGGGTGTGTGCTCGGCTTGCACCACCAGCTCGTCCATCGCCTGCTCGCGCGAGATGATGATCCGGTACTCCTGGCCCACGTCTGGAGTGCCTCGCAGGATCTCCTCGATGGCGCTGGGGTAGATGTTCTCGCCGCGGACGATGAGCATGTCATCCACCCGGCCGTAGATCCCGAGAGGGAGCCGGGGATAGGTTCGCCCGCACTCGCACGGATCATCCGTCCACGTGGCCAGGTCTCCGGAATAATAGCGGATCATCGGTTGGGATGTCCGCTCCAGGTGCGTGTACACCGGCACCCCCTCGCTGCCGTACGGCACCACCTGATGGGTCTCGGGGTCCACCAGCTCGGTGAACACGATGTCCTGCCACAGGTGCATGCCTCGTCGATGCTCACACTCCGCATTGGTCATCCACGGGGTCATCTCGCCCATGGAGCCGGAATCGATGCAACGGGCCCCGCCGTACGTTTCCTCGATCTGGCGCTTGGTCGCGGGGATGCCGGCTCCCGGCTCCCCGGAGAAGAACATGACGCGAAATCCGAAGTCCCTGGCAGGATCGATCCCCTCCTTGCGGGCCGACTCCGCCAGGTACAGGGCATAGGAAGGCGTCCCGTAGAACGCGGTGGGCATCAGGTCCTTGACCCAGCGAATCGCCATGGCCGTCTGACCGGGCACGCCGGCCCCGAACGGGAAGGACGTCATCCCCAGCCGCTCCGCCCCGACCAGCGCCCCCCAGCTCCCGATGTAGAGACTGAAGAAGGAGCCGATGAACAGCGTATCCCCGGGCCGGAGACCCATGGCCCACATGATCCGGGCATGGGCATTGGCGATGCGGCGCCAGTCCTCGCGCCCGATTCCATAGACCGTGGGCTTGCCCGTCGTTCCCGACGTCCCGTGAATCCGGTAGATCTCGGAAGGGGCGATGCAGAGGTAGCTGCCGAAGGGAGGATGCTCTCGCTGATCCTGACGGATCTCCTGCTTGGTGAGGACGGGGGCCTTGTGGAAGTCTTCGATCGTGTGAATGTCCTCCGGCTCCAGCCCGGCCGCCTTCCACTTCTTCCGGTAGAGCGGGGCGTGTTGATATGCGTAGGCCATCTGAGCCTGGATCTTCTGGAGGATGGTGCTCTGCCGCTCTTCTGGGTCCATCAATTCCCGACCGCGAAACCAGTGACGGTCCGTCGGTTCCGGAAAATAGCTCTCGTCGTACGTGGGCGGCCAGATGTTGTCCATGGGCGTGCCGGGGGGCTACGAGGGATGAAGCTGTCTGTCCGGGTAGCGAATGCGGAGATACTAGTGCACGAAGCAGCCACCGTAAATCCGATATGTCAGGCGAGAGCCACGTGCCCGTTCTTGACCCTGGGGGCCCGGGTCGATATTCTCGGCGTAGATGCGAGGGAGTTCCGGGGGGGAGCCCAGTGAATCATGCCCGGTGAGCACGAGCTGGATCGCGGGAGGGCAATCGGAGAACTGCTGGCCGGCCTGGACCCCAGTGGTCCGCCCAGGCTGGCGTTCGTGCGACGGGCGCCGATCGGGATTGCCGGGAGGCCCGGCAACCTGCTCTGCCTGTCCGCCTCCTTCAACCCGCTGACCGTCGCCCACGTCCGGCTGATCCAGGAGGCGAGCGGCCCGGCGCCCCCGGACGAGGTCCTCCTCCTGCTGGCCAAGGCCAACGTGGACAAAGAGGCCGGCGGCTTCCCCCTCGAAACGCGCCTGGCCCTCCTGAGCCGATACGTCGAGTCGCGTCCGACCTACTCGGTGGCGGCGTCGAGCCACGGCCGGTTCGTGGACAAGGCGGAAGCCATCCTCCCTCACTACCCCAAGGGAACCCGCCTCACCTTCATCCTCGGCTTCGATACGCTGATCCGCCTGTTCGACCCGAAGTACTACGCCGACCGCGATGCAGCGCTTGTTGCCCTGTTTGCCGGGTGCGAGTGCATCGTCGCAAATCGAGCGCCGGACCCCCCCGAGGCCATCGACGGGTTCCTGGCCCGGCCGGACGTGGCCCCGCACGCCCGCTGCATCCGCGTCATCCGGCTTCCGGAGGAGATCGCCTCGGTCTCCGCCACCGCCGTCCGCGCCCGCCTCGCCCGCGGCGAGCCTCTCACGGACCTCGTCCCCCCGGAGATCCTGCCGATCCACCTGCCCCAACAACGTACCTAGAGTATCAACGCCCCGTCCCTCGCCCTCGCGCCCCTGCTCCCCTGCTCCAGCGGCTCCGGCTCCCCATCTCCCGGGCGGCGTCACCCCACCAGCACCAGCCGCACGTCCATCACGTTGGTCTTGGTGGGGCCGGTGATGATGAGGTCGCCGAGCCGCTGGAAGAAGGGATAGGCGTCGTTGTCCTCCAGCGCGGCGCGCGGGTTGAGGCCCTGGGCGGCGGCCCGCGACACCGTCTCGCCATCCACGATGGCCCCTGCCGCGTCCGTCGGCCCGTCGGTGCCATCCGTCCCGGCGCTCAGGATCACCACGTCGGTGAGGCCCGCGATGTCCAGGGCCGCCGCCAGGGCGAACTCCTGGTTCCGTCCCCCCTTGCCCTTGCCGCGCAGCGTGACGGTGGTCTCCCCCCCCGTGATGAAGCAGACCGGCGGCTTGACCGGATGGCTGCTGGACCTGACCTCGCGGGCCAGCGCGGCGTGCATGCGCGCGATCTCCCGGGTCTCCCCCTCGACGAAGGATGAGAGGATCATGGGGGTGAGGCCCGAGGCGCGCGCCTCGGACGCCGCCGCCTCCAGCGCCTGGATGTTGCTCGCCACCATCAGGCTCTTCACCCGGCTGAAGAGCGGATCGTTGGGCTTGGGTGTCTCGGGAATTTCCCTGCGCGCGCCAGCCTCGAGATGGGCGAGGATGGATGCGGGGATCTCTCCGCGGATGCGATACTTGTCCAGGATGGCCAGGGCATCGGCATAGCTCGTGGGGTCAGGCACCGTGGGACCCGAAGCGATGGCGTCCAGCGGATCCCCCACGATGTCCGAGAGGATCAGCGTGAAGACCCGGGCGGGCGATGCGGCGCGGGCGAGCTGTCCCCCCTTGATCCGCGAGATGTGTTTCCGCAGCGTGTTCATCTCCCGGATGTCTGCCCCGCAGGCGAGGAGCGCCTTGGTGAGGGCCTGCTTCTCCGCCAGGGTGATCCCCTCCACGGGCGCAGGGGTCAGGGCGGAGCCGCCGCCCGAGATGAGCACCAGGACGAGATCCTCGGGCGCGAGGCCTCGGACCTGCTCCAGGATCGCCTGCGCCCCCGCCATGCCGGCGGCATCGGGAACCGGGTGGCCTGCCTCGTGGAGGCGGATCGTCTTCGTGGGCTGCACGTGGCCGTACTTGGTCACGACGACGCCACGAGCGATCCGATCGCCCAGGACCTCCTCCACGGCCGCGGCCATCGACGCCCCGGCCTTCCCCAGGCCGACGACCACGACCTGGCGAACGCCTCCCAGATCCACCGTCTCCTGGCCGAGGCGAAGGCGGTTCCCGTCCCGGACAGCGTGACGGTGGATCGCCGCGCCCGGATCGACGGCACGGACCGCCGCGTCGAAGATCGTCAGGGCCGCCTTCCGCAAGTCAGCCGCCCGCATGGCGCTCCTCCTGCCCCCCGCGCTCCCCGTCAGGCCGTTCCGAGTGGGAACCGCTCCAGCACCGTGTAGATCGATCCGCTCGGGCGCAGCTCGCTCTGCATCAGCTCGAACTCCCTCGCCGCGAGGATTCCGAAAGGCTCCCCCCGGACCTCCTGGAGTGCCGCCAGGAGGCCGTCGGCATTGCGGGGCGACCGCACCCTGCCGAGCGTGAGGTGCGCGGTGAACTCCCGCTTCTCCTTCGGGAAGCCGACGCGGGCCAGGACGCCCTCCACATTCCGGGCCAGGTCTATGAGCGGCTGGGCCCCGTCCCGAACACCTGCCCAGACCACCCGCGGCACCCGCCCGCCGAAGCTGCCACTGCCCGCCACCGCCATCGTGAATGGCGCGGCCGCTCGACCGACTTCGGCCAGGGCCAGGCGGATCGGCCCGAGCCGCTTCTCCTCGGTCTCGCCCAGGAACTTCAGGGTGACGTGGAGGTTCTCCGGCCGGACCCAGCTCACGTCGGCCTGCGCGCGCCGCAGCCGGTCCTGCGCCGCGGCCAGCCGCTCACGGATCTCGGTTGAAAGATTCATCGCCACGAACAGTCGCATGGGCAGAAACCCGGGGGGGAACGCCGGACTACAATTTATCCACAGATTACGCAGACTCTGCAGATTTCACGGATTCAAACAAGGACTCCATTCCGGACCCATCTGCGTAATCTGCGGATCCCGGCCTGTCTCTCCTCGGGACTCCTCAGGCGTCGTCGAGGGGGACGTTCAGCAGGTGTCGGCGGAGCATCTCCAGGGCCATCTGGGCGGCCCGGTACTTGATCAGCTCGCGCTCCCCCAGGAGCCGGTGCTCCCGCGCCACGTCGCCCCCCTCCCAGGACAACCCGACAAAGACGAGCCCCACCGGCTTCTCGGGCGTACCGCCTGCGGGTCCTGCGATCCCCGTGGTGGCCAGACCGAACGTCGCCCCGCTCCGCCGGCGGACGCCCTCCGCCATGGCCCGGACAACATCCGGGCTGACCGTCCCCTGCTCCTGCATCAGCTGCGCCGGGACGCCCAGGATCTGCTCCTTGGCGAGGGCGCTGTAGGCCACCACCCCTCGCTCGAAGTAGTCCGAGCTCCCGGCGATATCGGTCAGCCGGCTGGCGATCAGGCCCCCCGTGCAGGATTCGGCAACCGAGAGCGTCGCCCTGCGGTCCCGCAGGAGCCGGCCGACCAGGGCCTCCAGCTTCTCGTCATCCCGGCCGAAGATGAGGTGACCCAGCCGCTCCCGGATCTTCGCCTCCAGCTCGTCGAGCTTCCGCGCGATCTCCTCGGGATCGTCCCCCTTGCACGTGAGGCGCACGTGGATCTCGCCGGCGTGCGCCAGGACGCCGATGGTCGGGTTGCGCATCTCCCGGAAGTAGTCCCCGATGAGATGGTCCAGCCTGGACTCGCTGATCCCGCACGCCTTGAGGACCCGGGAAACGATCCGGCCCTTGATGCCGAACGCCTCCCGGACCCGGGGGATCACCTGGTCTGCGAGCATGGGCTTCATCTCGGCAGGCACGCCGGGCATGCAGACGAAGACGCACTCCGGCTGCTTCAGGAACAGGCCGGGGGCTGTTCCCCGCGGGTTGTGCAGCACCTCGGCCCCTTCCGGGACCATGGCCTGTTTCCGGTTGTTCTCCGTCATGGTCATCTTGCGGCGGGCAAACCGTTCCTCGATGTGGCGGAGGACCGCCGGGTCCAATCGGAGCGGTCGGTTCAGCACGGCCGCCAGGACGTCGCGGGTCAGGTCGTCCTCGGTGGGTCCCAGTCCTCCGGTCATGATGATGACGTCCGCTCGGCTCATGGCGAGACGGAGCGCCGCCTCGATCCGGGACCAGTTATCCCCCACCGTGGTCTTGTAGAAGACGTCGATGCCCGCCTCGGCCAGCCGCTGCGAGATCCAGCTTGCATTCGTGTCCACGATCTGCCCGAGCAAGAGCTCGGTCCCGATCGTCAGAATCTCGCTCCCCATGTCACCTCACCTCGAAGCATGGACGACCGATGCGGCCGGGACGCCCACCCCAAAAAACGTAACGCGTAAAACGTAATGGTATCTTACGTTTACGTTTTACGTTTTACGTTTTGCCGGTCACAGAAAATCGAAGTTCACCTTCAGCAGCCACCACGCCACCCGCGCCAGGAGCCCTGCGGCGACATCGTCGGCCACGATGCCCAGCCCGGCGGGCAGGCGCTCCAGCCAGGGGATGGGTGTGGGCTTCACCACGTCGAGGACTCGGAACAGGAGGAATGCGGCGGCCAGATCGTAGGCGTGGGGCGGGAGGGCCAGGCCGGCCCACAGCATCCCGGCGATCTCGTCGATGACGACGGCTGGCGGGTCCGCCTGGTCGAGTTCCGCGGCCATGCGACCCGCCGCCCATACCGCCATCAACGTGAACAGGATCACCGTCCCGAGGTACACCGGTTCTGGCAGGGAGAGCAGGGGGAAGCAGAGCGCGGCCCCCAGGAGGCTTCCCGCCGTTCCCGGGAGGAAGGGCAGGTATCCTGTACCCGCCCCGGCCGCCAGGAGGCGCAGGGGCAACCCCACCCGTCCCTCAGCCTTCGAGGGCCCGGCGGACGAGCGCTTCGCCATGGCTACCCCGCCACCTCCAGGATCTCTCCCGAGAGGTCATGCTCGAAGGCCTCCCGGATCCGCGCCCGCACGAAGGTCCCCGGGGGGACCACCGGCCCCTGGAGGTAGACCGCGCCGTCCACCTCTGGGGCGTGGGCGGCGGTCCGTCCGCACAGCAGGCCGGGGAATTCCGGGGCCGGCCCGTCCACCAGGACCTCCTGGACGCTGCCGACCAGGGCGCGGCCCTTCTCCTCGGCGATCCGCGCCTGGACCGCCATCAGGCGTGACCGCCGCGCCTCGGCCACCCGGCGTGACACCTTGGGATGGAGCGCCGCGGCGGCGGTCCCCTCCTCGTCGGAATAGCAGAAGACCCCCACCCGATCGAACCGCATCTCCTGGACGAATGCCAGCAGGCCCCGGAAGTGGGCTTGCGTCTCGCCGGGAAACCCCGCGATGAAGGAGGTGCGGATCGTGACGTCCGGCACGGCCGCCCGGATCCGGGCGATCAGACGCTGCAGGCTCCGCGCATCGCCCCCGCGCCTCATGGCCTTGAGGATCGGCCCCGCGCTGTGCTGCAGCGGCAGGTCCACGTACCGGCAGAGCCGCGGCTCCGCCGCCAGCAGGGCGATCAATTCGGGGCCGATCTGCGTGGGATACAGGTAGTGGAGGCGAATCCAGCGGAGCGACGGAATCTCCAGGAGGGCCGTGAGCAGTCGGACGAGTCCCTGGGATTCGCCCCGGTCCGCGCCGTAGGCGGTCGTCTCCTGAGAGACCAGGATGAGCTCCCGGACACCGGAGGCGGCCAGGCGACTCGCCTCGGCCAGGATGTCTTCGCGCGTCCGGCTCTGCATCCGGCCGCGGATGCCGGGGATGGCGCAGAAGCTGCACGTGCGGTCGCAGCCTTCGGAGATCTTGAGGTAGGCAAAGTGACCGGGTGTGAGGAGTCTTCGGGGCAGGTCGGCCGTGACCAGGGCCGAGTGCCCCGTGACCCACACCCGCTCCTCCTGGCGGCGCTGCAGCACGGCGCGGGCGATGTCCGCGATCCGGGGAAACTCTCCCGTCCCGACGAAGGCGTCCACCTCGGGCAGCAGGGTCGGCAGATCCCGGACATAGCGCTGGGGAAGGCACCCGCTCACCACCAGCGCCTTGCAGCGGCCCGTCCGTTTGAGCCCCGCGGCCTCCAGGATGGTCCGGATGGACTCCTCCTTGGCCTCCTGGATGAAGCCGCAGGTGTTCACCACCACCAGGTCAGCCTGGTCCGCCGTCTCGGCGACCTGGTACCCCGCCGCCGCGAGCTGGCCCAGCATCACCTCGGCGTCCACCTGGTTCTTGGGACAGCCAAGGTTCACGATGCTGACCCTGAGGGGCTGCCCGACGTCCCCCGTCGTCCGTTTCAATATTCACCCTCCTCGTTCATCGCCAACCGCGATGCCCGATCTCCATGGCAACCCTGGGAGGGGTGGGGGTGGGAGAGCCGGCGCTCCGGCTGACCTAGGAGCTGCCGGCCGCGTCGCCTCGGATGAGCGCCAGCTCCACCCGGTTGCGACCGCGGGACTTGCCGAGGTACATGGCCTGGTCGGCATCATGCACCAGATCCTCGATCGTCTGGATCCCGGAGGTCAGGGTGGCCACGCCGATGCTCACCGTCAGCGTGCCCCGGAAGCTGGGGTCCTTGCCCCGGAAGGGATGGGCCTCAACGGCCGCCCGGATCCGCTCGGCCTGGAAGGCTGCCCGGCTCTGATCGGTTTCCGGGAGGATGATGGTGAATTCCTCCCCCCCGTATCGGGCCAGGATGTCCACGTCGCGGGCGTTGCCCCGCAGGACCTCCGCCAGATCGCGCAGGGCTTGATCTCCGGCCAGGTGCCCATGCCGGTCATTGTACTCCTTGAAGAAATCCACATCGAGCATGAGCAGCGTCAGCGGGCGCCCGTAGCGGTGCGCGCGGCGCACCTCGCGCGCCAACTGGTGGTAGAACTGGCGATGATTGGCCAAACCGGTCAGCTCGTCGGTGAGGGCGAGCAGCCTGGTCTCCTCGAAGAGCCTGGCGTTCTCGATGGAGATCGCGGCCTGGCTGGCGAAGGTCGAGAGGATCTGGATCTCGTCGTCGTCGAATTCGTGGGGCTCGCTGAGGAACAGATTCATGCAGCCCAGGGCCCGCTCCTGAACGATGAGGGGGATCGCCAGGAAGGACCGGTATCCCTGGCGCCGCGCCGCTTCCAGCCAGGGGGCGCGGACATCATCCGCCGCGAGATCGGTGATCGCCACCGGTCGCTTCTCGTGGACGGCGAGGAAGCTCGGGCCGTCCCCCGGCTTGGCGCCCTGAGGTGCGCCCGCCTGCGCCCCCTCGTCGAACAGGTTCGACCCCGCCACCGTGGAGAGGGTGCGTCCGTCCGGGCTGAGGAGCATGAGCGACATGGCCCGGGCATGGAACAGATTGGCCACGGCCTCGCTGATCCGGGTCAGGATCTCCTGGAGGTTGAAGGTGGAAGCCATGGCCCGGCCGATCTGATTCAGCCCTTCGAACTCCCGAGCCCTGCGGCGACTGTCGGCGTAGAGGTGGGCGTTCACCAGGGCAATGGCCACCTGCCGCCCGATGGCGGCGAGGAGCCCCACGTCCTCGGCGGAGAGCTGCTGGCCGGGACGCCCCACCACGCTGAGGACCCCCAGCTCCCGATCGTGCAAGCGGAGCGGAATGGCGGCGACCGGTCGGGGAGGATTGGAGGGGAGCGCCCCCAGGCCGTCCACCTGGACGGCATCCGGGAACACCAGGGATTCTCCCTGCCCCATGGCCTGCCAGGCCCATCCGGTCCCCGGCAGCAGACGTGCGAACGCCGCTCGCAGCCCCGCCGACTCCCCGCGCCAGGCGGCCAGGACCAGGTGCCCGCTCTTGGACTCCACCAGGTGAACCAGGCCGGCCTCGAGCTGCAGGTTCTCCAGGGTCCGCTCCAGGGCCCCGTCCAGGATCTCCTCCAGTCCGAGCGAGCGGCTCACCGCCAGCGCCACCGCGTTCAGTGCCTGCAGCTCGCGGTTGCGGCGGATCAGTTCCTGGCTCATCGCCTGGACGCGGAGCAGCACCTTGATGCGGGCGATCAGCTCGTCCGTGTTGAAGGGTTTGGTGATGTAATCGTCGGCCCCGATCTCCAGGCCGAAGACCTTGTCCCGCACGGCCTCTCTCGCCGTGAGCATCACCACCGGGATGTGTCTCCACCGCTCGTCCGCCTTCAGGCGTCGGCACACCTCGTAGCCGTCCATC
>DATIFO010000097.1:0-2481 GCA_035455275.1 Methylomirabilis sp. (SeqCode) | reverse complement strand
GGGGGGGCCGTCTCCGGCCCGTGAGATCCCCAACCATCTCAGCCGGGAGCCGGAGTCGGTCCAAATCCCAGACATCAGGATCGAGAGGGAGGGTAGGCCCCATATCCTATTTTCAGAGACAGACAGAAGAATAAGAGTTAGAGCGGTTAACGCTTGGGCGGACAACGAACTTCCATCGTAGTAGAGATGGGAAGTGTCTTTGAGGAGAGCCGCCATGAGACCCTATTCGAAGGATCTTCGCGACCGCGTCGCTGCCACCATCGATGAGGGAGCGGGTTCCCTGCGCCAGATCGCACGCCGGTTCCGCGTCAGCCTCTCGTTCGTCGCCCGCCTGCTGCGCCGCCGTCGCCAGACCGGCTCCTTGGACCCGGCTCCCCACGGGGGCGGACAGCCGCCGGCCTTCACCCAGGCCGACCTCCCACGCCTTCGCCAATTGGTCCGGGACCAACCCGATGCCACCCTCGAGGAATTGCGCCAGCGGTTGGGGATCGACTGGAGCCTCATGGCCATCTGGCGTGCCCTGCGCCACTTGAAGATCACCCGAAAGACGAAGGTGCTCCACGCCCAGGAACGGGACACAGCCAAGGCCCAGCAGCGGCGTGCGGAATTCCGGACGACGGTGGCGACGATCGCCCCTGGGTGTCTGGTCTTCGTGGATGAGAGCGGGGCGAACACGGCGATGACGCGGACCTACGGTCGTGCTCCACGTGGGCAACGCGTCGCGGGGGCGGTGCCCGGCCAGTGGGAGTCGATGACGCTGATCTGTGCGCTGCGGCTCTCCGGGGTGGAGGCACCGGTGGTCTTCCAGGGGTCCACGGACACGGTGACATTCCAGGCGTATGTGGAGCAGGCGTTGGTGCCCCAGTTGCGGCCTGGGGACGTAGTGATCTGGGACAACCTCAAGCCGCATCAAGCGCCGCAGGTGGAGCGGGCCGTGGAGCAGGCCGGTGCGCGGGTGGTGTCGCTGCCGCCCTACAGCCCGGACCTGACGCCGATCGAGAAGATGTTTTCGAAGGTGAAGGGGTCGTTGCGGTCGGCGGCGGCACGGACGACCGAGGGCTTGATCGAGGCGATCGGGTCGGGACTTCGTGGGGTGAGTGCTCAAGACATCCTGGGCTGGTTCGGCTCCTGTGGCCTGGTGCCCGATCCGAGGTCGCGATCTCCGGACCGGCTCGCTTTGGTCCGACGCGGAGTTCGATCCCCCAGCTTGTGTGCAACCCATGCGTGAACCGCTCTAGATTTCAAGCTTGGGGGGCGGGGTGCAGGGCAGGGGATGTGGGTCACAGAGCCACATTTCGCTGAGGAGCGGATCTCCTTCTATGAATCCGCTGGCGTCAAGCCTCCAGTGACGAAAAAGTCCTCCGAGTGACCTGGGACGGACGGGGCACGCCGCGAGTTGCGGAGGTTGGCCCGCCTCGCCCGAAGGGGGGGCGGGCCAGCCCCCGATGCCCGGTTCTCGTCCGGCAATCTTGCGGTTCCTTGGGCTCGGTCGTCGGCCTCCTCGGCCTCGAAACGATCCTCACGGCGGCGATGCGGGCGGCTGGCTTGGCGACGTGCGACGCGCTTGGGGCGTCGCCACGACCTTCTCTCCGTGTCCCGAGCCCTCTGGCCTACGGTTCGCTTGTGTTCGAGGTGGTTTCCGCGAATGGGGGAGGTGGGTAGAACGGGAGGATGAACCCTACCGAACCTCGCTTGCTGCGGGTCGAAGTCGTGGCCGACCTGCCGGTCTTGTGGGCCACGCTTGAGCGTCTGGACCTGCCTGCCACCCTGGACCGCCACTTCCCCGCCCCGCGCCACTGGAAAGGGCCGCTCACCCCTGGCGAGGTCCTGGCCGTCTGGCTGCTGTTCATCCTCTCGCAGGCCGACCACTGCCTCAACCACGTCGAGTCGTGGGTCGCCCAGCACCACAGCACCCTCTCCGCCTTGCTGGGCAAAGAAGTCCTGCCCGCCTGTACCCACGACGATCGGCTCGCTGACTGGCTCACTCGGCTCGGCGCCAGCGACTCCTTCAGCGTCCTGGAGCGTGAGTTGAACCAGCAGACCATCCGCGTCTACCAACTCCCCACCGACCTCGTCCGCATCGACGCCACCACCGCCAACTCCTACGCCGAAGTCCTGTCCGAGCAGGGGCTCTTGCAGTTCGGCCACAGCAAGGACGATCCCGACCGACCCCAACTGAAAATCGCGGCGGGCGTCCTCGACCCGCTGGGCATGCCGCTGGCCACGGCCGTTGTGCCCGGCAACTCGACGGACGATCCGTTGTATGTCCCGGTCATCCAGGCGGTGCAACAAGCCCTCGGCAGGGGTGGCCGCACCTATGTGGGCGACTGCAAGATGGCCGCTCTGGCCACACGCGCCTTCGTGGCGGCCGGGGCGGATTTGTACCTGTGCCCGCTGTCGGAGAACCAGATCAGCCGGGCCGAGCGGCAGGAGCTGTTGCAGCCGGTGTGGGACGGCACTCAAGCGTTGCAGCCGGTGTGG
>DATIFO010000096.1:0-35405 GCA_035455275.1 Methylomirabilis sp. (SeqCode) | reverse complement strand
GCGGGGCTGGTGGTGCTCCGGCGGGCGAGGTCGGTCACCGACTCCAGCGTGACGGCGTGGGGGTCCCGCAGGATCGCCTCCGCCACCAGGCGTTCACCGCGGGAGAGTGCGCTGAAGCCGTTGCGGATGCGGATGAAGCATCCGGGCACCTGGGTGCCGTTGCTGGCCTGGGGTGAGCGCCGGGGGGGCATGGCGAGTTACACTACGCCGGACTGAAAATTAATGTCAAGAGATTTTTTCTCGGAACGAAATTTCCTAACGCAGGCTTCGGACGGGAAAGCAGGCGTACCCCGGCCGGTGCCGGGGTACGCCTTGGGGGGTGACCCGGGGGATCGGGCTACACGGAGTCTCGTCAGTGAGGACGCTTCAGAAAGACCTCCTCGGCCGCGGCGATGCCGGAGGCGCAGGGAAAACCCTCCCCCCGAAGCGCGCGCTCCAGGGCCGCCAGGAAGAGCAGGACGTTGCCGGCCGTGGAGTTCTTGCCCATCAGGCCCACGCGCCAGATCTTCCCCTTGAGGTCGCCCAGCCCGCCGCCGATCTCGATGCTGAAATCCTGGAGCAGCCGGCCGCGGACCCTCGCATCGTCCACGCCCGCGGGAATCCTGATGGCGTTCAGGGTCCAGAGGCGATGGGCCGGCTCCACGTGCATGCAGAGTCCCATCCCCTCGATCCCCGCGACCAGCGCCAGGTGATTCAGGCGATGGCGGGCAAAGCGGGCCGCGAGTCCCTCCTCCTCGACGATCCGCAGGGCCTCCAGCAGCGCGTAGTAGAACGTCACGGGAGGGGTGTGGTGGTAGAACCGGTTCGTGCCCCAGTACTGCTCGAACAGGGCGACATCCAGGTAGTAGCTCTGGACCTTGTGGGTGCGTTTCCGCCCCGTCTCCACCGCCCGCTCGGACAGGGTGATGGGGGCCAGGCCGGGCGGGGCGCTCAGGGCCTTCTGGGTCCCCGCGTAGCACACGTCGACCCCGTGCCGGTCCACCTCCACCGGATGACCGGCCAGACTGGTGACCGCATCCACCAGGAACAGCGCCCCGTGCCGCTCCACCATCGGCTTCAGGCCATCCAGGGGCTGGAGAACGCCGGTTGACGTCTCCGCATGGACCAGCGCGACGATCTTGACCCCCCGCTCCCTCTTCAGCGCCGCTTCGATCTGCTCGGGAAGGATCGGCTTCCCCCACTCCGCCTCGAGCAGGATCGGACTCCCCCCGCAGCGGTCCACGATCTGGACCATCCGATCCCCGAAGAAGCCGTTCCTCCCGATCAGGACCTTGTCCCCCGGCTCGATGAAATTGATCAGCGAGGCCTCCATGCCTGCCGAGCCCGTGCCCGAGATCGGAAACGTGGCCCGGTTCTCGGTGCCGAAAACCAGGTTCAGCAGGCGACGGATCTCCCCCGTGATCTCCGGCATGCACGGGTCGAAGTACCCCACCACCTGGGCGCTCATGGCCTGGAGCACCCGCTCTTCCACCGTGCTGGGGCCGGGACCGAGCAGCAACCGGGCCGGCGGATGAAAGGTCTTGGAGAGTGTCATGGGCTTCCTCCTCTGGAAAAGAAAAAAGCCACGGCGGCCCTGTCGAACGTGCCTCCGTGGCTTCCAGGTGTGGCGAAGGGGGTCAAGGCGAGGACGCTACCTCTCATTTCTTTCCGAGGGCAGACACCTCGATGCGAACCCACGCCCAACCCACGAACCCAGCGGGCTTCTGCCCGCATGAGGGGATGGCTCCCTGGCGCAAGGGCCAGCAAAACTCTATCCCAATCTCCACAGACCCTTCAAGCGAATTCTCACAGCAGGCTTTCCCCTGCAGCTATTGGCCGCTCCTGATGGCCTCATCCAGCTCCTTGGCGCGGCCGGCGTCCATGGGACTCAGGCGAGCCAGGATGGCCCTGGCATCATCAAGCTTGCCCATCTTCACGTACGCCTCGCCCAGGTATTCCAGTGCGTCCGGGAAGTTGGGGCGCAGGCGCAAGGCCTGGTCATACGCCCTGACTGCCTCCGGGTACTGGCCGGTCTGGCGCAGGGCGAACCCAAGCTCGTTCCAGGCCTCCGGGTAGTTCGACCTGATGTCCACGGCCTTCCGGAAGCTGGCGATGGCGTCGGGATACCGCTTCGCGGCCTTGGCCTGAAGACCCTTGTTATACTCGGCTTCGGCAGATCGGGGGGCCACCGGCGCCGGCGCCGGACCGCCCCCCGCCGCCAGGGCAGCCTGCGGCAGGCTCAGCGCCAGCAGCAAGGCTAAACTCGTGAAATACTTGAAAACACTTCGCTTCCTCATAGCACGCCTCCTCCGGGGTTATCGCCGGCTTTGTCTGTCCAAACTCCCGAGGGTGATGGAAGGTTCCCTACATCCCTGGTCGCCAGACCTGCCAGCAGTCCATCCGAGATCTGGCGGACCAGCGAGGTCCGTCCTGCGCTCTGGGAAATTGAGGAGGCAAGGCTGTACGCAAGAGACAGGGATGAACCGCGATGCTCGGACTGGAGCTGATCGAAGGGCGACCCGCTCATACTGGGACGGCGGTCTCGGACAGGATATGACTCTGGTAGGTCCTCCCCCGGGCCACCTCCTGGATGGCCGCGACGAGGTCGTCGGGCATCTGGGTCTTCACGACGTAGCCGCAGATCCCGAGCTGGATGGCCCTGCGGACATAGCCGCGCTCGGCGTGCACCGTGAGCAGGATTACCCGCGTCTGGGGAGCATGCCCGAGGATCTCTTCTGCTGCCCGAAAGCCGTTCAACCTGGGCATGGAGACATCCAGGATGACCAGGTCGGGCCGCAGCCGCCGAGCCAGCCGGACGGCCTGGCGGCCGTCCGAGGTCTCACCGGCAACCTCGAACCCCGCTTCCTCCAGGATAGCTCGAACGTGCTGCCGCACTATCTCGTGATCGTCCGCCAAGAGAATCCGCAGGGGCCGGCCCTCCTCCCAAAGGTCACTCCCCCTGTGGTCATCAGTCATTCGAGCGGGCATTCACTGCCCCTTCTGCGATGGATCCGGGTTGGAGGAGCACCGCGATCCTCGCCTTCTTTTCCTGATCCGAGAGCCAGGCCTGCACGACTTGCCGTTGCTTCGTGGCCAGCAGGCGTTTCTCGATCTCGGGTTGCACCTCAGCCAAGCTTCTCGTGCGGGCTGGCCGGCGCGCCTCCAGCCGGACGACGAGGAACTCCGCACCTCGCTGCACGGGTCCGCTGGTGTCGCCGACCTTCAGGGTTCCGACGGCCTGTCGCAGCGGAGGCGGGAGGGTCTGCAGACTCACCCAGCCCGTGTCGCCGCCCTGCTTGGCGCGGAGTCCCAGAGACCTCTCCCGCGCCACCCGGCCGAAATCCGCGCCGATCCGCAAGGCCGCCATGATCTGTTCGCCCGCGGCCTTATCCTTGACGGCGATGATGCGCAGCCGGACTGCCTCGGCGATTCTTAGCTCGTCCTGGTGCGCGTCGTAGTATTTCTGCACATCTTTCTTGGTGAGGCTCACTCCCTCCACCAATGCCGCCTTAACGCGGGTCATCAATAGATCGGTGCGGATGGCCTCAGACAGCGATTTGTCGTCCAGGCCTCGTTCCTTCATCCAAATCCCAAAGCTCTTGAGATCTTTGAAGCGACGTCGCAAATCGCCGAGAGCCCGGTCGAAGTCCTGCTCGCTGACCGTGACGTTCCGCCGACCGGCCTCCTGAAGGATCAAGCGACGGTGGATCAACTCCCTCATTGCCCAGCGGTCCAACGCTTGACTGTCCAGGGCATTGATGCCGAGTTCCCGCTGATGCCGGGCTCGCGTCAGAGGGTCAGCCAGCATGCGCTGCAATTCGGCTCGCGTGATCGGCTCCCCGTTCACCCGGGCAACGATCTCCGGCTCCGCGCTCCACGCCCCGGGCTGACAATTCACCAGCACGATCAGAATCGCCCAAGGCAGGAGCGCTCGCGTCGTCAAGCGCCTACCCCCCAGGGGCCGACGGGTTTGTTGCATCGGGAGAAGCATGGACCACGGTCTCCTTCCTGGAACTATGGTTCCTTCTCTTCGAGGACCATCAGTTGATCTTGAGGAATCATGGCCTGTTCGTTGGTCGATCCGGGTTGAAGAAACACCTCGATTCTCGATTTCCTCTCCTGTTCCGCCATCCATGCCTGAAAGACCTCTTGCCGCTTCGCAGGCAGGAGGTTTCGCTCGATCTCCGGCCGTGCCTCGGCCAAGGATTTCGTGCGCGCGGGCCGCCGCGCCTCCAGCCGGACGACGATGTGCTCGGCGCTTCCCTGCAGCGGTTCGCTGGTTTCGCCCAGCTTCAGGCGGTCGACCGCCGCTCGCAGCGAGGGCGGAAGGCCTGGCACCGCGAGCCAGCGCCGGTCGCCCACCTCTGCAGCGCGGGCCTCCATCGACCGCTCCCGGGCCAAGCGGTCGAACTCCTCTCCCCTGTGGACAGCCGCCACGACCTCGTCGGCTGCTGCCCTGTCCTTCACGGCGATGATCCGGAGCCGGACCTCCTCGGGCAGTTGCAGCTCGGCCTTGTGCGCCTCGTAGTACTCCTGGAGTTGTTCCTCGGTGACCCGCACATCCTGTGTCACGGCCGCGCTGACGCGGCCCGCCAGCAAGTCCGTGCGGAAGGCGTCGCGCAGCGATTTCTCGTCCAGCCCGCGAGACTTCAAGTACTTCTCGGCCTTCTTCGCTCCCTTCATGCGAGCCTTCCAGAGTGCGACCGCGCGGTCGAGGTCCTGCTCGGCCACCTTGATGTTCCGCCGGGCGGCCTCCTGAAGAGCCAGGCGCTTGACGATGAGCTTCCGGAGCGCCCAGCGGGTGAATTCCTGGCCGTCCACCTTCTTGGCGCCGGATTCGTGCTGATACAGGCGCCGTGCGTTGGGATTAACCACCATGCGCTGCAATTCGGATCGCATTACCGGCTCGCCATTCACCCGGGCCACGACCTCTGGTTCAGCGCTTCCTGTCTTGGACGGATCACCGGCCGCCGCCGGACCGACCATCAGGACGAGCAGCATCGCCCACTGAAGTAGCGCTCGCGCTATCACGCGGCCGCACCCCAGGGTAAATCGAATCCGTTGAATCATGCTATGCATGTCCTTGGACCTCACCTTTCCCCGCCCTGTCTGCTGCCTGCTGCCCCCTGCCATTTCGCAGGCCCCATTTCCTTCACGGCGTCTCAGATATCTGCACTTGGAGGGCGTCACCCTGGTACCAGGCCATGATTGCCAGTTTCCTGGAAACCCTTTGCGAAGTCACTTCCAGGCTGCTCTGTCCGGCGTGCCGCACGGTGATCTGAACTGCATTTCCTTGACTGGGCGACACCGTCACCATCTCGGGATCGGCCGGGATCCATTCGGGGTTGAGGTCCACTGGCTGGCCTTTGGCATCATGCACCTGAACTTTGGCTTCCACGGTAGGGATCGGCCTGGCCTGGGCATCGGCATGGAGAGAGATGGGTGGTGAAACCCAGTTCTCACCCAAGTACATGTACACACTCTTCGTGAGTCGGGGATCTAGTTTGAAGGAGACCTCGATGTCGGTGAGGACGCCGCGGCGGGACACGGAAACCTGGTTCGGATTGCTATTCGACCCTTCGTGCTTTCCACCGACTTCGTCCGATCCGGTCAGGGCGGAGGGGCGGGACACGGCGGCCGGGTTCGGTTTGCTCTGCGACCCTGCCTGTTGCCCACCGACTTCGGCCTTTCTGGAATCCGCAGATTGGGCCAAACCCGGTGGATTCGCGGCGCGGCGAGCCCAGCTCTTGGCCTCAGCGAATGTGGCCAAGAACATCAAGGAACCAGCGAACGCCAGGATTGAACAAACACTGGTCAATGCTTCGACCGTGTGTTTCTTTCTTCCCATGTCCAAGGCTTCCTTTGTCATGTTCCGCCATGACTCTTCAACTCATCCCCTCCCTCACCCCGGCCCTCTCCCCAGCGTGGGGGGAATCATTGCTTCTGAGAGATCTCGGCCTGGATGCGCATGTTGTCCGGATATGACGCCTTGATGACCAGTTCCTTGGACACCCCTTGGGCAACCACCTTCAGGCTGCTCTGGCCGGCGCGCCTCACGGTGATCTGCACTGCATCCCCGTGCCTGGGCGAGACCGTCACCATTTCGGGATCGGTCGGGATCCATTCGGGGCTGATTTTCACTGGTTGTCCATTGGCATCACGACCCTGCACTCTGGCTTCCGCGGTGAAATTCCCTTCCTGGACCCCGGAAAAAGTGGGCGGCGAAATCCAGCGATCGCCCATGTACAGGCCTCGCGTGATCCGGGGATCCATTTTGAACAAAACGTTGATGCCGGTGAGTGCAGCGGCGGGGAGAGACGCAGCGGCTGGGACGGCCTTATACTTCGCCGCTTCCTCCCTCAGGCTGCGGATTCGTCGAACGGATTCTTGCCGACGTGCTTGCTGTTGTGCTTTCCGGCGGATCCGCGCATCCTTGGCCCTGGTCCGCTCTGGACTTCCGCCTACACTGCGATCCGGCGTGTCCTGCGGTGCACTTGCATCGAGCGATTCCTGCTCTGCACCGACATCGATCTCTGTGGCACCCTCAGTTTGCGAGACCTGGGCCCAAGCAGGGACGGCGAACAGTAGGCCGACCAGCACCAGGGCCAGGCTAGTGATCTTCAACGTCTCAATTGCATATTGCTTGGTGTTCATGTTGCCTCCATAAGCGCTACCGGAAGATCCCCCACCCTCCCCTTCCCCCACGGTGGGCTTCGTCGCGAGCTCAGCCAAGCGGGGGAGGGCTGGGGTGAGGGTGGCTGATGCTTGGCGAGCCGGCAGAGTTTTCATTCTTCGCGGTGATCTTGGACCGTCATGCTGACTGTTGCTCATCCCCTCCCCCCTTCAGGGGAGGGGATGAGCAAGGGTAGACTCACTACGGGAGAACAGTTGAACAGAAGTGACTTACCGCACCGGAGGCCGCGCTGCAGTTGAAACCCGGCGCGCCCGGCGGAGTGCTCGTTACTCCCAGGAAGCCCGGAAGCGGTGTCGCGATGCCCCCCGAGCCCACTGCCGGGATCTGCCGGAAGCAAGTACCGGTAGACCCAACAGCCGGGCAGGCAACACCCGAGAGCGAGACAAGGTCCACCTGCCCCGCGACGGCCGTCGTGCCGCGTCCGGCGACGTTCTCCGGCGCCGCGCCGTCGATCGGCACGAACATCTCGGGCTTATCGAACGGTGCCCTCTCGAGCTTCACCCGCGGATCGGTGAGGGCGAGGAGGAACTTCACAATCGAGTTCTTCGCATCCTCCAGCGCCTCTGCCCGTGACGCAAACACAGGTTCGGGCGTTATCGGATGATCGCTATCCGGATACTCGTCATACAGGAACGCCGTGTCCGGAAGCCCATCCCCGAAACTACCGATCAGGTAACTGAACTCGCCGCACGACACGGGTTCGACTCCCGGGATGCCGGGGGGATCGGCCGAGCAGTCGAATTGGTCCAAGAGGTTAAATCCTCCGAATGTCCCTTGGGTCGGCCCGAAGGCGAACGCCTGCATCTCGAGATTCACGACATGCGGGTCCCGGCTCTGCTTATTGGTGACCGGGAAATCGCCGCCCTCGAAATAGAAGTCGACCACCTGGCGCAGCGTCAGGAAGCTGCCCGTGTGGAAGAAGGGACCGGTCATCTCCACGTTGCGCAGGGGTGGCGCCTTGAACGCGCCATCCCGCATCACTCGGTTGGGAACAGGCCACGTGCCCTGGGACGGGAACGCGAAGTTGCCCGCTACCCCGGACTGGGTCTGTGGACACAGCCTGTCGGCCGAAGTAGGAGGCCCCCATCCGAAGTTGGGCGGTCCGTTTCCGAACGTGGCCGGATCGTACAGGGCGCAATGGAAGTCGGCCCCGAATATGACCTCGGGGAACTCGATGCCCGGACCACCGTTGGGTGCCGTGATCGTGTTGGGCACCATCCCCGCCATCTCGTCGATCTGCGGGTGCAGCTCGCCGGCCGGCAGGCTGTGGATCCAGGGAGCCATGTAGGGCGGCATCTGCGGCACGATCGGGTCCCTTTCGAACCCGGGGTTGATGGACTGGAGCGTGAACGTGGTACCCGGGAAGACGGCGCCGCCTCCCGTCTCCTCGAACGTCGCCCCAATATCGAAGGGATCGAAGTTGGCCATCACACACGAATCAGTTGCGGTGTCGCACGGCTCGAATGTCTGACCGCCGATGTTCTTCAGGGTCAGCGCCGCCAGCGAGAGCGGCCAGCCGAAGGGGTCGATGCCACCGCGGCCAATGTCGTTATGGAACGGCCGGACCCCGATGTTGTAGACGCCCTGGTCGCCGAAGGCGAAGTTGCTCTCCTGCGCGACAATCCGGTCGTCCCACGGCGTGGCGGGGTCGTCGAACACCTGGAAATCGCGAGGTTCGACTTCCACCGCATCCTGGGCCACTCCCTCTCCGACTTCCTCCTCCAGGATCAGACCCACGACGGTCCTGGACGATCCAGAGGGCTCCGGAGATGGAAGCACGCTCTGGCCGGCAAAGGGGCCATTTACCTCAGGAGGAAAGGTGGCGGGAGTGGTGGGGTCCGGAACGGCTGGAGGCACGGGAAACTCGAACTCGGCATCGTTCTTCAGCAGACCGTGGGATATGTTGATGCTGTGGTCGGTCTGCTCGGGGCCAAGGTGGCAGAGCATGCACTTGGCGCTCCGGGTGAAGGGATTGGAGCCGACTCTGATCGTCTGTCCGACAGAGTTCGTAATGAGCGGGTTCCTGTTTCGCCCGGATATCGGGTCCACGCTCTGATCTGGGGCAAGTGCTGCCGTCAGGTTGGCGCCGGCGAACAGGTCGAACCCGAACAGCTCATCCGGGCCGAATGCGTCGTACCACGGCGTCGCCGGATCGTCAGCGATCAAGGTGACGTCAGCAGCACCCAGGCCGTCCAACTTTCCGTCGCCAATAATGTCGCGTATCAGCGTTGGGAACAGGACCGCCTGGTCCCCCGGTTCACCGACACCACCACCGGCGTTCGGATTTGCGTCGAAGAACCGGTCCGCCGGCGTGTGGTCCGGGATCAGCAGCGCTTCGTAGGCCTGCACCGACAGCCCGAAGAAGAGGCTGAAGTTCGCCTCCATCTGAGTGAACTGGTTGGTGTTGTTCGGATTCGCCGCGCCGTTGGCGGGGGTGAGACAGTACCCATCGAATGGGTCCGCACAGGCTGCGCCATCGAGGTGGCGGTTCTGCCTGTTCCAGTACTGCCGCGCGAACGAGAGCCGGATCAGATCCGGGTAGGAGATGCAGAGCCCCGGCTTGCCAACCGCAGTGAGCCGACCAAGAGCGCTACAGATCGAACCGCCCTGGTTGGAGAAGGCTCCGAGCCGGCTGTCATCGGTCGCGACCAACTGGTTCGCCAAGGGCGCGACCGCGTTCACACGGTTCGTTCCCGCCTGCTGCGGCGCACCATTCCCTTGGTTTTGGATGGCACCGGCGTCTCCCTGGAGCAGCTTCTTGCCGATCTTGGCCCAGTTGCGGCCGGAGAACGACATCTCGAAGTCGCTGAGGGGCGGCCCCTGCGACTGGGAGGCCAGGCTGGAGAACTTGATTCTGACCGGCTGTTCGGCGAATTCCGGGTCCTCGACAAGGAGATCGGGCCGGATATGGCCCATGGTCGCGCCTACGAACTCACCGGCCCCTGCGGTCGCCAACCCCGGGTTGATGAAGATATGGGGCGTCGGGTCCGATGGGCCAAACACGCTGCCGCCGTTGTAGGAGAAGCGAGCGCGCCCATCCCAGAAGTTGTCAAAGTTGAACGCCGCCGCGTGCATGGTCGGCGTGTTGCGCGGCTCCACCCGGCGCAAGCCTTCGTTGACCGGAACCGGGTCGGGCGCGACGATGCCGATATCCGGCGCCAGTGCCCTTACCCCGTTCACGGGGGGAAGGAAGTTTGCAGTGCCGATAGGCGGGATGTCGTTGAACAGCTTGAATCGGCTGACGCCCATCGAGGACATGACATCGTTGGAGTCGGTAAGAGGATCTGTGGTATCCTGCGCGCCCTTGTGGAACGGAAAGTCGGTGGCCACCACGTCCGTGTTGGGCGGCTTGATCTCCAGGGTCGCAAGGTTCCCCTCGAGGCCCAGGATATTGGGATTCAGCTGGCCCCGGGTCCGGTTATCCGCCCCGGCGTGGAAGTGGCACGAGCCGCACGCCTGGACACCGTCGCTTCCGACCTGCATGTCCCAGAACAGGGCCTTGCCCAGGACTTCCGCCCCAAGTCTGCCGATATAGGGCTGCAGTGTTGCGGGCACGCTCGTAGTATCGGCCGGGTCTCGGAAGAAATCCTCCTCGTTGACCGGCGCCTCGAGCTCGGTGATCGGAACCCCGTCTTCATCGAGAAGTTGCCCGCCAACGAAGGCCGCTTCCGCCACGACCGTCCCGTGCGGGGGGATGATGCCACTGTTGTCGGGGTTATAGACCACCAGGCTCCCGTCAGGCTGGCCATTGCAGAAGTCGCCAATGTCCACTGCGGCGTAGGGTGGTTCGTTTGGACACGCCACGATGTGCCCGATGGGGGTCCGCAGTATGGTCGGGGTGTTGAATGCGTCAGGCGCAACATTCTCGGCCGGATCAAACAGCGGGCCCGGCTGATCCCAGCTGACCTCACCGTCGGAGGTGCGCCGGCGCAGCGGCTGTGCCGTGAGGAAGTTATAGCCCGGCGAATAGATCTTGAGGTCGGGCATGGTTGCGCCGAAACCCTCACGGCGCGGGATCGTCGCGGTGCAGTAATAGCTCTCGTTCTCAGGAGTCGCAGGATCGTCGGCCGGACAACTGAATGCGGACGGATTCTTCAGGAGCTGGTACAGCTCCTTCCACAGGGCCGCCTGTTTCAAGGACCCTGCCGGACTGAGCTCGATCTCGACCTCGATCGGCAGTTCCATTGGACCGACTGGTGTCGCTAAGACGCTCCCCTGCTGAGCCCATGCGGGCGTCACCGCAAACAACGGGAGGGCCAGGGCCATGCAGAGAGTTACTGCCAGGGCATTCGTGAGGACATGGGGCCTTTGTCCCCTGAAGAATGGACTTCCTCTCATGATCTTACCCTTCCTTTCGTGTGCTGGGGTTTCGCGGAGTGTTGTCCTGGAGATCGCGGCGCTTTCGCCTCCTTTCCGAAATCAATGTCCATAGCAGTGGCTAATCGAATGCGAGCTGAAATGGGATCGCGGCTTTTGTGGGCGGTGGTCCTAGTGTTATTGACACATTTAAACGAGCTAAGCGAGGCGAGTCTATTTGTAGCGATACCCATTTTGAGACGGGTAGAACTACACACTTTCGAGTGCGGAGAACTACCTATTCGAGTCTCTTGCGTCTCTCGAGTCTGTTGAGCCCATCGGAAGGAATGACCTGTCGACCGGCCGCTCGGCTGAGACTATGTCCGCTATTCCGCCGCAAGCCGGAATCCGGGGTTTCGAGGATTTGGACCCTGGCTGGAGTTTCCCCGGTGAAAACCGGGGCCGGGGTGACGACCTGGGATATCGGCTGAGGTGAGCGCTTACTCTTGGCGGTTGGGGATTTCGAAGGACTTACGATCGGGAGTCTGGAAGAGATTGCATCGAGGGGCGGGCTAAATGTATCCCGAGGACATTGCGTACTTCACGAGCTCTGCGGTATTTTTCAAGCTCTGCTTGGCCATGATTTTGGCGCGATGGTGCTCCACCGTCCGGTGACTGATGCAGAGCATATCGGCGATCTCTTTGCTCGATTTCCCCTCCGCGATGAGCTTCAAGACTTCCCTTTCACGCACCGTCAGCCGCTCGGCCTCCCACGCCGGGCTCCGATCCCTCCGGCACGTCTGGGTCCAGTCGTCCGTCAGTTCATCGGACAGCTTCGGAGACACGTAGGTCCGGCCCTGTCTGATCTTCTCTATCGCAGAGAAGAGCTGCGCATCCGCGTCCTCTTTCAGGAGGTACCCGTCGGCGCCCGCAGAGATGGCCGCATTGAGGAGCGGCATCTCTCTGTGCATGGTCAACATGAGCACCTTGATCTGTGGATGAATCACCTTGATTTCATGGATCGCCTCGATCCCCCTGAGGTGAGGCATCGAGATGTCGAGAACGACAAGCTGCGGGGTCAGTTGCTTCAGGAGCCCGAGCAGCTCCAGCCCGTCGCTCGCCTCCCCCACCACCTCCAGATCCCCTACACCTTCGATGATCCTCCTGAGACCTTGCCGGAGCAGGACGTGATCATCGGCAAGGACAATGCGGTAGGGCGTCATCACAGTCTTCCTCCATTCCGCACCGGGACACCGAGCATGATACGGGTCCCCTTCCCTTCCTCGCTCCACACACTGAGCGACCCACCCAACATCCGAGCCCGCTCATGCAGCGTCGCCAGCCCAAGGCCCCTCTCGGAGGCGACCCGCGTGACAGCCTCCCTCACATCAAACCCCCTGCCGTCGTCTTCCACAACAACGGCAAGCCGGTCCCCCTGCCTTGCGACGCTCAGCGACACACGCTTGGCTTGGGCGTGTTTCCCCACGTTGGTGAGGGCCTCCTGAATTATCCGGTACAGGACAAGTTGGGCATTGGGTGAGAGCAGATGATCCACGTCTACGATGGAAGAGACCACCTTGGCCTGGCCATTCCTGATGGAGTGATCCACAAGGCATCGAAGGGCCGCGGAGAGTCCGGCATCTTCAAGGGCCGACGGCCTCAAGTCCCGGGAAAGCCTGCGGACATCTTCAATGACGCGATCGATGAACTCTGAAAGGTACCGGCAGTCTGCCCTGGCTTCCGATTGTTGCTCCCTCAATCCTTTCTCGATGAGTCCGAGCCGGAACTTCATCAGGACGAGGGAATGCCCCAGCTCGTCGTGCAGCTCTGTGGAGATTCGCTTCCGTTCCGTTTCCTGAGCCCTGAGGAGCTGGGTGGAGAGATGCCGAAGCTGCTCTTCCGATTTCCGCAGGGCCTCTTCGGTCTTCTTCCGCTCGCCCAGTTCGACGCTCAACTGACCGTTGAGACTCCCCAGCTCCCGCGTCCTCTCAGCCACTCTCATCTCGAGTCCGTCTTTTGCGTTTTGCAGCGCCTCTTCGGCCTGATGTCGCTTCCCCTCCCGACGCCAAAGTCCCGTCGTCGACGCCACCACAATGGAGGACCAGGCCACGACAATCCCGAAGAAGAGCCGTCTCGAGTTGGCGTAGTCAGCCGCTTGCTTCTCTCCCAAGACTCTCTCGAAGTCCTCAACCTGGCGCTGGAGGTCATCGAAGGCCACCTCGTTGTGGTGTTCAATAGCGGAGCCGGCACCGACTGGCTCCGATCTCCGGAATCCCTGGTATCTCTCCCGGGCGGTCATGTCGTAGTCAGAGAGGAGCCGTCTGATGCCATGCACCCGTCTCCGAAGGTCCGGGTCTTTCAAGGGCTGCAGGATCAGGCTGTGTTCGGATTCCCCGCCGTTCAGGAGGGCCATGGACAGTCTATTTGCCTCGCGGAGATCGGACCAGGCCCTTTCTATCTTTCGTTCATCCTCTCCGGCGATCACCTCCTCAAGCCATAGATACGTTGTTGCGACTTTCATCTGGAGGTCCATGAGCGTCGCGGCAAGGCCGAAATGCATCCGCTGTCTCTGGCTGATGTGGTCGGTCCAGATGAGCAATACCATCGACACTACACCCAGAACGCATACCGTCATCGGCATCAGACGCCTGTGACGCAACGCTTTCCCCCAAACCATCCGCTCCTCCCGCATCGTGCTGTCATTTCCCATATCAGGCTCCCGATGTGCAACGCCTGTGGCGGGCCTATCGGACCACCCATGTCATCAATGCTGCGATCGCTTGGATCCTCCCTCGGGCTCAGGGAGGTCCAGTCGGTACGTCCTCGACCTCGTGAGGCGTGAGGACAAGAGCCGGTAATCGGAGCGACGAGCCTTTCGCAACGTCGACTTCGCCGAGAGGGACGCATTTCCTGCGGAACACGTGCTCCCCCCGCATGCTCGAGCTACGAGTCGCAGGCCCACGCATTAACTGCGGAAGAGCAGCGCCTAGATCCGCAGGGAAACTCGAGAATAGGGGGAGAGGGGAAGATCTTGCCGGAAGGAGTATTGCTGGTGGGTGCTCGAGCGTTCGGAGAGCAGATGCTGCCCTTGGCAAGCAATCAGGCGATCTGGGACGGCGCGTCGTCTGCCGGCGAGCTTGGCACGTGAGATTCCTTGACATTGGATGGGGCGACCCTGGCCACCTTGCGCATCTTCGCCATCATCCGACTCCAATGCGATCCCGCGGGGAATCGAGGCTAGTGCGGTCGCGAGCTCCTCGATTGGCTCGGAAGCTGGCGCCACCAGGGCGGCAAGGATGATGAAGGGCGCCGCGAGGATTGACAGCATTCTCTGGCTCCTTAGCAGCCAACATATCCCGTGTCCGTGGCGAAGGATATAGGATGGACTCTATTTTTCCTGCCGGACATTGTCCTAGACCCTTATCCCGTCTTCCCCTTACCCCCATGTAGGTGATTCTCCTACAGCTTCCCCACTCCCACCCCTCCCTCTCGGAGGGGGGTGGCTCAGGGTGGGGCGGAATTGTTCCATCGAGCACACGACAAAGTCTGCGAGAATCCGTGCAATCTGTGAACATGGGAACTTCCCCCCTCGAGGGTAAGGCCGCAGGGAGAGAGCAGGCGGGTCAGGTGGCGGGGTCAAGGAGGCGATCGGGCCTCCGGGCCTCTTCGTCGGCGTCCTGACGGGAGGAAGCCGGGAGCGGCACCCGCACCCTGACGGTCGTCCCGATGCCCGGTACGCCCACGATGGTGACCTCTCCCTCGAGGAGGCGCGCCCGCTCGCGCATGCAGAGGAGCCCCAGCGAGGTTCGATTGTTGATCTCCTGCTCGGTGATGCCGCGACCGTTGTCGGCAACGACTAGACTCAACTCCCCTGGCTCCTCCTGCTGCCGCATGACGACCTGGGTGGCATGGGCGTGGCGGGCGACGTTGGCGAGGGCCTCCTGGCAGAGGCGGAACAGCACCGTGCGGGCCTCGGGCGCCAGGGGGATGTCGGCCTCCTCGGCGAGGCACTCGCAGACTATGCCCGTGCGGGTCTGGAACTCCTGGGCCTGCCAGTAGAGCGTGGCCACCAGCCCGAGGTCATCCAGGAGGCCGGGGCGCAGGTCCGTGGCGATCTGCCGGGCCGCCTGGATGGCGGTGGTGGCGAGCGCGCCCAGGGCGTGCACGCGCGCCACCAGGGCCGCCTCGCCGGCCGGAAGCCGGGCAGCCAGCCACGCGAGGTCCATGCGCAGGACCGCCAAGGCCTGCCCCAGCCGGTCCCGGACTTCCCGGGCGATCCGGGCCCGCTCCTCCTCGCGGAGGGTCAGCAGGCGATCCCAGAGGGCGCGGAGCTGCTCCAGGGACTCACGTGCGTGCGCTGCCGACTCGCGCTCCGCCGTGACGTCATGGAGAGTGATGGTGAAGAGTTTCCGCCCGCCCACCTCCACCTGCGAGATCGCGGCCTCGAAGGGGAACTCGCTCCCCCCGGGGCGGCGGCCGGTCGCCCCCCCGAGCAGCCCGACCCACCACTGCTAGAGATTCGTTCGCCCGAAGCCGTGGAGCCCCGCCCGGTGGGTCTCTTGAAACCGCTCCGGGATGAAGCGGGCCACAGGCTGGCCGAGGGCCTCGGCCGCGGGGACCCGGAAGAGCCGCTCGGCCGCGGCGTTGAAGAGCACGATGCGCTGCGTCTCTTCGATGGTGAGGATGGCATCCCGGGCGGAGCCGAGGCTCCCGGCGAGCTGCGCCTGGCTCTCGCGGAGGGCCGCGGCGGCCCGCTCCTGCTCGGCAAGGGAGGCCTGCAAGGTCGTGTGCGTCTGCAGTAGCTCCTGCTGCCTTCGGAGGAAGTATGCCTCCTGCCTCCGAACGATCCCCAGGAGGTAGGTGGCGAGGCCATAAGCGCCGGCGGCCAGCAGCGCCAGCAGGAGCCCGAGGGTGCCGAGCCAGACTCCCCAAGGCAGCTCCAGGGACGCAACCACGCCTTCGGCGGCAACGATCAACAGGGCGGCGGCGGGCAGCCAGATCCCCAACCATCTCAGCCTGTCGAGCTGCCGCACCTCGGGGGGGTCGTGAGGCCGTGGGATCATGGCTGCCTTCTCCGGTGACCCAGCTACGGGTCCTCCTTCCTGCTCCTCGCCGAGACGAGGATGCCGGCCCGGCGGCGCAGGACAGGGAATCCCACTACCAGTTCGACCAGTCGCTCCAAGGACCGTTCCAGGACCGTGCCGACACTCCCCTGTTTGTGGCGCTGACCACGAATACCAGAGGTTACCAGGCAAGGAGCGGGCCGCCGCTCCTTTCAGATGGCAGGAAATAGTGGGGCATGGGGCAAGTGTGTGGCGCCCCATGCGTCAGTTGATCGGTGACAGGCCTATACCGGGACGGCGGTCTCGGACAGGATATGACTCTGGTAGGTCCTCCCCCGGGCCACCTCCTGGATGGCCGCGAGGAGGTCGTCGGGCATCTGGCTCTTCAGGACGTAACCGCGGATGCCTGCCCGGACGGCCCGCTGGAGATAGCCAGGCTCGGCGTGCACCGTGAGCAGGAGGACCCTCATCTGGGGGGTCTCCCGGAGGATCTCCTCCGCCGCGGCGAAGCCGTTCAGTCTGGGCATGGAGACATCCAGGATGGCGAGGTCGGGCTGGAGCCGCCGAGCGAACTGGACGGCGTCGCGGCCATCCGGCGCCTCGCCGACGACCTCGTACCCCTCTTCCTCCAGGAGGGCTCTGACATGCTGCCGGACCGTCGGGTGATCGTCCGCCAGGAGAATCCGCAGGGGCATGGTCCACCCTCATTGGGCATGTGATGTTCGATCATCAGTCATTCGACCGGGCATCCACGGGCCGGTCCGTAATCGATCCAGGCTGGATGAGCACCTCGATCTTTGACTGCTTTTCCTGCTCCTTGAGCCAGGCCTGAACGATCTCCTGTTGCTTCGGGGACAGCAGGCGTCGCTCGATCGCCGGCCGCGCCTCGGCCAGGCTCAGCGTGTGCGCAGCCCGCCGCTCCTCCAGCCGGACGAGGACGATCTGCTCGCCAAGCGCCAGGGGTGGGCTGGTCTCCCCTGGCTTCAGGGTCTTCACCGCCCCCTGCAGCGCCGGCATCAATCGCGACGTGTTGACCCAGCTCAGGTCGCCGCCCTGCTCGGGACGGACGGCCGACCGCTCCCGGGCCAGGTGGTCGAACGCCTCGCCCCCCTTCAACGCCGCCGCGATCTCGTCGGCCGCCGCCTTGTCCTTGACCGCGATAACCCGGAGCCGGACTGCGTCGGCGGCCTTCAGCTCATCCGGGTGAGCCGCATAGTACGCCTCCACCTGCCCGTCGGAGAGGCGCACCCCCTCCACCAGCGCCGCCAGGACGCGGGTCATCAGAAGACCGGTCCCGAGGAGGTCCTGCAGCGAAACATCATCCAGCCCCCGGGCCTTCATCCACGCCCCCATCTCCTTGAGATCCTTGAAGCGACTACGCAACGCAACGGTGGCCTGGCTGAGGTCCTCCTGCGTGACCCGGACCTTTCGCCTGCCGGCCTCCTGCACGAGCAGGCGACGGTTGATCAGCCTCTGCACCGCCAAGCGCTCAAGCGCCTTGGTATCCGAACCTTGCGCGCCGAGTTCTTGCTGAAGCTGGCGTCGCGCGAGGGAGTCGGCGAGCAGGCGCTGCACGTCGCCGCGGGTGACCGGTTCCCCGTTCACCCGGGCCACGACGTCCGGCTCCGCGCCCCTGGGCCTGGACACCACAACCACGGTCGCAATGCCAGCCACCAGGACGATCAGCATCGCCCATCGCAGGAGCGCTCGGGCCGTCAAACGCCCACCTCCCAGAAACCAACAGGTTTGTTGAATCGTGAGAGTCATGGCCTGAGATCTCTTTCTTGGAATCATTCTTCCCTCTCCTCGAGCGCCATCGCTTGATCTGGAGGAGTCATGGCCTGTTCGTCGGCTGATCCGGGCTGGAGGAACACCTCGATCTTCGACTTCGCTTCCTGTTCCCTCAGCCAGGCCTGAAAGACTTCCTCCCGATTCGTCCGCAAGAGGCGTGCCTCGATCTCCGGCCGCGCCTCGGCCAAGGTTTTCGTTCGTGCGGGCCGCCGCTCTTCCAGCCGGACGATGAGCAACCCATCGTCTATCTGCACGGGTCCGCCGGTCTCACCCGCCTTCAGGGTGCCGACAGCCTCTTGCAGTGGTGGCGGGAGCGTCTGGGGACCGACCCAGCCCATATCGCCGCCCTGGGCGGCGCGGGATTCCAGAGACCGCTCCCGTGCGAGGCGCGAGAAGTCTTCGCCCTCCTTCAGGGTCGTCAAGATCTCTTCGGCCGCCACATTGTCCTCGACGCCGATGATCCGAAGCCGGACTTCCTCGGCGATTTTCAGGTCATCCCGGTGCGCTTCGTAGTACTCCCGGGCGAGATCGCCGGTGACCCGCACCCCTTCCACCAGCGCTGCCCTGACGCGGATCATCAATCTTTCCATGCGGAGGGCCTCACGCAGCGAATTCTCGTCCAGACCGCGCTCCCTCATCCACACTGCAAACTTCCTGGAATCCTTGAAGCGACGTCGAAAGGCTGTAAAGGCCCGTTTGAGCTCAAGCTCGGTGACCGTGAACTGCCGCCGGGCAGCCTCCTGAAGGATCAGGCGACGACTGACCAGCTTTTGGACCGCCAGGCGCTCCAGCTCCCTGCTGCCCGGTTCTTTGACGCCGAGTTCCTCCTTCATCCGGCGCCGCATGGCGCGATCGGCCAGCACGCGCAGCACTTCGCCGCGGGTCACCGGCTCCCCGTTGACCCGGGCCACGATCTCCGGTTCTTCGCCCCACACCTGACCGGGACGAAGCCCGGTCGGGACACCTACCAGCACGATGATCAGAATCGCCCATCGCAGGATCGCTTGCCCCATCGCTTGGCTGCGCCCCTGCGGCCGGGAGACTGCTCTCGTTCGGATACTCATGGCCCCGTCAACCAGTTGAACTGTGTCATACATGTCTGTGGCCCTCACCGCTCTCCCCGGTCGGCTCCCGGCTGTCCACTTGGCGCCCCAGCACCGCCCCAGCCTTCACCCGGGATCCTTGCGGGTGGTGGGGCAATGGAGGCTGGGGGGAATCACGGTCTCTCAGAAATCTCCACCTGGATGGTGTCTTCCTGATACCATGCCAGGATGGATAGTTGTCTGGAAATCCCTTGGGAAGTCACCTTCAGGCTGCTCTGTCCGGCGTGCCGCACGGTTATCTGGACTTCATTCCCTTGACCGGGCGACACTGTCACCATCTCGGGATCTGCCGGTATCCAGTCGGGACGTGTGTCCACTGGCTGTCCTCCGGTATCAAACAATTGAACTCTGGCTATCACTGTGGAAGTTGTGCCGCTCCGGCCATCGGCATGGAGGGAGATAGGTGGTGAGGCCCAGCTCTCTCCCATGTACAACCCCTTGGTGTGACGGGGATCCACTTTGAAGGAAACCTCGATGCCGGATAGGGCCGGAGGGCGGGAGACAGCGGGCTGGCGGGGCAACTCGGGGAGGCTTGTCGGTTGACTGTCCAGCCCTGCCTTCATTCCACCGATATCGGCCATTCCGGTCAGGGCGGGAACGCGGGAGACTGGCGCCGGGATGGCTTCAGTCTGGGCCGCATTTTCCCTTGGCAGGCGGACTCGTTCAAGGTTAACATTCCGACGTGCTTCCCGCGCTGCTCTCCGCTGCTGTCGCTCTGTCCTGCTCGGGCCCTGACTCCCGGTTGCACCCTGATCCGGACCGTCCAGCAGTGCCTTGAACTCCGGCGTTTCCAGGAGCGCTTTCAGGTATGGCGCTTTCAACAGCCCTCTGAGCTCTGCCGCTTCTTGCGGCGCATTGCCACCGGTCCCGGTCGGAGTCTCGCCTTCCTCGCTCTGGGCCCCATCATATCCCAGGCCACCGGCATCGACCACTATGGAACTCTCGGGTCCCGCGGTCTGGGCCCAGCCATGACCGGCAACCAGGACACCAGCGAGCATCAGGAGTGAACAAACGCTCACCAACGCTTCTCCGGGGTGCATCGGTGTTTTCATGCGCAAGCTTCCTGGCTTCCCGGTCCTCCGTGACCGCTTGGGCTGTGCCTCTGCAATCCGAGTCTCTTCACGGCTTCTGAGAGAGCTGGACGTGGAGGGCGTTGCCCTTGTACTCCGCCTTGATGGACAATCTCTTGGAAATCCCATGGGAAGCCACCTCCACGGTACTCTCTCCGGCGCGCTTCACAATAATCTTGACCGAACTGCCTTCAGCGGGAGATATCTCCACCATCTCGGGATCGCCAGGTGTCCACCTGGGGGTGATTCTTGCTGGCCGACCCCTCGCATCAACGCCTTCGACTCTGGCCTCTACGGTATCCTGAGCGCTGGCGCCCATGAAGATAGGTGGCGACACCCAGCGCTCTCCCCCGTACGTGGGGCCGCTGAGTCGAGGATCCAGTTTGAAAACCACATTGATGGCGGTGAGGGCGGGCGGCACAGCGTTGCTCTGGGCTGTGTTCTGCCTCGCCAGGCGAATCCGCTCAAGGAATCCTTTCCGACGTGCTTCCCGCGCCGCCCGCCGTTGCTCACGTCCCGTGTCCGGTGCCTGCTCCGATTCACTGACATCGGGCGTTTCCTGCTGCGGCCTGACATCGGCCACTGGCGAACCCTCAGTTCCCGAAGCCCACGCCCATGTGGTGATGGCGATCCACACGCCGACCAGCACCAGGACCAGACACGCGATCCTTGTCGCCTCCACAGGGTGCATCTTGCTGCTCATGTTCCCTCCGCGACCCCTCCGGCTCTTCCCCTCCCCATCGGGGGAGGGGAAGAGCCGAGAGGACGTTCCTAGTGGCAGTAGTGGCTGACAACTCCGCCCGCGTAGCTACATGCGGCGCTCCCCGGGTTGGCATCGGCACCCGAGACTCTCACCTTCGTGACGCTCAGGAAGGTCGGCTCCGGCCCCGTGTTGAGTGCATCGGTCCCATCGAAGGGGGGCCGGCCTGCGGCTCCCACCGCGTTGACGGCACGGAATCTGGGATCCGCCAGCAAAGCGGTCCGGCCCGTATTGTCGGGCGCGGTGCCATCGACGGGGAGGATCACCTCGGGATGATCGAATGGCGCCCGGTCGAACCTGTTGCGCTCGTCGGTGAGCTCCAGGAGGAAGTCCACCAGGGCGACCTTCTCCGCCTCCGTGAGGTTCGATTGAACCTCGATGTTCATGTTGACCAGGTTGAAGTCGCGGTGCGCGGCGTTGCTGATCGGGAAATCGCCGCCTCGAGTGTAGAAGTCGACCACCTGGCGCAGGGTCAGCATGCCGCCGTTGTGGAAGTAGGGACCGGTCAGCTCCACGTTGCGCAACTGGGGCGCCTTGAAGCTGCCCATCCTGCCCACCCGGTTGACGACAGGCCACGTGCCCATCATTTCGCCTTCCCCGCTGTTGAAAACCTCGGCAGTGACACCCGCGGGGTTGAAGGGTCCCAGTGTGTCCATGAACCCCTCAATTATCGCGATGTCGGTGAGGGTGTTCACCATTCCTCCGATGGCCCCGCCGGCCTCGTCCAGCTCAGGCTGGAAATCGCCAACCGTGAGGTTGTTTGAAAAGGGGGCCAGATAGGGAGGCAACCTGGGATTCAACGGCTCGGCCTCGAGACCTGGATTGATGTTCTGATCTTGAGGCGAGTCCCCAAACAGGCCAAACCCTTCGGCGTCAGGATCAAAATTCTGCATCGGAACGCCAGGTTCGAAAGCGGGTCCCTCGAGGTTCTTCATCATCAGGGCCGTCAGGGACAGGGGCCAGCCAAAGGCATCATTACCACCCCGGCCGATGTCCTCACCAATGGGTCGTACTCCCAGGTTGTACATCCCGTTGTCCAGGAAGGCGGAGTCGGCGCCGGACCACGGACCGAACCCGGGCAGCCCCGCCGCTGTGGCACCGGGATAAGCCAACCCGTCGACAGGATTGGGAACGATACTCTGGTCGACGATCCGGCGTTCCACCGCATCCTGTCCATTCTCGTTGATTTCGGACTCAAGCAGGAAGCCCGAGATCACACGGAGTCTCCCCAAGGGCTCGAGGATCAACTCGACCCCCGGCGTGGCAAACTCCGCAACGAAGTCCATGAGGTTAATCTTGGAGGTGAAGGGCATGGTATGGTCGGTCAATGTCGGTATGGCATGACACTCGCCGCACCGGCCAGTCCGGAAGTTTGGATTCTTGAGTGAGAGGTTGGAGGAGAAGAAGATATCCAACCCGAGTAAGGGATCCGGCTGGCCGGGTTGACGAGTTCCGCCGGCAGGCACCAGCGTGCCACCCGCTCCGCCCTCACCCGTGGGGTTCCGGAGGGCCTGAACACCCGGATCCCGCTTGAAGTTTCCAAACTCTCTGAAGCAGAACCGCTGCGTCGCGCTGGTACAGTTGAGCAGTCCCTCCACGAGCCCCGGCTCGCCTGGCTCGCCCAAGGTCGCGAACGCATCTGGGTTAACGTCCAGGAACTGGTCGAAGGGAGTGTGGTCCGGGACCAGGATATTCACCCATTTCTGTATCGACAGCCCCCAGAAGAGGCTGAAATTCCCTTCCATCTGGGTGAATTGATTGGTGTTAAGCGGGTCCGCCGCCCCGGCCGCAGGGGTCAGAGCATACCCATCGAAGGGGTCTGCGGTGTTGGTGAGGTTGACCGTGCCATTGGGATCGAGGATCGGGATGGCGGGAGTACCCACACACTGAGGGGTGTTGGTGCCGCCTGTGTAACAGCCATCGAGATGCTGGCTCGTGTTTTGCCAAAGCGCCGGGTAGTAGGCCTGGCGGATCAGGCCCTGATAATTGATGCAAAGCCCAGGTTTGCCGACTCCGGGTGTTCCTGGAGAGCGATCGGCAGCCGCCAATCCAGCACAAGCTGAGCCGCCCTGGTTGGAATAGGGTCCCAGCACGCTGTCAGTGGGATCCACCAACTGGCTGGCCAGGGGAGTCACCCCGGCCTGAAGCAGCTTCTTGCCGATCTTGGCCCAGTTGCGTCCCGCGAAGGACATCTCGAACTCACTCAGGCCCGGGCCCGTCGCCAGGGACGCGATGCTGGTGAACCTTATGATTTGCCGGGTCGACGTGAGTGGTCCCGTGGCAGGGCCGACGAATACGTGGCTCTGGGGGTCGGCGGGGCCAAACACGCTGCCGCCGTTGAAGTCATGGCGGGCCCGCCCATCCCAGAAGTTGTCGAAATTGAATCCCGCTGCCTGCATCGTTGGGGTATTCCTCGGCTCTACCCGGCGGAATCCCTGGAAGCCCGGGATCGGGTCCAGGGCGCCCACCGTCCGAAGGTCTGGCGCCACTGCGGCGACTTGATTGCCGGCCGGTCCGGCCGGCGCCAGGAACTGCCCAATGGGTGCGATGTCGGTGAACGGGCTGAACACCACGCCCATGGAGGAGACGACATCGTTGACGTCGCGCACGGTATTGGCGGCATCGCACACCGTCAGACCGGTCACACCATTGGGGAAGTTGTTTTCCAGCACGCCCGCATTGACGCTTGCCAGCAGTGGTGTCGTGCACGCCGGGTCGCCGGCAATGTCGGGGTTCGCCAGCTTGTGGAGGGGAAAGTCGCTTGGCAGGAGGTCCCGCTCATTGGGCTGCATGAGCTGGAAGGTCAAGTCGCCGCCCAGGTGGTCGGGGTTGATCTGGTTCCTTGTCCGGGTGTCCGTCCCGGTGCCGTTGAAATGGCACGTGCCACAGGCCTGGATGCCATCGCTACCCACCTGCATGTCCCAGAACAGGGCCTTGCCTAGCGCCGTCGCCACCGTCCCATTCCGGACATAGTCATTCTCATTCGACGCCGTCACCTCGTTGGGGTCCGTGTTGGCAGTGTAGCCCGGGGCACTCGGGATGCCGATCGGCGGCACTCGCAGCGAAGGCTTGCGGAGCCCGCCGACGCCAGTCGTCGCGTTGCGAGCGTTGATGAACCCCCGCTCCGGATCGAAGAGGCGGTGGTTTCCTGTGCCGATGTTGGAAATGGGGGTGGTCGCCGACGGCACGGCGCGAATCGCCGGCGTCGAGTATCCATTCGCGCGGAACACCCCGAAACCACCGTAGTTCGGTTCGCCAGGATCGCCACCGCAGACCGTCGAGCCCTCCGGCGGAATGGTTTCGGTTGTAACGATGCAGTTTGCGGGTCTGTCGAGACTGAGAGTTGTCAATAACAGAGAATTCGGAAAGACCGGGGCATCCGGCGGAATCGGGGAGTTGTAATCGATTGGAACTTCACCCGGCTCCACACGGTCGGCGCCGGGTGTTACCTGCACGCGCCGGTATGTCCAGAGAAAGAGGTTGGTATTTGCGATTTGAACCGGTTCATCGGGAACGAACCAGGGACCCCCTGGATAACCGCTGTTGAGCAGCCGCATTTCTTCCCCGGTGGTCGGATTGTAGTTCAGCGGATGAACCAGGAGGGGCGGCAACGTGACGCCAAAGCCTGGACGCCGGACGAACCCCCCGTTCGTGCAGTACGTCGGAAAACCCTGGTCATTCCCAGGTATCGCACCCTGGGCATCAGAACAATTCGTCGTCACCGTGTACGGATTGTCCAATAGTTGCTCCAGCTCGTTCCAGGTGGGGACAGCTTTGAGTGAAGTGAATGGAACCTCGGGCTCGAACAGAAACCCGGGGGCCGTGATGCCTGTGGTGGTCCCGTTGGTGACAACGTCCCCAGGCGCGGCCATGGCAGGCCCCACCGTGAACACCGGGAGGGCCAGCGCCATACACAGCGCCAACGCCAAGCCTTTCGTGAGAGCGTGGTGTTTCCTGCCCCGCAAACACACTCTTCCTTTCATGGTCCTGCCCTCTCTTTCTCGCTTAGGGTTGCCCAGAACGTTGACATTGACAGCTCACCCGGTCATCTTCCTCATCTGGGGACTTGCCTTTGACGCCGCACAGTCGTTTCAGGTAGATCTCGCATTCTTCGAATTCACCTCCGCAGTAGGAGATGGCGTTGCTCACGTCCTGGCTTCGCAGCCGCATCACGTAGCACTCCTCGGAGGGGTCCTGCGTGAACGGGCACCGTCGCTACTTGGGGGGGACATCCCTCTCCATTCATCTTCCTCGCAAGCACATCACCTTCGCAGGCATTCTCCGTTCCAAGAGCGCGCCTGGCTCGTACCGGATACCCTAAGACGGTTCGATGGCAGTCATCCCGGGGAGTTAGGCTGGCCAGGGTGGGAGGCTGGAGGGATCGCGCGGGAGAAAAGAGTGGGGCATGAGGCAGAAGGACAGTGCCCCACAAGTGGGGCGCGCCACACGCAAGCTGGGAGCCAGCGGCCTGTAGCGGGCAGCAGGCAAAGCGCAAAGGGCACAGCGCATGGCGTCAGACCCTATGCGCCATGCGCTATGCTCTATGCGACATTGACGGCGGCCGGTTATTCGGGGTATCCTTCTGTAGCTTGGAGGGCGCCATGACAGACGGAGCTACGACGCGGCGGTTCACGGTGGAGGAATACTACCGGATGGGTGAGGCGGGAATCCTCCGCGACGACGAGCGCGTGGAACTGATGGAAGGGGAGATCGTGATGCTGACGCCCATCGGGTCCGAGCACGCGGCCTCCCTGAATCGGCTCAACCGTCTCTGGGCGTCCCGGTTGGCACATCGGGCAATCATGAGCATACAGAACCCCGTCCGCCTTTCCCCGGCTTCACAATTCCAGCCTGATCTGGCGTTGCTGCGTCCCCGCCCCGACTTCTATCGCAAGTCACACCCGGAACCTGCGGATGTCCTCCTGCTCATCGAGGTCGCTGACACGACGGTGGAGAAAGACCGTCGCCTGAAGATTCCCCTGTATGCAAAGTCTGGCATCCAAGAGTCCTGGCTCCTGGACCTTCCGGCGGATCGCATTCACGTCTACCGGCAATCGCGCACCGAGGGCTACCAGGATGTCCACTCGCATTCCCGGGGGCAACTGCTGACGCCGGAAGCCTTCCCCGACATCACCCTCAGCGTAGACGACCGCCTCGGCTGACGGGATCAACTTATCCGCAGATTTCGCAGATTACGCAGATTCACATCGCTCTTCCACTGATGGCTACTGACAGGCGGCGTGATCCCGGGTGGGCTCGGGGATCTTGTACTTCGCGATGTTCCGGTAGAGAGTCTTCCGGTCAATGCCAAGCAGTTGAGCGGCCCTCTTCTTGTTGCCGGCCGTCTTGCCGAGGGTTTCCACAATTGCCTGTGGGGTGACCTTTGCTCCCCCTGCGAGGAAAGTCACTCCAGGGTGGGTCGCGTTGGTCAGGTGCGGGGGCAGATGGGAGGTGGTGATGGTGTCTTGGTGGCAGACGACAAAGGCATGTTCCAGCGCGTGCTCCAGCTCCCGGACATTCCCAGGCCAGGCGTACTCCATGAAGAGAGCCTCAACCCCTGTGGATATTCCGGCGACATTCCGCTTCATCTTCCGATTGAACTTCGCCACGAAATGCTCCACCATCACGGGGATGTCCTCCCGCCTCTCCCGGAGGGGCGGCAAGGTGACCTCGACAACCTTCAGACGGTAGAGGAGATCTTCTCGAAACCCGCCCAGCCTGACCTTTTCCTGCAGGTCCTTGTGGGTGGCGGCGATGACCCGGACATCCACGGTGATCGGGGTCGAGTCCCCCACCCGTTCGAATTCCCTCTCCTGCAGAACCCTCAAGAGACTGGCCTGGACCTTGGGCGACAGATCCCCGATCTCGTCCAGGAATATCGTGCCTCCGCTGGCCCTCTGAAACCTCCCGACCCTCTCGCGTGCCGCCCCGGTGAATGCCCCCTTGACATGGCCAAAGAGTTCACTCTCGACCAGGGACTCGGACAGGGCGGAACAGTTCACCTTGACCAGAGGCTTGTGGCGGCGTGCTCCCAGGTGATGCAGCGCGTCGGCGACCAGTTCCTTGCCCGTCCCGCTCTCTCCGGTGATCAGGACCGTTGATTCCACATCGGCCAGGGCCTCGATGAGGGAGAAGAGTTTCTGCATCCGTCGGCTCTTCCCGAGGATGTTATCCAGGCGTTGGCGCTCGCACAGTTCTTGCTCCAGGCGCACGACGCGGGTTTCGTCTCGCATCACCATGACGGCCCCAGAGAAGCTGCCGCGACGGTCCCTGAGAGGGTACGTGGACAGGTTCACAATCTGGGGAGGGCATCCGGGGTGTCTGCATTCAAGGCGGGGAACTTTCACAGATCGCTTGTTGTCGATGGTGTCCCTGAGTGCCTCCAGGCACTTCCCTCTGCATCCGAGTTCCAGGGACTTCACTTCCTGACCGATTGCCCTGCGGTCAATTCCACAGATGCCCTTCGGAGCGTCATTGACCTCGGTTACCACCATGTCGTTGTCCACGGTCACGATCGTGTCCTCGACGCTTCTGAAGATGGCCTCGAGGTGCGAGCGATAGCGTTCCTTCTCATCCGTGACCCGCTTGTGCTGCAACGCAAGCGCAGTGATGTGCAGCAGTGCCTCCATTTCAACGGGCTTGGGGAGATAGTCAAAGGCTCCCAGGCGGACCGCCTCGGACGCCGTCTCAACATCGGGATACCCCGTGATCATGACCACAGGACAGCTCTCGCCACATGCCCGGCACTCCCGCAAAAACTCGAGCCCCGTCTTCCCTTCCAGGATGATGTCTGAGAATACGAGATCGCACTCTGTTTCGGAGAGCCGCGTGAGCGCCTCATCATAGCCCGTCGCGCAGACCACCTGGTGCCCTGCCTCTGCGAGAAAGCTCTCGAAGGTGAATCGAATGCTTTCTTCGTCGTCAATGACGAGGATTCTGGCCATTGCCTTTCTCCCTGGCCGGCAGATCGATGATCACGGTGGTGGATTCGCCTTCCGCACTCTCGATGGAAAGCTTCCCGCCGTGCTCACTTATGATGCCGTCGCTGATGCTCAACCCGAGGCCCGTCCCCTTGCCCGCCGGTTTCGTCGAGTAGAATGGATCTCTGATCTTTTCGATGATGCCGGCCGGGATGCCCACCCCGCGATCGTGAAACGTGATCCGGACGCACGGGCCGCTTGTCCCGCCGGCCACTCGTACCGCACGAATTTGCAAGCTCTTCTCATCGTGCCGACCGGGATATTTCTGGTTCAGGGCATATCGCGAATTGCTGATGATGTTCATGAAGACCTGCTGCATCTCCTGGGGATCGGCGATGACTTCGGGAAGGTCGTCGGGAATGGCGGACTGAACGTCGATCCCCTCCTTGCGCAATTGTGAGCCCGTAAGCCCCAGGGAGTCCGAGAGTATCTCCCTGACATGGATTGCCGCCTTGTTGCGTTTTCCACCACGGGCAAAGAGGAGGAGTCCCCGGACAATGTCAGCGATCCGCCGACCCTCCCTGAGGATCCGGTTGGCGAGATCATGCTCCTGGCTCTCGCCGTCGCTCTTGTTCGACAGTATTCGGGCGTAGTTGATGATTCCGTTGATCGGGTTGTTGATCTCGTGGGCCACCCCGGCTGCCAGCTCCCCGATGGACGCCAAGTGGGCGGTGCGCATCGTTTCTGCCTGGAGGGAGATCTTCTCGGTGATGTCCGACGCCACCTCCAGGACGCTCTCAATCGTGCCGTCCTCGCGGACTATGGGAACCGTCCGGATATCCCACTGCCTGCCGTCGGCGGTCGTGATGAGGGCGCTTTCCGGCTTGCCGGAGGTGAAGCTCCGAATGGCCGGACATCCATTGCAGGGGGAGGACTCATCGTGTTGAAGCCTGTGGCAGTGTCCTCCGCCAGGATCTTCGGTCTCCACCCAAGGTTGAACACCCGCGCTCCTGTTGGCCCAACGAACCTTCAAGTCTGGCGACACGAGGCTGATAGAATCAGGAATGGTGTCCAGGACGGTCTGAAACTGCAAGGAAAGCCTTCTGAATTCTTCCTCGCTCGCCCTGAGGGAGACCTCAGCTCGCTCCCGGTCGGCGATCTCCCTTTCGAGCTGCCTGTTGGCCTCCGCCAGATCGGCAGTCCGGATCAGCACGTTCTGCTCCATGTCGTCATACGCCCTCTCCAGGGCCAGCTCCGCGCGACTTCGCCGTCTCTCCATCTTGTGGAACGTGACCGTCGTTACTGCCACGACCAAGGTCCAGAGAAAAATGGCGCTGAAGAGGAGGCGTCTCGAATTCGCGTGGTCCACAATCTGTTTCTTCTCGGCAGGCTCTTCGTAGTCCTCGATTGCCTCCTGAAGCTCTCTGAACACCGCATTGCATTGCCTATCAAGGTCCGAGCCGATCCCCGCGGCCCATGGACTGGCATACCGTTTGAGCGCAATATCTCGGTAATCGCCCAGCAGCTTTCCGATCTTCTCCACCTCGCGTCGATCGCCGGGTTCCTCGATGGGTGGCAGTGGCGCACCGCGTTCCGTTTCCCCACCGTGGAGGAGGGCGTGGGACAGCTTCATCGCCCCCGCAAGGTCTTGAACGGTTCGCTGGAAGTCCTCCGTACTCCCTCCAGCGACGGCTTCCTCGAGCCAGAGATGGAATGTGGTTGCCTTGATCCGGATGTCCTCAAGGGCCTCGATTTGCCTGAAGCTGACCGACTCTCGTTCGATGATCTGGAAAGCCCAGATCAGGATGGAGGTCGCAACGATGCCCAAGACAAGTACCGCCGGTGGGATCCAGTGCTGGTACGCCAACACCCGGCCTCGCAGCGTCTTCCTCTCACCGCCCTGCATGGGATTCTCCTGGACAAGGGGCGTGGCCCCAATGCATGCGTTCCGGCTTCTCGCAGCAGGGAATCCTGCTTCACCGTCTGATCGGTCTATCTTCTGAGGACTCCAGGTTTCAACAACAGCGGTGACGGATTCCGGCGAGGCACCGTTTCAACCCTCTCCCCCTCTTGCGTGAAGGGTGAGGATGAGGGGCTGCCGTGGCGCGGCTATTGGCCATAGGCTTCTCGCTCCCACCCTCGCTCGTCCAGAGTCGGGGCGAGAAACGCAGATCTCCGGATTCCTGGCACTGAGGAAAAAAAGGTCCCAACGCAAGATACTGCATCTCCATCGCCCGCGCCATCAGAGAAATCCGCAATTCTGTGTCCGATCACCGCTGACAGCTCGTCGGGGTTCGTCCTACGCGTGGCGGCAAGCAAAGGGCAGCCGTCGCTCCTTCTCAGGGGGCTCGGAATTCCCGGCGGACAGGAGGAATGCGTCACGGGAGCTGTTTGTTCTCTTGACCGCCGGCCCATCGTGGGCTAAACAACAGGAGAGCCATGGGAGGGGACCGGGGGGTCTGCCGCGAATGTGCCCCGTGACAGAGGAGGGGTGGCCGCGGCATCCAGCCGGCGCTGCCGATCCGACTTCCCTGCTCCCGCCCGCCTTTGATCCTTTGCGGTAGATAACCGCAGGCGCTTCGCCATTGTATTCCTCGCTCCGAACGGGATATCCTGTGCGGTCTCCAGCGTAGGCAACGCTCCAGTCGACAAGTTCGGCATCAGCGACAGACAGGTGGACAGGCAGACGGAACGGGGTGAAGGCCATGGCGCTGAGGACACCCGAGGAGTACGTCGTCTCGCTGCGAGACGGGCGAACCGTCTACTACAAGGGCGAGCGGGTCCCCGACGTGACGGCGCACCCCGTCATCCAGGTGGCCATCGAGCACGCGAGCATCGACTACCGCATGGCCGAAGACCCGCAGTGGAAAGATCTCGCGACCGTCAAGGACGAGGAGACCGGGCGGCTCATCAGCCGGTACTACCGGCTTCCCAGGAGCAGCGACGACCTCCTGCGGCGGAGCGCCCTCATCGAACAGGCCACGCGGCTCGGACGCACCCTGGTCGTCTTGATCAAGGAGATCGGGACCGACGCCCTCTTCGCCCTGCACATCCTGGCCAAGCAGATGGACGACAGGCTGGGGACGAAGTACCTGGAGCGGGTGCGCCGGTATCACGCCTACTGCCAGGATAACGACCTGGCCCTGGCCGTCGCCCAGACCGATGTGAAGGGCGATCGGAGTCTGGCCCCCTCCGAACAGCCCGATCTCGACCTGTACGTCCACATCGTGGGCGAGGGCCAGGAAGGCATCCGGGTCCGGGGTGCCAAGGTCCACACCTCCGTCTCCACCAACGCCAACGAGATCATTGTGCTGCCGACGCGGGCGCTCGGGGAAAGAGATCGGGACTATGCCGTGAGCTTTGCCGTCCCGGTCAATACCAAGGGGCTGACGCTCATCGCCGCGCCTTACGGCGCGACCCGGATGGACACCTTCGATCATCCCATCAGCAGCCGGCACCGGATGATGGAGACGCTGACCGTCTTCGACGACGTGCTGGTCCCGTGGGACCGGGTTTTCCTGAAGGGCGAGTGGCAGTTTGCGGGACCGCTGGCCCTCACCTTCGTCGAGTTTCATCGCTTCACGGCCATCTCGTACAAGCTGCCGCTGGTGGACCTCTTGGTGGGCTGCGCCCGGCTGATGGCCGAGTACAACGGCCTGGAGAAGGTCTCCCACATCCGGGAGAAGATGATCCACCTGATCAGCTACGCCGAGACGCTGCGGGCCCTGACCCACCACGCCGCCCTGCAATCCCGGATGGTGGAGCCGGGAATCGCCGTGCCCAGCCAGATGCTGGTCAACATCGCCAAGCATCATTTCGCCAGCCACTACCATCAGGCGGTCCAGTGGGTCCAGGACGTGAGCGGCGGGCTGGTGGTCACCGGGCCGTCCGGGCGGGACCTCCAGAGCCCCGAGATCGGCCCCCTGGTGAAGAAATATCTCGCGGGCAAGAAGGGGATCTCGGGGGACAAGCGCCTGCAGGCCTTCAAGATGGTCCGGGATCTGACCGCGTCGGACTTCGGCGGCTACCAGGAGGTCCTGGCGGTTCACGCGGAGGGCTCCATCGAGGCGGAGAAGCTGGCCCTGTTCCGCGCCTACGACTCTCGGGCCGCCTACGCGTACGCCAAATGGGTGGCCGGGATCGAGGACTGATGGGCGACCTCTTCCGGCTTGAGGGACAGCGGATTCTGGTCACGGGGGCGTCGAGCGGCCTGGGCCGCCACTTCGCCCGCACGCTGGCCAGGGAGGGCGCCGCCGTGGCGCTGGCGGCTCGCTCGGCCGACAGGCTGGCGGAGGCTGCGGCGGAGATCCGCGGCCTCGGGGGGAAGGCCGTGTCGGTCGCCCTCGACGTGACGGATGCGGCGAGCGTCCGCGAAGCCGTGGCGAGGACGGAGGCCGACCTGGGCCCCATCACCACGCTGGTCAACAACGCGGGGGTCGTCGTCGGCAAGCCCCTGCTCGATCACGACGAGCGTGACTGGGACCGTGTGGTGGACACGAACCTCAAGGGGGCCTGGCTGGTTGCGCAGGAGACGGCCAGGCGCATGATCGCCCACGGCCAGGGCGGGGTCATCATCAACATCGCTTCCATCCTCGGCCTCGGAGTCGTGGGAGGGATCCCCGAATACTGCGCCTCCAAGGCCGGGCTCATTCACCTCACGAAGGTGCTGGCGCTGGAATTGGCCCGGCACAGGATTCGGGTGAACGCCATCGCCCCCGGCTACATCCGGACCGATCTCAACCGGGATTTCCTGGAGAGCGAGGCCGGAAAGGCCATCGTCCGCCGCATCCCCCAACGTCGCCCGGGCGAGCCGGACGACCTCGACGGCGTGCTGCTCCTGCTGGCATCCGACGCGTCGCGGTACATGACCGGGGCCGTCATTCCCGTGGACGGAGGCCATCTGGCGAGCAGCCTGTGAGGGCACCGGCGCGCGAGCCCTTCATCGTGTAAGCGAGAGCCAATTGGCGTTAGCATGCCGTCATTCCCGGGAAATCCCCCCGTCCCCCCCCTTCGTCAAAGGGGGGCGAAAGGGGGATTTGACGCCGGGGCGACGAGACCTGGAAATCGCATTGAATTGCGCGACCGGGCATGAGCCAATGCCGTTTCGTCCGTGAGGCGCGACACCGATGAATCTCTTTGAGGTGGACCTGGATCGGGGACCGGCGAACTATGCCCCCCTGACCCCCCTCTCCTTCCTGGCCCGCTCGGCGGCCGTGTATCCGGCAAAGGCGGCGGTCATCCACGGCGACCGAGTCTTCACCTATGCCGAGTTCTACGCCCGCTGCCGGAGACTGGCCTCGGCCCTCACCCGTCACGGGATCGGCCCCGGTGACACGGTGGCGGTCATGGCCCCCAACGTCCCGGCCTTGCTGGAGGCCCATTACGGCGTGCCCATGGCCGGCGCCGTCCTGAACGCCCTCAATTTCCGGCTGGATGCCCGGTCGATCGCCTTCATCCTGGAGCACGGGGAGGCCAGGTGCCTCCTCGCCGACACGGAATTCTCCGACACCATCGGAAAGGCGCTGACCCTTGCCGAACGGAAGATTCCCGTCATCCACATCGCCGATCCGCCGAATGCAAGAGAGACGGACCTGAGACTTCCGGATGCGACGGACTACGAGGCCTTCCTCCTGGATGGCGACCCCGACTTCCACTGGCAGCAGCCTGCGGACGAGTGGCAGGCGATCTGCCTGCTCTATACCTCGGGCACCACGGGGAATCCCAAGGGGGTCGTTTACAGCCACCGCGGGGCCTATCTGAACGCCCTGGGGAACTCCCTCACCTTCGGCCTCACGCCGCGGTCTGTCTACCTGTGGACGCTGCCCATGTTCCACTGCAGCGGCTGGAGCTATACCTGGGGGGTCACGGCCGTGGGCGGGACCCACGTGTGCCTGCGGAAGGCAGACCCTGCCCTGATCTTCCCCGCCATCAAGACGCACCGGGTCACCCACATGTGCGGGGCGCCCGTCGTGCTCTCCATGCTCATTCACGCCCCGGCAGAGCTGAAGGTCCGCTTCGAACACCCTGTCGAGGTGGCGACGGGCGGCGCCGCTCCCCCCTCGGCGGTGGTCGCCGCCATGGAGGCCATGGGCTTCCGCGTCACCCACCTCTACGGCCTGACGGAGACCTACGGCCCGTCCACGGTCTGCGCCTGGCAGGCGGAATGGGACGCGCTCCCGCAGAAGGACCGGGCGGCCCGACTCGCCCGTCAGGGGGTCCGCTACCCCACCCTCGAAGACATGATGGTTGCCGACTCCCTGACGCTCCTGCCCGTGCCCAAGGATGGCAGGACCCTGGGGGAGGTCATGCTGCGCGGGAACACCGTGATGAAGGGCTACCTCAAGAACCGGGATGCCACGCGGGAGGCCTTCCACGGGGGCTGGCTCCACACGGGAGACCTCGCGGTCTGGCATCCGGATGGCTACATGGAGGTGAAGGACCGCCTCAAGGACATCATCATCTCCGGAGGCGAGAACATCTCGTCCATCGAGGTTGAAGAGGTGCTGTACAGACACCCCGCCGTCATGGAGGCGGCGGTCGTCGCCCGGCCCGACGAGAAGTGGGGCGAGACCCCCTGCGCCTTCGTGACCCTCAAGCCCGACGCGGGCCCCGTCACGACGGAGGACCTCATCCGCTGGTGCCGTGAGAACCTGGCGCACTTCAAGGCTCCGAGGCACATCGTGTTCGGACCGTTGCCGAAGACCGCCACCGGGAAGATCCTCAAGTACTCACTCCGGGAGCGGGGGAAGGTGGCGTCCTGATCCGGGGGGCGGCGCACCGGCTTGGAGGAACAGAATTGGCTGATCCGCAGATTTCGCAGATTCTCAGATCCCCCGTCCCGCTCCCTCCCCCTCTTGGAGGGGGAGGGCAAGGGTGGGGGGCGGAATCTTTATCCGGGGGGAACCATGTGATGCGCGACATCGGCTGGCCGAATGAGACCATCATTCCCATGGAGACCGTGCCGATCAAGTTCGGCATCGGTGCGACGGAGGAACTCCCGTTCGAGTTGAAGCGTCTCGGGGGCGGGCGGGTCCTCCTCGTCACGGACCGTGGTCTCACCGAGGTCGGGCTCGCCGATCGCGTCCGGCGGATCCTGGAGGATGACGGCATCCGAGCCAGCGTGTATGACCGCACCCACGTGGAGCCCACGGACAAGTCCGTGGCCGATGCCGTGGCCTTCGCCGGCGAGGAGAGGCCGGACGCCTTCGTCGCGCTCGGCGGGGGGAGCGTCATCGACACGGCCAAGGCCATGAACCTGTTCACCGTCCACCCCGCTCCGCTCACCGAGTATCTCAACAAGCCCATCGGTCAGGGACGACCTGTCCCCGGCCCCCTCAAGCCGCTCGTGGCGATCCCCACCACGGCCGGCACGGGGAGCGAGAGCACGCCGGTTCTGGCCCTGGATCTACTGGACCTGAAGGTGAAGACCGGCATCTCCCACCGGTACCTGCGGCCGACACTCGCCCTGATCGATCCCCTGAACACGCTGAGCCTGCCGCCCGAGGTCACGGCGGCCTCGGGATTCGACGTCCTGTGTCACGCCATCGAATCGTTCACCGCCAGGCCGTACAACGCCAGGGCGCGACCGGGCTCGCCCGCCGAGCGGCCCAGCTACATCGGGTCCAACCCCATCAGCGACCTGTGGAGCGAGAAGGCCATCGAGCTGGCCGGGACGTGCCTGCGGCGCGCGGTGCTGAACGGCCGCGACGTGGAGGCGCGCACGTCCATG
>DATIFO010000095.1:0-3020 GCA_035455275.1 Methylomirabilis sp. (SeqCode) | reverse complement strand
TGTAATACGGGACCCGGCCGTTTCTTCGGTGTCAAGAGAGAATCCACCTGCGGATGACGATGGTCTTGCGCATCTCGCGGTCCCCGTCTGGCGTCCTCCCCAGAGGCCGCTCCCGAAAGAATCTCTCGCGCCCCAGCGTCGTGGTGCCATTCACCTGGGCAGCCACGTCATTCACCGAGTCCGTGACCTCGTCGATCTTGCTGGAGACGGTCCCCGTCACCGACACGATGGCCGCCGTCAGCATCGCGCCATCCACAAGGGACGTGATGGTCACGGTCGGGGGCGCCGTCACGGTCACCGGCGGGCTCGTGGCCACCCGGCTGCAGGAACTGCTCGTGCGGCAGTGGCGGAACTCGTAGGTCTGGGCCGCCCGCGTCGAGGACTGCCAGCCTGGGTGACCAAGAGGGAAGGGAACGCGGCCCGAGGCTGGTCCCGCATGCGTCCGAGGCGCCTCTGCCCTCCGGAGGACCTGACCCGATCAGGCCGCCACTGGCGATGCGCTCCTCGCCCCGGGTGGGGGGTGTCTCGGGCCCTCGCTGGCATTATGAGCTGCCATGAACTACCATTTGACGCGGGCCAATCGGTGGGGGCAGGCCAGTCGCTTCGAAGGGAGGCGGGGCCGGCGGGAGCGGTTCGAGGGGTCCAACGCTGACAAGGAGGCCTCCATGACGAGGCAGGGGCGCACCCTCAGCACCGGGTTACCGGGACTGGACCGGGTCCTGCGGGGCCTGTTGCCGGGCGACAATATCGTCTGGCAGGTGGACACCATTGAAGATTATGCCCCCTTCGTGGAGGCGCTGTGCGCCGATGCCCGGCGGCAGGGGAGGAGGCTCATCTACTTCCGCTTCGCCCGGCATCCGGAACTGGTTCCGGACGGGGGCGGGGCGGAAGTGTACCGCTCGAGCCCCGAGGTCGGGTTCGAAACGTTTACCGGCGAGATCCACAAGGTGATCGAGGCCGCAGGGCGGGGGACGTTCTACGTGTTCGATGCCCTGTCCGACCTGGCGGCGGACTGGTATAGCGATCTGATGCTGGGCAATTTCTTCCAGGTGACCTGTCCGTATCTCTACGACCTGGAGACGGTGACGTACTTCGCCTTGTTCCGGGACAGCCACTCCTATGGGGCCGTGTCCGCCATTCGCGACACGACGCAACTGCTTCTGGATGTCTTCCGGTACAGGGGGAAGCTGTACGTGCATCCCCTCAAGGCCTTCAGGCGGCACTCGCCGACGATGTATCTCCCCCACCAGTGGGACGGGGAGGCGTTCCGGCCCCTGACGAAGAGCGCCGTGCTGGCGGAAATGCTCGCCGAGATGGCGGCGCAGCGGGTGGATTCCGTCTCGCGGACCCTGGACCTGTGGGATCGCAAGTTCCTCCAGGCAGGGGGGGTCCTGGACGCGGTGGCCAGGGGGGTCCGACCGCGAGATGAGGCGGAGACGACCTTCCTCCGGCTGCTGCGGATGATGGTGACCCGGGACGAGCGGATCATCTCCCTCGCCCTGCGATACCTGGATCTCAACGACCTGTTTGCCATCCGGAATCGCATGATCGGGACGGGGCTGATCGGGGGCAAGTCCGTCGGGATGTTGCTGGCCCGGGCCATCCTTTACTGAGCAAGGTGCCGCATGCTCTCGCGGGTCCTGAACAGCCCGAAAGCGATCAGGGTCAATGTCGAGATCATGCGGGCGTTCGAGCGACTTCGGCGAATCCTCGCCTCGCATGAGGATCTGGCCGGGAAGCTGGAGGAACTTGAGAGGAGGGACGACGCGCAGTTCTGGGCAGTCTTCGACGCCATCCGGCAGCTCCTGGCACCGCCCCTGAAGCCGCGGCGCTCCATCGGGTTTCGGGTCGAGGAAGCGCGGCCAGCCTACCGCGTGAGACGGCCGGCGCGACGAACCCGCGCGTGAACGGCAAGGACGAAATTCCTATCAGCATCACCATCACCCACCGACCTCACCTGTAAAACAAGTTGGGCAGGAACATGACCATGCTGGGCCAGTAGGTGACCAGCGCCAGGCTGATCAGGAGCGGAATGAGGAAGGGCAGGCAGGCCTTGGTCGTCCGCTCGAAGGAGATATTCGCCACTCGGGCCAGGATGTAGAGAACCATCCCCACAGGCGGCGTGAGGAGACCGATCATCAAGTTCAGGACCATGATCAAGCCAAAATGGACCGGGTCCACGCCGATCTTGTCCATCAGGGGCAGGAGCACCGGCACCAGGATGGTGATGGAGGCGATCGTCTCCATGAAACAGCCGACGATGAGCAGGAAGAGGTTCACCAGGAGAAGGACGATCCAGGGCGTCGTCGTGATGGAGAGGACCAGCGCGGACACATTGTCCGTGACCTTCGTCAGCGTGATCAGGTACCCGAAGATCGAGGCCCCCGCCACGATCAACAGGATGATGGCGGTGGTCTCGGCCGTCTCCATGCTCACCTTGATGAGCTTCTTCAATGATAGCGTCCGGTAGATCCCCATCCCCAACAGGAGGGCATACACGGTAGCGGCGATGGCCGCCTCGGTCGGCGTGAACACGCCGGTGGTCATGCCGCCCACCAGAATGATGGGGGTGAGCAGCGGCAAGAAGGCCCGCTTGAACGTCCGCCAGAGGGCGACGACGGAGAACCTCGCGTCCCGGTGCCAGCCGCGGGTATGGGCGTAGTAAGTGACCATGATCATCATGGTGAGGGCCATCACCAGCCCGGGGATGACTCCGGCCGCGAACAGCTTCCCGATGGAGGCGTTGGCCATGACCCCGTAGACCACGAAAGGAAGCGACGGCGGGATGATGGGGCCGATGGTCGAGGAGGCCCCCGTGATCCCCACGGCGATGTCCACGCTGTAGCCGTGGTCGCGCATGGCCTTGATCTCGATGTTCCCGAGACCGCCCGCATCCGCCACCGCCGTGCCGGACATCCCCGCAAAGATCACCGAGCCCACCACGTTCACGTGGCCCAGGCCGCCCTTGAGCCACCCCACCAGCGCCAGGGCGAAATCGTAGATTCGCGTTGTGATCCCGG
>DATIFO010000094.1:0-26462 GCA_035455275.1 Methylomirabilis sp. (SeqCode) | reverse complement strand
CATTGGGATTTGGTCATTGGGAATTGGTCATTCTCCCTCACAGATACTTCCTCGGATCCGCGAGCTTTCCCTCGATGGCGCTGGCGGTCACGGTGGCGGGGCTGGCCAGGAAGATGCGCGCGTCCCGGGACCCCATGCGGCCCTGGTAGTTCCGGTTGCTGCTGCTCACCATCTGCGCCTTCCGCGAGAGGACTCCCATGTGGCTGCCGAAGCAGGGGCCGCAGTTCGAGGACTCGATGTTGGCGCCGGCCTTGATGAAGACCTGCAGGATCCCCTCGTCCATGGCGCGTTCGTAGACCTTTCGGCTGGCGGGGATGACGATGAAGCACACATCCGGGTTGACCCTGTGGCCTCGCAGCACCTGCGCGGCCTCCACCAGGTCCTCGTAGCGGCCGTTGGTGCAGGCCCCCAGGAAGGCATCGGTGATCCTGTCCGTATAGACGGCCGGAAAGTCGGTGGTCGGCTGCGCCTGGCTCCTGGCGATCGTCTCCGCGACGCGCGACACCGGAACGGCGTTGGCTGGCTTGTGGGGGAAGGCCACCATGGGCTCCAGGGCGGACAGGTCCACCGCCACGCGATCGGCGAATTGGGCGTCGGGGTCGCTGGCGATGGGCTCCACCGGCCACTGCGCCCGGCCCGCCAGATACGCCTCCAGGGTCGGATCCACCGGCATGATCCCCGTGCGGGCGCTCATCTCGACGGCCATGTTGCAGATCGTGGTGCGGGCGTCCATGCTGAGCCGCCGGATGCCATCCCCGACGAACTCGGCCACCCGCCGCGAGCAGCCTCCGGCCCCCAGCTTCCCGATGATGTGCAGGATGAGATCCTTGGAGTAGACCCCCTTCTGGAACGACCCGGCGGTCTCGAACTGGATCGTCTCCGGAACGGTGAAGTCGTAGATGTGGCCGGTGGCCATGGCGTAGGCCCCCTCGGTGGTTCCGACACCGAAGGCCAGGGCGCCCATGGCGCCGTTGGTACAGGTGTGGGAATCGGTCCCCAGGACGATGTCCCACGGCAGGATGTGTCCCCCCTCGATCAGGACCACGTGCTCGATCCCATCCCCTTCGCGATAGACCGTGATCCCCTGCTCCCGCCCGAAGGTCTCCATGAGGTCCACGCCCTCGGCCACCTCCATGGAGAGGGCGGGGACGGAATGATCGGGGATGAAGAAGACCCGGCGCGGGTCGAAGACCTGGACGGGTTTGCCGTGCTGCTTGAACGTCTCGCCGAAGAGATTGGCGAGGGTCTTGATGGCGGGCGGCCCGATGACATCGTTGAAGAACAGCTTGGTGATCGGCAGGCGCTCGATCTTGTCGCCGGAGTGCACCGGGCGACCCACCTGCCGCGATATGATCTTCTCGACCATCGTCTGTCCCATGGCTTCACTCCGCTCCATGCGCAGGGGAGCCGGGGCGCAGAGGCGCCTCGGGGAATCATCCTGCCCTGCCCCCTGCGCCTCTTCGCCTTCGCTACCGCTGCGCCAGGATCTCCTCCAGGTGGGCGCGCACGCGGGCGGTCATTCCGCCCGCGAGGAACGTCCGGCGGTCCTCCCCCTTCATCTGGAACGGCAGGTGGGCATCTCGGGTCCGATTGTGGACGACGCCGGCCTGCATGTCCACCTCGAGTGCATCCCCCAGACCGAGTCCGCTGCGATCCGCCAGGGCGATCAGCGGCAGCCCATTCGCCAGGGAGTTCCGGTAGAAGATGTCCGGAAACGACTCCGCAATGACGCACACGACCCGGTTGTACTGCAGGGCGTACACGGCCTGCTCCCGGCTGGAGCCGCATCCGAAATTCTTTCCCGCCACGACCACATTTGCCGGGCGCTGCAGGCAGCGGTTCCGGAACTCGGCATCGAACTTCGCGAAGGCGTAGGTGGCGAAGTACTCCGGATCGTCGCTCTTGACCAGGTACATCGCCGGGATGATGTCATCGGTGTTGATGTCGTCCCCGAAGACCGTCGTGACCGTCCCGCTCAGCATGGCTCGCTCCCCGCCCGTTGTTTCGTCCGCTTGCGGCGAATCCTGGGGGGTCGCCCACGGACGACCCACCCGCTGGTGGCCAAGAATGTGCGATCCGAGTCGATCAGAGGATTCCGACCATCCCCGACGGCAGGCTCAGAAGCGGTTCGCACGTCCGATGAACCCGGCGGCATTATCCCCCCTTCCAACGACGCACGCAACGGATTTCCCGGCCGAAGGACGGGGCATGTCTATTCAGTGCCGGCGGGTGGCTCCGGGGGCGGATCCGGGGCAGGGGGCGTCTCCGCCACGTGCGTTCGTCGAAACACGAGAGGCGAGACGCCGACCTGCCGCTTGAAGGCGCGGTCGAAGTACGAGGCATCCCGGAAACCCGTCCGGACCGCGATGGTCGCAATCGGGAGGTCCGTCGTCAGAAGCCAATGTTGTGCGCGGCGAATCCGGACCTCGCGGAGATACTGGCTGGGTGTGCGCCCGAACCTGCCCCGGAAGGCGTACAGGAGGAAACGGGGCGAAACCCCCAGTCGGCTCGCTACCTCCGTCGCCGAGTCCAGTTGCTCACCGAGTCTGTCCATCAGTTGCTGCGCCCGTTCGGCCAGGTGCTCGGGCCGCGGCCCCTCCGCCAGGAGCGCGGCCACCTGGGCGCGCAAGGCCGCCAGCTTGAACGGCTTCTGCATGTAGGCGTTGGCGCGAAGATGCAGGGCCTGGATCGCCACGGCCTCGCTGCCATGGCCCGTGATCAGCAGGACCGGCGCCGTGCTCACTTGCCGGAACTCTGCGAGGAGGTTCAAGCCGTCCTCGTCGCCCAGCCTGACGTCCAGGATGAGAAGGTCGGGGGTGATCATGCCGAGCTGTTCCCGCGTCTCGGAGGCACTCCGGGCCTGATGGACCTCGTACAGACCCCCCAGCGCCGCGGTTATCAGGTTCAGCATCGCGAGGGTGTCGTCGACCACCAGGATGATTCGGGGCCTCCCTGGCGGGCGGTCTCCCTCAAGCCCACGCGTATCTTCTTCTTCCTTTCGCATTCCGAGGACGTTCCCTGAGGGTCGTGAAGCCCTTGCATGATCTCCTGGAGGGTCCGCTGCCGGGGATCATCCCTCGAAGCGAGTGTACGGGACTCTTCCCCGCCGCTCAATGCGCGCTTGATCCGGGCGCCCAGGACGTGTCGGCCGCATCGTCCGCTTCCACGTCCGGGTTCACTCGGATTCGTCGGAAGGCTTGAGGTCGAGGACCATCATGATGGGATCGACGAGAAAGTAGGCCAGGGTTCCCCCCAGGATCAGCAGGGCCCCCAGCGTCTTGTACCCCTTCAAGCCGGTGCCAATCCCCACGGGGATGGCAAACAGGGACGCCCAGCTCAGCAAGGCACGGATGACCCGCCTGAGTCCTCGCCTCACCCCCCGCAATCGCGTCGTCCCCATGGCCCACAGCCCCACGTCCCGGCGGCCATTCCGTGGCAACCTTGCCGGCACGGCCGCCAGCCTCCTGGGATGGTCCTCGAACGGCCGGAACGATAACAGGCAATGGGGACGGAGTCAACCGACTGTCAACGTCCGATGTCCGATGCCCTGGGTCCAGTGCCGCCTCGAACCTGGGACCTTGGACCGCCGTCAGCCGGCGATCGGGAGGCGGGGGGAGATGCCGAATCGAAGTGTCGCGTGCGCCTGGCGGAGGGCCGCCTCGGCTCCCTGGGGCGAGGCGGCGCGAGCGAAGATGAAGCCGAGATAGGACGAACCCTCCGGAAGCGGGAGGATCTCCTCGCCTGGCTTGGCCGTGATCGTCACCTCGACGATGCCGGGCACCTTCCGAGCCGCCTCGAGCCCGCGCACCCGGTGCAGCACGCCGGCCTGAGGGATCGGGATCATCATCACGCCCGCCGAAGCGTCCTCGCGAGTGAGGGGCGCCACATCCACCCCCAGGGCGTGGCGGATGATCAGCTCCTCCAGGGAGATCCCGGTCCCGAAGGTGAGCACCCGCGAGCACAGCCCGCCGATCGCCCGCGCGGCCACCTCCAGGACCCACGGGCCGGCCTCGTTGAGACGCAGCTCCGCATGGATCGGCCCATGGACCAGGCCGATGGCGCGAGCCGCCCGCTCGACGCCGGCGAGGATGGCGGCCTGCGCTTCGCCCGGAAGCCGGGAGGGCGTGACGTAGATCGTCTCCTCGAAGTAGGGGCCGTCCAGCGGGTCCGGCTTGTCGAAGAGGGCCAGCGGCCGGACGCGTCCGCGATCCAGCAGTGCCTCCACGGCAACCTCCCGCCCGGGGATGAAACCCTCGACCAGGATCCAGTCGGACGCCGGATCCTTCGACCGCCGGACGCCGGGTGTGCAGAGCACGGCCCGGACGCGCCGGAACGCCGAGGCGAAGCCCTCGGGGTCGTCGGCACGGATGACCCCCTGGCTGGCGGAAAGGCAGAGCGGCTTCAGCACGCAGGGAAAGCGGATCTCGGACAGCAGGCTCCACGGATCTGCCGCGATGGGGAACCGGGAGAACCAGGGGACGGGGAGGCCCGCCTCGCGGAACCGCTGCCGGGCGAGGAACTTGTTCCGGCAGGCCGCCGCCGCCTCGACCGGATTGTGCGGCAGACCCAGGGCGGACGCGGCCATGGCGGCCGTCAAGGTCGGCCTGTCGCCCACCGGGATGACGGCGTCGAGGGGCGCCTCCTGCGCGTATTCGACGATCGCCCGTGCGGCGACCTCCGGCTCCTCGAAGCGCAGGGGGAGCGCGCTGTCGCCCCAGGGATCCTCCAGGACGTGACAGCGGTCCGTTCCCAGGATGCAGGCGACCCCCAGACGCCGGGCGGCATCGCGGAAATCCCGCCCTTCGTAGCCGGTCGTGGCATACAGCAGCATGATCCGCCGCGCCGGCCCGGCCATGCCCGCATCGCTTCCATGGGCCGGGCCCGGGGTCACGCCCACCTGCAGCCCGGTCGAGGGGCGTCCACTCGGGTCGGACCGGTGGCGCATCGGATTCCCCGCTTTCTTCAGATGGGGGCGAGAGGAGCCAACTGCTCCTGGGTTGGCTCCACTCAGCAGTACCAGGACTCGCTCATGTAGGGGATCGGAGGTCGGCTTGGCCTGTCTGCATTTGGGGCACAGGCGTGCCCCGGCGGCCGCGCCGGCCCGCATCGGCCCCCCAGACCCGCCGCCCGGGCGGCGATCCCCCACACGCCCTCGAAGATCTCGCGCCGGCCCGTCCCGGTCGCCTCTGCCCGCTGCACGAACCCCTGCACCTCTTCCTGGAGCCGGTCCACCCGCGGGTCGGGGTGGCGCCAGCGGTAGCTCAGCCGAACCGGGTCGAAGCCTTCCAGCACCTCCAGGGTCTCCGGCAGGTCGAGCAAGCGGGAGCCGGCCGGGATCAGGAGCCGCAGGGCCAACTGGATCGGCGCGACCTGCTCCACCAGGTCAAGGCGTGCCACGGCCTCCAGCAGTTCCAGGTAGGCCGGGAGCGAGGTCCACGGCGTGAAGGCCACGAAGGTCGGATGCAGCGTGAGGCCGGTCTCGCGGAGGAGACGGACCACCTCCTCGAAGTCCCGGCGGCTGTGGCCCTTGTCCAGGAGGGCGAGGACGCGGTCGTCCACGGACTCCGCCGCGCTCGTCACGAACAGACACCCCGTATCCCGAAGCGTCGTGAGGTGTCGCCGGTGCGTGAGGAGGTGGCCGATCTTGATGGTCACATCGTAGGTGAGGTCGGGGTGCTCGGCGTGGAGGGCTTGCACCAGCGGCATGGCGTGGCCGATGCCATTCCAGAAGTCCGGGTCCCCGAAGCTGATGTGCCGCGCCCCGGCCGCCACCTGCCGGCGGATGTCCTCCAGCACCACGTCCGGCTGGACGACGCGAAAGCGCCCGGCATACACGGGGACAATCGGGCAGTGGCGGCAGAGGTGCTTGCAGCCGCGACTGGCCTCGGTGTAGCCGACCGTGCGCCGCTGCCCGTCGCCGAGGTTGAGGTGCGCGTAGCGAGACAGGGGTGGAAGGGTGACCCGGTCCGGGACCAGGAACCGTTGGCGGTCGAGGGAGACCACCGGCTCCACCTGCCCGCCGTTTCCCCCCCCGGAGAGCCGCCGCACCAGCTTGGCCAGTCCCGCCTCGAATTCACCGCCGAGAATCGTCCCGGCTCCCAGGGCCCGGAGATGCCCTTCGTTCACGGGGGCGTACAGGCCATAGAAGCAGAGGTGGGCGTGAGGATTGAGTCGCCGGACGCGGGGAAGGAGGGCGATGGCCAGCCGCGTCGCCGTGTGCATGGGGACGTGAAACGCCACCAGGTCGGCGTCCCGGATTGCCTCCTCGTCCGGGGATTCCACCGCCGTGTCCAGACACCTGACCGCCGCACCCGTCCGGCCCAGCCAGGCGGCGGGTGAGGCCAATCCGAACGGCTGGCGACCGAGCTCGTAGGTGGAGATCAGGACGACCTTGAGACCTGGCCGCGCCACGATGACCCCCCGGCTGCTTCCAGATGCCCGCTGCCGCTCACGACTTGCACAGGGGCGGCGTGTAGCCGGGAGGGAGTGCGGCATCCTTGCCGAAGAAGAACTGGTCCATCTGGTCCCGGATGATCTCGTTGGCCTCGTCCGAGGAGGGGTCCAGCCGATACTCGTTGATCACCATGGTGAGGTGGCCCATCCACATCTTCCAGGCATCCATGGAGATCCCGTCCAGGACGCGCCTTGCCAGCTCCTCGGAGCCCAGCGACCGCAGGAAGACCGCGGCGGCCTCTCCCTCGTTGGTGCTCTCGTCGATCCCGGGCAACTCCCGATTGAGCTTCGCACACTGCACCATCCGTGGCGCCATCGAGATTCCTCCGTGCGGGCGCGCCCTGTCCCCGCGGCCGCGGCGCGCACCCATCTCCGTTGGGGCTGCTTCCCAGCCGATCCGATCGCAAGATTCAGCAGGATTCCGAGGGAGATGATACCCGGATAACCCCGCCCTGTCGAAGGATTTGGCCGTCAGTCCGCCTGATTGATGGCAGACAGCCGCCAGGGGTTCGGCCCCACGGACCGGACCCAGGTCCAGAACTCCTCGAACTTCACCGGCTCGGTGGCGCTCCCGGCAACAACCTTCCCCGCTGCCTCATCCACAGTGTAATCCAGCAGATTGGCCAGGAGGCGGACCGTGACGAAATCCAGTCCCTGCTCCTGCCAGACCTCGGTGATCTCCACCGAGCGCACGGTGATGTTCTCCAGCTTGTTGATCTGCCCCTTGGCCTTGGCCTCCTCGATCTGTTTCCGGAAAGCCTCCTGCATCTCCTCGGTCAGGGCCGGCCGGAGCGCGTCCATGTCCCGCCGCATCCATGCCGCCTGGACCCGGAAGAAGGTGTCGGTGCACCACTCCTTGAAGGCCGCCTCATCGAACCGGGGATCCATCTGTCGGATGTGGGCCAGACCCCGCTCCCGGTCCTCCGCACCGAAGAGGGGCGGCCCGTCCAACGTGGCCGTGGACGCGCCCCCCGTCTCATAGGGCTCGACCGACGTCCGGCCATAGTAGCCGGTGGCCGGGGCCTCTTGCGACATCCGGTTTCGGCGAACCATCCAGAAGATCAAGTACCCGATCCCCACCAGGAGCAGGAGGTCGAACATTCCGACTCCGCCGCCGAATCCCTCGGCGCCACCGGCAAAGCCCAGGCTCCGGAACAGCATGCCGCCCAGCAAGCCGCCCACGAGACCGCCCGCCAGGGACCGGAGGAAGCCGCCCGCAGGGGACGGTTGCCCCAGCGGCGCCGGAGCCGGGCTGGGCTGGGTTGACGGCTGGGTACTCGGGCTGGTGGGCCGCGAGGGGGCGCTGTAGCTCCGGCTGGGGCTGGAGAAGCTGCGGGACCCGCGGCTCCCCGAGCTGAAGCCGCCGCCCGCCCGCGCGGAGACCTCCACCGGCATGGCCAGGGCGAGCACCGCAACCAGGGCCAGAAGCAGCCCTGTCCACTTTCGCACGTCTGCCCTCATGAACTCCTCCTCAAGTTTGCCTTCACTATGCATCGCACCATCCAATGGCCAGTATTATGCGGGAGGCCGGGGTCCTTGGCAAGCACGGTTTCAGGCAGGGATCGTCCCTGGCCGGGCAACCGCCGTCACCTGGAAGGTTTACAGGATGATCTGAGCGTCGGTGGCCCGCATTGATCAGCACGGAGCACCGACCGGAGATCTCCCTTGACACCGGACCCGAGATGCGGCACCCTTATTTCACTCGAGCCTCCTGGGTTCCACCGCCCCGGTCAGTGCCGGTCCCCCGGACTCCGCGAGGCGGGGCAGCCTGCGAGTAGAACCCTCTCCCTCGTGATGCGGCGGTACGGACAGCGAGAGGTCCAGTCGCCGTGACCAGATCCGCCGGTCCTCCCCCCCAGATTCCAACGGATGAAGTGCGTGCCATGATCGGCAACCATCAGAACGATCATGGCCCGCCCCAGGACCTTCACCACTCGCCGCCGACAACAGCACCCCCCGTGCCGGGGGACACCCACCGGTATATCAATCACGAGCTCAGCGCCCTCAGCTACTATCTGCGTGTCCTGGAAGAGGCGCAGGACGAAGCGAATCCGCTGCTCGAGCGGGTCAAGTTTCTGTCCATCGTCGGCTCGCTCCTCGCCGAATTCTTCATGGTCCGCGTCGCCAGACTCAAGCAGCAGGTTCAGGCGGGTGAAACCGAGATTTCACCCGACGGACTCACGCCCGCACAGCAGCTTGCCGCGATTCGCCCCATGGCGCATCGGATCCTGCGCGATTCGCGTGAGTGTCTCCGTGGTCTCATCCCCCGGCTTGCGGGGCAGAACGTCCATGTTCTGGACTACGACGCGCTCGGCCAGGAGCAACGCGCCCTGGTCAGGGCATACTTTGACGAGATCGTGTTTCCGGTGCTGACACCGCTCGCCCACGACCCGGGTCGACCCTTTCCCCACATTTCAAACCTGAGCATGAATCTCGCAGTCCTTGTGCGCGATCCGCAGGATCGGGACCATTTTGCGCGCGTCAAGGTCCCGAAGTCGCTCCCCCGCCTCGTGCCCATTCTTGGCCCCACTGGCGAATCCGGGGATGCCTCCGCCCCGGCTCCGCAGTGCTTCGTCTGGCTGGAGCAGGTGATCGCGGCCCACCTGGAGGCGCTCTTTCCCGGCGTGCAGGTGCTCGAAGCCCATCCCTTCCGGGTGACACGCGACGCCGAGATCCACGTCCCGCCGCTGGAGGCGGAAGACTTGCTCGAAACGACCCGGCGGAGCCTCCGCCAGCGCCGGTTCGGATCCGTGGTGCGCGTCACGCTAAACGAGGCGATGCCGGAAGCCATGCGCCACACCTTGATCGAGAATCTCGATCTCGGGCCGGAGGACCTCTATCCGGTCGATCCCCCCCTGGGGATGACGGATCTCATGGCGCTTCACGGGCTGGACCGCCCCGACCTCAAGTATCAGCCGTTCACGCCCGTGGTGGATCCGATCTTCGACCGGCACGGCGGCGACGTGTTCGCGGCGATCCGGGAGCGGGACATTCTGCTGCACCATCCCTACGATTCCTTCGAGCCGGTGATCGACTTTCTCCGGCTGGCGGCGCGCGATCCCGACGTGCTGGCCATCAAACAAACCCTGTACCGCCTGGGTCGCAATCCGCCAGTCGTCGAGGCGCTGCTGCACGCCGCCAAGCACGGCAAGCAGGTCGCCGTCCTGGTTGAATTGCAGGCGCGGTTCGACGAAGAGAACAACATCGAATGGGCCAGGACGCTGGAGCGCGAGGGGGTCCACGTCATCTACGGCTTGCCCGGCCTGAAGACGCACGCCAAGATCGCGCTGGTCGTGCGGAAGGAAGGGGACCGTGTTCGCCGGTACACCCACCTCGCATCCGGCAACTACAACGCCATCACCGCCATGCTCTACACCGATATCGGACTGTTCACCTGCGACGAGGACATCGGCGTCGACGCCACGGAGCTCTTCAACGTCTTGACCGGGTATTCGCGCCGGACCGAGTACCGCAAGCTCCTGGTGTCGCCCGTTAACATGCGCTCCAGGCTGGAGGCCCTCATCCAGCGGGAAATCGACCACCAGCGGCGGGGCGAGCGCGGGCATCTGATCTTCAAGGTGAATGCGCTGATCGACACGCGCATGATCCAGTGGCTCTGCCGGGCAGCGCAGGCGGGGGTCCAGGTGGATCTCCTGGCGCGCGGCATGTGCGCCCTCCGACCGGGAGCGGATCTCTGCCAGAAGCTCCGGGTCATCAGCATCGTCGGAAGATTTCTGGAGCACAGCCGCATCTACTACTTTCGGAATGGCGGCGAGGAAGAGATCCTGCTCGGCAGCGCCGACTTGATGCCACGCAACCTGAATCGGCGCGTGGAAATCCTCTTCCCGGTGGGCGATGCGAGAATCGTCCGGCATCTGCGGGACGAGGTGCTGCCCGTCTACCTCGCCGATAGCGTCAAGGCCCGCCGCCTGCGCCCGGATGGCACGTACGAGCGGGTCCGCCCCGCTCCGGGTCAGCCGGTGGTGGATAGCCAGCACTGGTTCATCGGGCGGGGCAGGTTCGGATCACCGCGCCCCGGAATAGGCTCGATTCAGGTTGCCGGGGCCCGGTCGCTTCCGCACTCCGATCTCGGCAGGACCGAAACCTCCCGTGAAGACCTGCTGTCTCCGGCACGGCCTGACGGGACAGCCCAGCCAGCGCTCAATGAGTCGATGACGCACTGAGTCTTCCCTCAGATCCTGTCCCTGCGTATTGGGGGCCATCTGTCAGGCCGAATTCCGCTGCGACCATGAACGCCCCGAGTCGCCCACCTGAGAATAGGCTGCAGGGTTCACAGGGGACAGACCCAGGCTGTCGGCCACCAGCGGAACCACAGCCGGGAACTCGATCGGCTCGGAGAGCCGCTGACTCATGCCATCCTCGGACACCGGCATCCGGCTCAGGGATACCCCTCCGTCGGCCGCCACCCGCAACCAGTCCAGCGCCGGGCGGGTGTCGAAGTGCACGGGGGCAATGATCGCACCCTCGGGGTCCCACGTCAGGGACCCGACGACGGGTGCCGTCGCCGGGACCGGCGCGGCGCTCACCAGGTCTCCCGCCGTGCTGGCGCCGGCGGCATCGGGCTGCACCGGCCCCTGAAGCAAGGAGGGGTCCATGTCACTGGCGAAGTCGCGGGGCACGGCCACCGGGCCACTCGCGATCGTCAGGGCAGGGCTCGACACGTGCTGCTCCGCGGACGCGAGGGCGGCGAACTGGGCGGAGCGAACGGCATCCCGAAGCTCCTGGATGTGCGCCGCCCGGATGAGGGTCTGGCCGGCCGTGAGCTGCGGGTCGGTGTACGCCGGCGAGGCAAGCCCCGCCTCGGCGAAGACCGGGGCCAGCGCCTGCCGGAGCTCCAGGATGTGAAGGGTGCGCGCCGGGGTCACCCCCGGGACGAGCGTCGGATCCGTGAAGGAGAACGGCTGGAGGCCCCGGCTCGTACGGAGGGAGTTGACCGCGTTCCTGAGCTCGCTGACGTGGATCGCAGAGACCCGCGTGCTGCCGACTTGGAGCGGCTCATCGGTGAATGACGCCCCCGGTGGCCCAGGGGCTTCACGATGATCGACCTTCGTGTTGTGGTCGGCCACGCTCACGGTTGACACCGTGGACGCGCCGGCCAGCCCGACGCCGCTGAAGCTCACGGAGTACGTGCCGGGCGGGACCTGCACCTGCCAGCCGCCGGCCGCCATCGTGCTGGCGTCAAAATCGAGCGCCCCATCCACGTGCACGCTCACGCCCCCCAGCCCCTCACCGGCGCTGTAAGTGTTGTCCTGATCGGCGTCGCGGTAGACGACGCCCAGGAGGTACGGGTTGCCCTGACCGTAGCGGCTGCCGAAGTCCTGGGTGACCACCAGCGGGCCGACTTCGGTGCCGGCGTCGCTCTCCGGAATGACCGAAAAGCCCGCTTCCCGGAACGCTGGCTGCATGATGTTCTGGCGGTGCCCAGGGGGATTCTGGATGCCGGTGGGCGTGGCTCCCCAGTCGATGGCAAACCCTGCGTGCGCCTGGAACGGCGAGTCGCTGAACGCATAGATGTTCTCGCCGATCAAGCTGAATCCTGTATAGCCTGCGCCGGCGAAGCGAGCGGCGAAGGCCGGCTCGCCCGGCAACTCGTGTTGCTGGTCATCCTGCGCGATCATCTGCTGGTTATGACCGGTGGCCGAGTTGTAGAGCGCCTCATTCCACGCCAGCGGCGGGGCCACCTCGAGCGAGGCCCACTGCGCGGCGAGCGTGGGGCCGCTGACGTTGAAGTACCGGAGCGCGCTATCCACGTCCGGGTCCGAGGATCGGGCGGGGGTGCCGAGCGAGCTGGTGAGCCGGCCCAATTCCGCGGCCGGCTGAAGCCGCATCCGATTCACCAGCTCCAGCATCTCCTGCTCCAGCCCGCTGGGGCTGAAGCTCAGCAGCAGGCGCGGCTCCAGCTCCTCGATGACAAACCGGCGCGCCGGCCGTCGGGCGGAGATGGGGCGGCGGACCCCTTCGGTCAGCCCCCAGAGGTGCCCTCGAGCCGCCTCACGGAAGAAGCGAACACATGCCCGGGACGCCAGACCCATCCGCTCCAAGGGTCCCCGTTTCCCCCTCGTCAATAACATGAACATGCCGCCCCTTTTCACCACAACTCAATCACCACGTCGCGCCGCTCGGGCAGTCGCGGCTCATCACCCGGCTCCGGACGGGCCGCCCGCCGATCGCGCCGAGCATGCCCAGACGCTGGTGCGCTTGTCAAGGAAATCCCAGGTGGGCCGGGTACGGAGGTATGGCGGGGAAGGGGGCCGGGTCAGACGACCCGCCACTGACGACAGTAATCGCCGGTTGCCGGCACGGCGTGGGCGGGATCGGTGACCGCCGCCCGGGAGGATCACGCCACCATTGATTCAGGTAAGCTATCAGCCAGCCCTCCGTTCCAAGAGGCCGACCGCTTCCAGGTGGAATGTTTGAGGGAACAGGTCGATGGGGCGCAGGGCGAGGCACCGGAAGCCGGCGCGGGCGAGGAGGCCCAGGTCGCGGGCCAGGGTGCTGGGGTCGCAGGAGACGTAGATCAGGCGGTCGATCGGGGCGCCGGCAATGGCGTCGAGGACCCGGCGGCTCACGCCCTGGCGCGGCGGGTCCAGGACGATGAGGTCCCACGGCCCCTCGCTGAGGAGCGTCGGCAGGACCTGCTCGACCTGCGCCTGGACGATCCGCGCCGCCCCGCAGCCGTTGCTCCTGAGGTTGAAGACGCCGTCGGCGGCCGCGGCGGTGGAGGCTTCCACCCCCACGACCTCGCGGGCCCGGCGACTCAGCGGCACGGTGAACGTCCCCACGCCGGAGTACAGATCCAGCACCCGCTCGGTTCCCCTGAGGTCCGACAGCTCCGTCACCAGGGAAGTGAGCGCCCCTGCCGCCACGCCGCTCACCTGGAAGAAGGATGTGGCGTCGATCCGGAAGCGATGGTCGCCCACCTGCTCCATGATCGCGCCATGCCCGTGCCGGTCCACGAAGCGGGGATGCTGCCGCGGGTCCCCCTCCAGGAGAACCACGCCCTGGAGCGTGGGCAGCACGGCCTGGAGCGTGTGATGCAGCAGCCGGATGGCCGCCCGCTCCCGGACGCCGGCGAAGAGCGAGACCACCGCCTCGCCCGTTCCGCTCCCCAGGGCCAGCCAGATTTCCCGCAGGCCCGGGAAGAGCTTGGGCAGCGGTGGGTGCTTCATCCCGCGGAGGGCGGACAGGACATCGTTCAGGCGCCGGTCCAGGAGGGGACAGCGATCGATGTCCACCACCCGGTTCGTCTCGCGCTGGTGGAACCCGATGGAGGGTCGGGGACCTGACGAGATCTTGAGCTGCGCGCGAGCCCGGTAATCCCAGGGGCCGGCGGGCGCCACGGGATCCGCCACCGAGATCCCCTCGAGCTTCCCGACCCGGGCCAGCAACTCCTGCAGCATCTCGCGCTTCCAGTGGAGCTGCGCGGGATGTGTGAGGTGTTGCCACTGGCAGCCGCCGCAGGTCCCATAGTACCGGCACGGGGGGGCCGTGCGGTCGCCGGAGGGCGTGAGCAACCGTGCGACGCGCCCCCGGACGAAATCGCTCCGGGCCTCCACGACCTCGATCTCCGCCAGGTCGCCCGGGGCGGTGTAGGGCACGAAGATCACCCGCCCATCCGGGAGCCGGCCCAGACCGTCCCCCTGGAAGACCAGGCGGTCGATCCTCACCTGGATGCGTTGGCCCGGGCCAAGGCTCGACGGTGTACTCATGTGGATGGACTCAAATGCGTTCGGCGGTTCGGCTGTACGGGAACAACCGACCCACCGAACTGCCGAACAGCCCTACTGCGAACAGCCGAACGATTGACCGCTCTCGAATGCCCCCGGATCGCCGCTACCCCCAGAACCCATGGCGGCGCTGTCGCAGAAGATCGAAGATCACCCCGAAGAGTTTCCCCCCCTCCGGCAGGTAGGTGCGGAAGAAGCTTCCGACCGTGAGGGGTGGAAAGTCCGGCCGGACGTGCTCGAAGGACTTGAGCAGGGTCAGGCGCACATTCCCCCGGGACTCCAGCGTGGCCGCCAGTCTGAGACTCTCCGTCACGGGCATGTAGTCGTCCGGGTCGCTGTGAACGACGAACAGGCGTGCCTTGAGCCCCTGAATCACCCGTGAGGGGGAGAGAAACCGGATCTGGTCGCGAACGGCCGGCGGCAGGGCCGCCACGAGTCCCGGCGCCCGCTCCGGGTCCCGGTTGACGAGAAGCGCATAGATCGCCCGCCCCTCGGGCGAAAGCGTCGTTGCCAGGGGTCCCGTGTCCGCAGCAGGGTTCCTGGCCTTGACCCGGGCGATCTCCTTCAGGATCTCCCGGTCCACGGTCGAGGAGATGAGCTGGAGATTGTACCGGAGGAAGACCCACCGGCTGTACTCGTTGGGCGTGATTCGCCCCCGCACATCGCCGAAGGCGTAGGCCCCCGTCGTGACGAACGTGATCACCTCCTGCAGGTCGTAGTAGCCGCCGAAGGACACCACGAACTGCACGTGATCCCGGACCCGGGGGTCGGCCGCTGCGATGATCGTCGGGCCGGCCCCATAGCTGAAGCCGATGAGGCCGATGCGTCCGGGCCGTATGGAGGACGACGGGCGGGCCAAGTACTGGATGCTCCCCACCAGCTCCTCGACGTCGGAGGTCCGCAGGGTGAGCGACTTGAACCCCAGGAAGTCCGGTGTGAGCACCACGAACCCTGCCCGGGCCAGGAGGTCCGCCAGCCAGACGATGCTCGGGTCGTCCTTCCCGGTCTCGTTCACCCCGTGGACCAGGATGACTCCGGTCCCCGTCCCGCCCTCGACGGGACGGTACAGGGTGGCAACCATGTTCCGCCCGCCACCGCGGAAGGTGATCGGCTCGCGCGCAGGGGCGCGGGTCACCCGGTGCAACGGTCCCGGCGTGAGCGGCCTCGCCACCTCCACCAGGAGCAGGCCGCTCAGGACGGCATCCCAGGCCACCGGCCAGACCAGGGCCGACACCACGGCGAGCGCCAGCCCCGTCCCCAAGAGTCTCCGGCCCCGGCGCGTCATGCAGACATCCTACCAAAAAGGCGGGGCGTCGCGAAGGGGTTTCGGTGGAGACAAGAGCGTTTGGCTGGACGCGAGGACGGCAGTTCGGTCGTTCGGCGGTTCCCGTACAGCCGTTCTGCCATACTGCCGTACGTCTTTAGAATCCGTCAGGGTGAGTCACGGCCGGGAGCGGCGCGAACCCCGCCCGCCGCCGGATTCCTCCCCGCGCTGCCGACGGCCCCGGAACTCTTCGCGCAGGCGCTGGCGATCGTCCGGCGGCAGTGCTTGCCAGCGCCGAAGATTTTCCCGGATCCGTTGCTTCTGCTCGGGCTGGAGCTGTCGCCACCGCTCCTGACGCTCCCGTAGTTGCGCCCGCTCCTCTGGCGGCAACTGTTGCCAGCGCTGGAAGTTCTCCCGGATGCGGTCGCGGTCCTCGGGGGGGAGCTTGCGGAACATCTGCAGGTTCCCGCGGATGCGCTCGCGTTCTTCGGGCGAGAGCTGCTTCCAGCGATCGAAGTTCTCGCGGATGCGCTGGCGCTGCTCGGGGGTGAGCTGCTTCCAGTGCTCCAGGTTTTCCAGCGCCCGGGCTCGCTCCTCGGGAGACAGGGCCTCCAGCCCGGTGACCGGTCCGGATGCGCCCTGGGCCCGGCCCTCGGCGGGAAGCGCCAGCGAGACCAGCAGGACCCCGAGCAGGAGGACGGACATCCGGCTCATGGTTTTCCATTCTCTCCCGTCCCGGTAGGACGGGGCGACGGGTCGCTCCGGACCTTGTCCATCCGGCGCAGCAGATCGAGTTGCCTGAGCAGCTCCAGGTCACGCAGGATTTCGAGGTCTGCCAGCATGCGGGCGTCCATTCCCATGTCGTCGCGCGGGCGCGGTGACTGCCGCGGCTGGGTTTGCCCTTCCGCCGTGGCGACCATGGCAAGCCCCAGCCCTGCGACGGCCACGATTCCCAGGCACCCGCCCCGCCCCATCGGCGATCTCAGCCTAGCCGGGGGCGACCGCTGCCGTTCGGTTGCCGCAGAAGGTCCAGCCGCTCCAGGACGTCCAGCTCCTCGAAGAGGTCCAGATCTTCCAACACCTCCAGGTTCTGCCCGATGGCCAGGTCCTCCCCGACCGCCAGGACCTCCGCGGGCGGGATGTCGCGCTGGGGTCGGTGGCTCTTCACCAGGCCAAAGACCGCGACGAGCGCCAGCGCCGTCGCCGCTGCGACGGCCGGCACCCGCCACGGGCCGGCGAGCCGACCGAACCAGCTTGCCACCCACGCCCACGTGGAGGGGCGAGGCGCTGGCGTCCCGGCGACCCGTCGCCGCACACTCTCCCCGAATTCCTCCCAGAACGCCGCGGGCGGCTCGGGCACGGGGAGCACCCGGACCCGCTCCAGGACCCGGCGGAGATGGGCCGCTTCCTGCGCGCACCCGGGGCACGCGGCGAGATGCGCCTCCACCAGGCGGCGCTCGCCCGCGTCCAGCCCCTCCGGGTCGATCAGTCGGTCCCGGATCTGTGCGCAGTCAGTCATGGCCACTCGCGTACCTTCATCTCGAAATTCGAAATTCGACATTCGAAATTCTCATCCGTTCGCCTCCGCTCGCCTCACCCCCGATCACGGAGTGCGTGCAGCTTGCGCTGCAGCGCCCGGACTGCATGGAAGTAGTTCGCCTTGGCCGTGCCCTCGGAGCACCCCAGGATCCCGGCGATCTCCCTGTGGCTCAGCCCCTGGTGCACCCGCAAGGTAAGGGTCGCCTTTTGCTGGGGAGGCAGCGTCTCAATGGCCGCCGCAACGGCCCGGTCCCGCTCATCCGCCAGAAGGCTGTCCAGGGCATCCGGGCGGTGATCCGCGAGCGACCCGGTCACCTCGGCGGCGCCCATGCGGCCGGCCGCCTTCAGGTGATTGATGCACAGATTCAGCGTCACCCGGTAGAGCCAGGTGAAAAAGCGGGAGCGCTGCTGGAAGGTGCCCAGGGAGCGGTAGGCCTGGACGAAGGCCTCCTGGGCCAGATCCTTGGCCTCCTCGGCGTTCCGCGTCATGCGGTACGTCAAGCGGAAGATGTCCTGCTGGTATTGCCGCACGAGGATATCGAAGGCCGCCCTGTCGCCGGCAAGGATCCGCTGGATCACCTCGGAGTCTGACTGGCGCAAGACCCGCCCCCAGACAGAGTGCAGTGATCGCCGCTCCCCGGGGCGACTTGGACCACCCCCCGCTCGGGCTACCACTCCCCTCCCTACACCCTGCCCGTCGCGCCCGGCGACGCGAGCGGCTGCCGCATGGGATGGGCCTGCCGGGAACCGGAACCCTGCAGAACGAATCCCCAGCCATGGCGAACCCTCCCTTCCGCTCCGTAGTGTTAGACTGGAGAGCCCGCCAGAAGTTTAGTCTCGGTCGGCGATCCCGGGAACCGTGAAGCGTTCGGGGCATGCGATCGGGACGCGGGACAGGAGGGCCTGACACAGCACGGGGGCCCCGCTCGAGGCCTCCGCCTCGTGCGGCCGGCCCCCGCCCAATCCAAGATGCCGTGTCTACTTGTTCCGGCGCTGGTGCCGGGTCCGCTTCAGCAGCTTCTTGTACTTGTGCTTCGCGATCTTCTTCCGGCGCTTCTTCACTACGCTGCCCATGCCATCCCCCCTTTCGGGTCGCAGGTCAACCTGCGTGTTTTCCGGTTACGATTCGGTCTTCTCGGCCTCTTGCCCTTCCGGAGCCCCCGCGGCCTCGCCCCCTTCCCGGCGGATCTGGAACTTCTCCAGCCTGTACTGGAGCGTGCGATAGCTCAGGCCCAGGAGCTTTGCCGCCTTGGCGATGACCCCCCCGGACATCTCCATGGCCTGGAGAATGAAATCTCGCTCCACCTCCTCCAGATTGATGCCCTGCGCGGGAAGAGCGAACCGATATGCGCCCTCCGAGGCGGCGGTCTCGCGTGGCTCGCGCGGCGGCAGACTGGAGAAACGGACCTCGATGGGCAAGTCCATGTAGTCGATGGCGTGGCCGTCGGAGAGCAGGACCGCGCGCTGCAGCACCGCCTCGAGCTGGCGGACGTTCCCCGGCCAGTGGTAATTCAGCAGGAGCCGCATGGCCTCTGTCGTGATGGCCATGGGGGGGCGACCCACCTCGGCGCAGACCCGTGCGACGAAGTATTCAGCGAGCTGGGGAAGGTCCGTGCTCCGCTCCCGCAGGGGCGGCAGGTTGATGGTCATCACGTTCAGCCGGTAGAAGAGATCCTCCCGGAACGTCCCCCGTGCCACCTCGGCTTCGAGGTCCTTGTTGGTAGCGGCGATGATGCGGACGTCCACCTTCAGATCCTCACGACCCCCCACCCGGCGGATCTCTCGCTCCTGCAGGGCTCGCAGGACCTTGGCCTGGAGGTTCACATTCAGCTCGCCGATCTCGTCCAGGAACAGCGTGCTCTTATCCGCCGCCTCGAACAGACCCTGGCGGCGGCTGAGGGCCCCGGTGAAAGCCCCCTTCTCGTACCCGAAGAGCTCGCTCTCGATCAGGGTCTCCGGGATGGCGGCGCAACTGATGGCCACGAACGGCCGGTCCTTCCGGGGACTGTGGCGGTGGATGGCCCGGGCGATCAACTCCTTGCCCGTCCCGCTCTCCCCGGTGATCAGCACGGTGGAGGTGCTGTTCGAGACCTTGTGCAGCTTGTCGAAGACCTCCTGCATGCGGTAGTGGCTGCCGACGATCCCCTCGACACGGAAGCGCGCCTCGAGCTGCTGTCGGAGGAGCCGGTTCTCCTGGATGAGCCGCATGCGCTCGAACGCCCGGCCGACGATGAGCAGCAGCTCCTCCCGCTCCAGCGGCTTGGTCAGGTAATCGAACGCCCCCTGCCGCAAGGCCTCCTCGGCCGTGTCGATGGAGCCGTAGGCGGTCATGAGGATGACGAGGGTCGGCGGGTCCTCGCGCGTCAGACGTCCCACCAGGGAGAGACCGTCGGCGCCGGGCATGCGAAGATCCGTCAGCACCAGATCGAAGCGCTTCTGCTCGCTCTTCTGGATGGCCTCGGCCACACTCCCGGCCGCCTCCACCCCGTAGCCCTCGGAGCTGAGGATGGTCCGGAGGATCTCCCGCTGCGAGGCCTCGTCGTCCACCACCAGGATCTGACCCTTGCTCATGCGCTGGGCCTTCCCGCCGGCAGGTAGAGCCGAGCCACCGTTCCCCGTCCCGGCTCGCTGGACAGGTCGATGCGACCTCCGTGTTCTTCCATGATCTTCTTGGTCATGGCCAACCCGAGACCGATCCCCACCTCCTTGGTGGTGAAGTAGGGCTCGAAGGCTCGGACGAGGTCCTCCGGTGAGATTCCAACCCCGGTGTCCGTGATCCGGACCTCGACCCAGCCATTGGGGCCGCCACCCGGCGGGTGGGGGGATTGCGGCACGGGGGGCGATGAATCCACCGAGTCAGCATTCGACGACTGGGCCGCGTCTGCGCTGACGGTGACCACGCCCCCCTGGGGCATGGCCTGAAAGGCGTTGAGGATCAGGTTCAGGAAGCAGGTCTTGAGATGCGGCGTGTCCACCCAGATCTCCGGCAGGGCCGCGGCGTATTCCCGCACCACCTGCACCTGCTGGGACGCGGCGCGCTGTCTGGAGACCTCCAGCACCTCGTCCAGGAGCGTCCGCACGTCGGCGGGTCGCCGGTCCAGCTTCAGCGGCTTCCCGTACCGCAGGAAGGTCTCGATCATGTTGTTGAGGCGATGGACCTCTTGCTTGATGTGGTCCACCACGCGACCGAATTCCTCGCGGTCGGCCGGAGGCGCCGGAGCGAACCGCGCCCTGAGGTGGTCGATACTCAGATTGATGAGGTTCAGGGGATTCCGCACTTCATGGGCGATCCCCGAGGCCAGGTGGGCGATGGCCGACATTCGCTCGGCCTGATGGAGGCGCGCCTCCAGCTCCGTCTTCTCCCTCAGGCCCTCGACCATTTCATTGAAACTCCGGTTCAGCTCGCCGATCTCGTCCCGGCGGGTCTCCGGAAGGCGCTCGTCCAGGTGGCCCTGGGCTACCCGCCGGGCCGCCTCCACCACGCGCGAGATGGGTTTCGCGTACGTCCAGGCCAGGACCACGGCGCCGGCGATGCCAACGCCGAAGACCAGGATCGTGGCGATGAGCCGCTTGAGGAAGTTCACCCGCACCAGCTCGGAGAAATCATCCAGGATCATGCTGATCAGGATGTACCCGCTTCGCTGGTTGCCCACCACGATCGGCACGAACAGGTTGTAGGTCTTCTGGCTGGGGCCGCCCACGTTCTCCTCGCCCAGCCGCGCCGTGATGAGCACGTCCTTGCGCTTCGGGTCCACGCGCACGCCGACGCGCCGCGGGTTGCTGGAGGCGATGACCTCCTCTTCGTTGCTGACGATGGAGATTTCCCGCACGCCGCGCTGCTGGAGCCGCTGCACGTAATCCTGGAGGCGGGCCTCGTTGGTCCGCCCCTTGGAGGTGAGCTGTTCCACGCTGATCTGGATCGCCGTGCTGAGGTCCGTGGTATGACGCTCCACCTGCCCGATGAGACGGCTCTCCGCACGCCAGTACATGAAGAAGAGGGTCGCCAGCACGAGCATCAGCAACCCGAACATCATCCCGAGGAGCTTCCCTCGCAGACTGAGCTTCCACCCACCCTTGGGCCACATCTACGCGACCTCCCGTTCGAGTAGTCTATCCAAGAGGGGCGGTGGCTGTAAAGGAGGAAACGGGGCGGGGCCGGGACGGCGGCAGGCGGGCCCCGCTTACGGGATCTCGCGGGGCAATCGGTTGCCCAGGTGGGCGTAGCCCCCTCGGAAGTACAGCAGGGGGGCGTCGGACAATTCAGGCGGCCCGACCACGGAGTGCACGGCCTCTCCCACGAAGATCGTGTGATCCCCCTCGGGATACCGGGCGCGCACGCGACACTCCACGGAGGCCAGCACGCCTGCCAGGAGGGGCGCCCCGATGACCCCCTGTCGGTGAGAGATCCCCTCGAACTTCCGCGCGTCCTTCCTGGCAAAGCGGCGGGAGAGGGCCTCCTGGCCCTCCCGCAGCAGGTTCACCGCAAAGGCCTCGGCCGTGAAGAATGCCTCGTGACATTCCGCCTGCCGATCGATGCAGACCAGGAGCAAGGGAGGATCCAGCGAGACCAGGCAGACTGCCGTGGCCGTGAGCCCCCGCGGCTGCCCCTCGCGATCGCACGTGGTCACCACCGTCACACTCGCGGCCAACAACCCCATCAGCCTGCGGAAACTCCTCGCCTCCATGGCCCCCCTCCAGCGGGGATGTGAGAGCCGGCTCAGCTTGGGATGTCGATGGGAGCATACACACGTTCCCCTCGGACGGCAAGCGCCCCGCACGGCCTCACCTGTCCACCCATCCTCTCCCGGGGGGCGCGGGACCCCTGCTAACATTCCCCGCGACCGGGCGTTGCTATCCCATGGCGGATGCGCCCCGATGCCTGATCCTCAGCCCTCCGGGAGACGCACCCGCTCGATCCACGCCCGGTATTCCCCCGGGTACGACACACGCTCCTGGAGCGCCTTCACCCGGGCCAGGAGGCTCGCCACCCGCGCGGCGGGAAGGGGCGCCCGGCCCGCCAGCCGCTCGGCCACCCGCTCCGCCTGCTCCCGCGCCTCCACCGCCGCCCCCGCCAGCACCTCCTCGTATCCGCTGGCCGCACCCAGGAGATACCGCTCCAGCATGTTCTGCGAGACCACGCGGCCGTGCTTCTGCGAGACCAGGATGTTCCCCTTGCCGGTCACCGCATTTCCCACCGCGAAGACGCCCTCCAGACCTTCCAGCTCGCCGGTCCGCTGATCCTTCATCCGGTACACATGACCGTGCATCGCGACGCCCGGGATCGGGTCCGGGATGCTGCCGATGGAGCTGACCGCCATTCCGGCCGGCACGGGATGTTCGCTGCCAGCGAGGGGGACAGACAGGCCGTCCTCCAACCCGGTCGTTGCCAGGATGAGACCGGCCAGCCGATCCCCATCCGCCAGATACCCCACGGGGACGCGCCGATCTTGGAACGTGAACAGGTACTTCTCTGCAAAGTTTTGCAGGAGCCGCCGCCGGGTGGCACGGATCTTCTCCGCCTGCTGAGGGGTGGAGTTTTCGGGCGCCTCTGCCAGGGGCATGTCCTCGACCTGGCGACGATAGATCAGCGTGCATCCCGTGATCTGGAGAGCCGCGAGCGTGAGCCCCAATCCTTCCAGCACCTTCGGAATGCCGCGACGCTCCAGCTCATACAGGTGGACGTCATGCCCCCGAGCCGCCAGGGCGCGGCTGACCGTCTCGAGCATGAGGATCTTCACCACATCCAGGGAGGCGAGCCCGCCGCCGATGACGAGGGCTCCGTCGGCGAGCGCCACCTGCGGGCCACGGTACCCAGGCTCCAGGTGATGGTTGAACCAGTACACCAGCGGGTTCTGGTAATAGAGGCCGCGACCGACGAAGCGATCGATGTCGGGAACGGGCAGGGGGCGGTCGCGCCAGGCGCCCGTGGCCAGGACCACGGCGCTCGATCCCCAGGCCAGGAGTTCTGCGAGATCCAGGTCCCGGCCCAGCTTCGTCCGGGGGACGAAGTGCACGCCGGGATGGGCCAGCTTCTCGTCAATCTTCTTCTCTTCCTGGCGCCGGAGATTCACGTGCCAGCGGGGCAGGCCGTCCTCGATCTTCCCGTACGGACGATCGTTCTGTTCCAGCACGACACAGCAGACGCCGCGCTGAGCCATCTGGAAGGCTGCCTCCGACCCGGCCACCGCACCGCCCGCGATGAGCACCACATGCTGTGAACCGAAAGTGGTCACCGATCATCTCCCAGACTGTTCACGGAACGTGAATCGAGGTCGGATGGGGACTCGACCATCTCCATTCTCATTCCATAACTGGCGATTGGCAACTCTCGATCCCCAAAGGCACCAGCGCCCCTTCGGGAGAAGCTGTCCCGGATCATGAACCGTGGGGAGGATTGGCGAGACAAGACCGGAGGCCGACCAAAAAAATGCCCCCGGTTCGATCGCTCGAACCGGGGGCCTGGTCGCGGGACCGGGGAGGGGGGGAGTCGGTCCCGCGGCAACAGCTTTTTTCGTCACATTGAATAGAGGCAAGCCGCATGCCACCCGGTCGATCCCCGGCATATTCTCTACGACGTAACCTCACCCGGCGTAACTCCCCATTTTCGTGAGGCTCCCGGCGCTGCGGGAAAGCCTCGGTGGATCTGGACCATGAAGATACGGATGCCGCTGTGGGTCAGTTTGCCCCTGACCCCATTTTCTGATGGGGCGATCCGGACCACGGCAGGAAACGTCAGCGACCGATCACCGGCAGCAGGAGAATCCAGGGACACCCAAGCGGCCGGACCCCCCCCTGCAGCCATCGATGGGGCGCAACGTGCGCCGCCCGGAAAGACTGCGGCTCTGGAGGTCATCGGTCGACCTTCCCCCTGCCGTTCCTGAAGACGCGCCGGAGGAACTGCCCCGTGTACGACTCCCGTACCCGGGCAACTTCCTCGGGCGTCCCGGTGGCAACGATCCGCCCCCCCTCGTCACCTCCCTCGGGCCCGAGGTCGATCAGGTAGTCCGCGGTCTTGACCACGTCCAGGTTGTGCTCGATGACCAGCACGGTGTTCCCTGCGTCGCGCAATCGGTGCAGAACGTCCAGGAGTTGCTGGATGTCGGCGAAATGGAGGCCGGTCGTGGGCTCGTCCAGGATGTAGAGCGTCCGTCCCGTGCCCCGCCGGGAAAGCTCCCGGCTGAGCTTGACGCGCTGCGCCTCGCCGCCGGATAAGGTCGTGGCCGACTGCCCCAGTTTGATGTATCCAAGGCCGACGTCGTAGAGGGTCTGGAGCTTCTCCCTGATCCGTGGCACGTTCTCGAAGAAGCGCAGGGCCTCTTCCACCGTCATGGCCAGGACGTCGGCGATGCTCGCCCCCTTGTACTTGATCTCCAGCGTCTCCCGATTGTAGCGCTTCCCCTTGCAGACGTCGCAGGTCACATAGACATCGGGCAGGAAGTGCATCTCGATCTGGATCAGCCCGTCTCCCTGACAGGCCTCACAGCGGCCCCCCTTGACGTTGAAGCTGAACCGGCCCGGAAGGTATCCCCGCATGCGGGCCTCCGGGGTCAAGGCGTACAGCTCCCGGATGAAGCCGAAGACACCGGTGTAGGTGGCCGGGTTGCTCCGGGGGGTCCGGCCGATGGGGGCCTGATCGATGTCGATCACCTTGTCGATGTGCTGGATCCCCAGAATCTTGTCGTGCTCCCCCGGCCGCTCCCGCCCGCCGTACAGCTTGGCGTCCAGGGCCTTCCTCAGGATGTCGGTCACGAGCGTGCTCTTGCCCGAGCCGGACACGCCCGTGACGCACGTGAAGAGTCCCAGGGGGATCTCCACCTCGATGTTCTTCAGATTGTGCTCCCGCGCCCCCTGGATGGTGAGGCACTGGCCCGTGGGTGGGCGGCGGACGCGGGGAACGGGGATGGACAGCTCCCCGCACAGGTACCGGCCGGTGAGGGAGGCGTGGCTCCTCATGATCTCCTCCGGCGTCCCGGCGGCCACCACCCGTCCGCCGGAGGTCCCGGCCCCCGGCCCCAGGTCGATCACGTGGTCGGCCGACCGGATGGTCTCCTCGTCGTGCTCCACCACCACCACGGTGTTGCCGAGATCGCGGAGCCGCTTCAGGGTGTTCAGGAGCCGCACGTTGTCCCGCTGGTGGAGGCCCACGCTCGGCTCGTCCAGGATGTACAGGACGCCCACCAGGGAGCTGCCGATCTGCGTCGCCAGCCGGATCCGCTGGCCCTCACCTCCCGCCAGGGTCGCGGCGGTGCGGTCCAGCGTCAGGTACTCCAGCCCCACGTTGATCAGGAAGCCCAGCCGCTCCCGGATCTCCTTGAGGACCCGGCGGGCGATCTCGCGCTCCTTCTCGGTCAGGGCCGCCTCCACTCCCTCGGCCCCGGGTCCGCCCAGGGCGGCAAAGAAGTCGGCGGCGTCCTTGACTGACTTGCCGGTCACTTCGGCGATGTTCAGGCCGCCCACCCGGATGGCCAGGGACTCCTTCCGGAGGCGCGCCCCCCCGCACTCCGGGCAGGGCCGGATGCTGGCGAGTCTCTCGACGTAGCTCTCGATGTCCTCCCGGACCTTGGAGGACTGGGTCTCCTTGTACCGGCGGTGCAGGGACCCGAGGCTGGCCCCGAAGAACTCCTCCCCCATGTGCCGCAGGTCGGGATCGAAGGCCGGCGGCGGCGAATCCACCCGGGTTCCCAGGCCATCACACGCCGGGCAGGCGCCGTGCGGGTTGTTGAAGGAAAAGATGCGCGGGCTGATCTCCGGGTAGCTCACCCCGCACTCGATGCAGGCCATGCGCTCCGAGAACGTCAGGTCTTGCTCCTGGTCCGGCAGGTTGATGGTCACGATCCCATCCGCCAGCTTGAGCGCCGTCTCCAGGGAATCGGCGAGCCGCCGCCCCAGGGTCTCCGTGACCACGAGTCTGTCCACCACCACCTCGATGGTGTGCTTGCGATTCTTGTCCAGATCGATGGCGTCGTCGAGCTCGCGCAGCCTCCCGTTGACCCGGACGCGCACGAACCCCTCCTTCCGCATCTGGACGAAGATCTGCCGGTACTCGCCCTTGCGCCCGCGCACGACCGGCGCCAGGACCTGGATCTTGGTCCCCGCAGGCAGCCCCAGCACCTGGTCCACGATCTGCGTGACCGTCTGGGACGTGATGGGCTTCCCGCACTTGTAGCAGTATGGCCGACCGATCCGGGCGAAGAGGACCCGGAGGTAGTCGTAGATCTCCGTCACGGTGGCGACCGTGGAGCGGGGGTTCTTGCTGGTGGTCTTCTGCTCGATGGAGATGGCGGGGGACAGCCCTTCGATCAGGTCCACGTCCGGCTTGTCCATCTGTTCCAGGAACTGCCGGGCATAGGCCGAGAGCGACTCCACGTACCGGCGCTGCCCCTCGGCGTAGATGGTGTTGAAGGCGAGCGAGCTCTTGCCCGAACCTGAAGGACCGGTCACGACGACCAGCTTCCCCC
>DATIFO010000093.1:0-10370 GCA_035455275.1 Methylomirabilis sp. (SeqCode) | reverse complement strand
CCGAGGCGCTGCAGAAGCTTCCCAGCGGCTTCGACATCGTCCTCTCCGACATCAAGATGCCGGGGGTGAGCGGCATCGAGTTCCTCCAGCAGGCCCGGCGCACCAATCCCCGGCTGGGGATCTTCCTGATCACGGGGTATCCCACCCTGGAGACGGTGATCGACGCCAAGCAGCACGGGGCGGTGGGGTACTTCCGGAAGCCGCTGAAGCTGAAGGAGGTGGACGCCCGCCTGCGGGGCTACCTGGGCGAGGACGCGCGCTCGCTCATCGACGGGCGGGTCCTGGTCCTCGGCCAGGGGCTGCTGGATCAGCTGGCCGACCGGCTGGTCCGATTCCAGACCCTGGTCTGCGAGGCGGAGGAGGCGACCTTCCTGAAGGTGGTGGCGGAGCAGCGGCCCAAGGCGGTCCTGGCGGAGGGGACGGCCCCGACGACGGCCGCGCTGCTGCGCGCCTACCAGCGGCTGGGCCGCGAGGCCAACAGCTTCCTCCTGGTGAGCGACGAGAGCGCCCTGGACGCCATCAACGAGATGCTCTTCGACGCCGGGGCGGCCGGCTGCATCCCCCTGGACGCCTCCCAGGAGCAACTGGAGCAGCACATCAAGGAGACCGTCACCCGGCGCGAGGCGCAGAAGCTGGACCAGCAGGGCCGGGAGGAGGAGCTGGCGAACAAGTGCCTGTTCGCCAAGGCGTACCGCAACGGCTACTACTGCCTGAAGCAGGGGAGCTGCCCCTACGGGGCCTTCCCGGGCGGCTGGATCGCCATCGAGGGGAAGGAGTACCAGAAGTGCCCCAAGCGGCCGCTCCTGGTGGAGTCGCTGGAGCGGGTGGGCTTCACCAGCTGGTCGGGGCGGGTCGAGGCGACCCGCTCGCCCGAGCTGCGCAAGCAGCTCCTGGCCTTCATCCGGGAGGGGAAGCGGGAGATCGTGGTCGACGCCCAGGGGCTGGAGGCGGCCCAGTACAACCTCGTGGAGATCCTCTCGGATGTGCACGCCGAGCTGGTCAAGGTCCATCCGGACGGGGTCATCCACCTCATCAACCTGGCCGAGCCCGTGCTGGAGGAGTTCCGCAAGGCGACGATCAACAAGGGGGTCCGCTTCTTCGGCGCCCGCATGGTGGACGAGCGGAGCACCTTCGAGCGCTGGGGATCCCGGTTCGACTGAGGCAACGCCGGGGGATCCGGGTGGCTCGACAGGCTTCGTCGTGGGCCCTTCGACGGCGCTCACGGCCCTGTCGACGGACTGAGGGCAGGCCCTGAGCGTGTCGGAGGGCTCAGCCGAACGGCTCACCACCCTGAGGCCGTCGAAGGGCGTGTCAAGGGACAGCCAACCCGAAGGTGGGAGCGTGGGCACATGCCGATCCTGATCGCAGACGATGACCCGATATTCCTCGACGCCCTCGCCGCCAGCCTCAGGAGGCAAGGCCACGAGGTGCTGGTGGCCCGGGATGGGGCCGAGGCGCTGGCGGTCTGCCGGAAGGTCCGCGTGGAACTGATCATCGCCGATTGGGTCATGCCCGCATCGGACGGCCTGGAGCTGTGCCGGAACGTCAAGTCTGACCCCGGCCTCCGCGAGAGTTACTTCATCCTCCTGACGGCCCGCGGCAACGTCCCGGACAAGGTGGCCGCCCTGGACTCCGGAGCGGACGAGTACGTGGTCAAGCCGTGCGCCGAGGAGGAGATCCTGGCGCGGGTGCGGGCCGGGCTGCGGATCCGGCGGCTCCAGGATGAACTGGGGCAGATGGAGTGGAGGCTGGCGACGCGGGAGCTGGCCGTATCCCTGGGTCACACCATCAACAACCCCCTGACGGCCATCGCGAACTACCTCGAACTCCTCGATCGGTCCCTCCGGGAGGGGAGGCACGAGCCCACGGCCGAGATGCTGGCGGGCGCGCAGCGCGAGGTCGCCCGGATCGCGCGCATCATCCATCGGATGGTGAACCTCCGCGATCCGCGGCGGGTTCCAGTGACCCTGGGCGGAAGCATGACCGACCTGGCGGGGGAGCCGTGAGGCAGCAGATGCGTTCGGTGGGCCGAAGCCATGCGCGTTGACCTGGGGATTCCCGTGGGGCTGGCCGTGGGGCTGGCAGGGATCATCGGCTCCGTCCTGGTGGATGGGGGCAGCCTCTTCGCCTTCCTCAACCTCTCCGCGTTTCTCATCATCGGCGGGGGGACGCTGGGCGCCGCCATGGTCAGCACCACGGTGACGGATGTCCTGCGCATCCCCTCCCTGCTGCGGAAGGCGCTGTGGGGATGGGTGGGGGCAGACTCCGAAGCCTTGATCTCCACCCTGGTCCGTGCCGCGCAGCGGGCGCGCAAGGACGGAATCCTGGCCCTGGAGGACCTGGGGACGGATCCCGGCACAGACCCGTTCCTCGCCCGGGGCATACGGTTGGTGGTGGATGGGGCCGATGATGCCGGCGTCCGGGAGATCCTGAAGGCGGAGGTCGCCGCCATGCGGCGACGGCACCAGCGGGGCATCGCCCTCTTCGAGAGCATGGGCGGATTTGCCCCCACCATGGGGATCATCGGGACGGTCCTGGGGCTGGTCCACGTCCTGGCGCGTTTGGGTGAGGGGGGAACCGAAGGGCTCGGCGAGGGGATCGCCGTGGCGTTCATCGCCACGCTCTACGGAATCTTCAGCGCCAACGTCCTGTTCCTCCCCTTGGCCGGGAACCTGCGCGCCAAGAGCGAGGAGGAGGTATTCCGGCGCGAGATGGTCCTGGAGGGAATCCTCGGCATCCAGGCAGGGCACAACCCCCACATCCTGGAATTGCGCCTGCGGGCCTTCTATCCGGCGAAGACGGGCGGGGAGCCGGTCTGATGGCCGCGGCGCGCCGGCAGCGGGAAGGGGTCGCAGCCCGCAATGCCCGCGGCCCGCGGGCGAGAGAGCTCCGAGCATGAGCGAGGAGGGTCACGGCTCCAGCGGCAGCATGCGATGGCTGCTCACCTACGCGGACATGATCACGCTGCTCCTGGCGTTCTTCGTCATCATGTACGCGATCTCGAAGGTGGATGCGAAGAGGTATCAGGCGATCGCCTCCTCCATCCGGGGGGCTTTCGGGTATTCCGTCCCCCATTCTGCTTCCCCGGGCGGCGGGGGAGCCGAGCAGGTCCTGCCGAAGACCGACCTCCTCTTCGAGGTCATCGAGCGTCTCCGGCAGAGCCTGGGCGAGGAGATGCGGGGAGACAGGATCCAGATCGAGCGGAGCGCCGACGGGATCATCCTCCGCTTCCAGGACCGGATCTTCTTCGAGCGCGGGAAGGCGGAGCTGCGCGACCAGGCCCGGGGCATCCTGGACAAGCTGGCCGTCGTGATCCGGGAGCTGCCGAACCCCGTCGAGGCCGAGGGGCACACGGACACGCTCCCGATCCGCTCCGCCCAGTTCCCTTCGAACTGGGAGTTGTCGGTGGCGCGCGCCACGGCGGTGGTCCGGTATCTCGTCGAGGCCGATGGGATCTCACCCCTCCGCTTGGCGGCCCGCGGGCTGGGCGAGCACAAGCCGCTGTACCCGAACGACCCCGCCCTGGGCGAGCCGCGAAATCGCCGGGTGGAGATCCGGATCGTGACCCGGGGTGGCCCACCGCGGCAACCTGGGTCGAGGGACTGAGACCGACGGCAGACACTGCACCAGGAGGAGGATATGGGATCCAATGGCTTCACGGAGGAGGCTTTTCAGGAAGAGCTGCACGAGTTGCTGGCGGCGGCCCGCGGCATGGCCGAGGGAAACTTTCACCACACGGTGAACATCCACGCCCGGGGCGTGATCGGCGAGCTGGCGGCCTATATCAATCGGACGCTACAGAATCTCCGGTCCCTGGACCCGACGGTCAAGGGCTCCTCCCGGGAGATTCCCAAGGTGGCCCAGCACCTGGCCGAGATCATTCAGACGACGGAAGATGCCACCAACCGCGTGCTGGAGCAGGCCGAGCACCTGCTCGAAGAACAGACGAAGATGGAACAGGGGCTGAGCCGGGCTGCCGAGATGCTCCATCACATCCCCGGTTCGCCCGCACGGGAGGCCTGCCTCAAGGTGTTGGAGGAGACCAAGGCGGTCCAGCGGCAGTCCCAGGGCCGCGCCATGGATATCATGTCGGCCATGGAGTTCCAGGACCTGACCACCCAGAAGATCCAGAAGCTCATCGCCCTGGTGGCCAGGGTGGAGTCGCGGCTGCTGCAACTCCTGGTCATGTTCCGCATTGAAGAGGCGGCCGGCGGGGGCGGGGGCTCGGATCCAATCCTGGAGAGCTGTGCGAGGGATGAGTCCGCGCTCTGCGACCAGAACCTGGTGGATCAGCTCCTGGGAGAATTCCGGTCCGGGCAAAAGTGAGGGGGACGCCGGAAGGGTTGTCCGGGGGGCAGGAGGCGTCCCCGGAGCGAGCTGACGGTTTGGCCATGCACCCGATTCATCCACCCGACAGGGCACGCGCGAGCGCGGAATGCGTCCCGCCCGGATCGGCGACGATCCTGGTGGTCGAGGATGATCCGCCGGTCCGGTTGATCCTGGCCAAGCGCCTGAGGGCCGTCGGGTACGTCGTGGAGGCGGCCCGGGATGGACGCGAGGGCTTGGCGATCGGTCGCCGGGTCCGGCCGGACGTGATCCTCACGGATTGGGTCATGCCAGAGATGGACGGCGTCGCCCTGATCCGGGCGCTCCGGGCGGATGGGGCGCTGCGGCGCGCCTACGTGATCCTGCTCACGTCCCGAGACGCCAGTTCGGATCGGATCGCGGGCCTGGATCATGGGGCGGACGAGTACCTGGTCAAGCCGTGGTCGGACGAGGAGCTGCTGGCCCGGGTGCGAGCCGGCCTGCGGATTCAGCGTCTTCAACGGGAGCTGGGGGCGGTCGAGCACAAGGCGGCGCTGCTCACCATGGCGGCAACTCTGGGCCACGAGATCAACAACCCCCTCACGGTCCTCTCGGCCGCCCTCCAGATCGCCCAGAACAGTCCGCCGTCGGGTGCGGAGCTGCTCGACCTCCTGAAGCGGTGCGAGGGGCAGGTCGAGCGGATTGCCAGGGTGGTGGCGGCCCTGCGGCGCCTGGACGATCCCAGCGTCACCACCTATCTGGGCGGCACGAAGATGCTGAACCTCCACCCCGGCGACAGACCATCGGGTGCTTGAATGCGCACGTGAGTACCATTTCCGTGTGTCGTCACCCCGGCGGCAGATCCCCCCAACCCCCCTTCATCAAAGGGGGATTGGGGGGGATTTCACCGGAATGACGGCTGGCGAGAGACCGTCCTGATGTCGGACAGCGATGGCGTGAACGGGGTGCAGTCTTCCACGGGCGTGAGGCCCTTGGCGGGCTCGTCCACCCTGTGGAGTCGCCTCCGCAGGCAGACGCTGCGCACCCAGTGTCTCGTGCTCCTCCTGGCGACGCTGCTTCCCATGGCGGGCCTGGGCGGATACTGGCTCGTGTGGGAGACGCGAAAAGAAGAGGCGCGGACGAGGCAGGAGGCGCAAGACAAGGCCGCGCTCGTCGCCGCAGAGATGGGCCATCGGGTGGCCTCGGTTCTGGAGACACTGGAAGTCCTGGCGCGTCTCCCGGCCGTCCGGGCGGTGGATGGCAGGGCAGTGGAGCCTCTCTTCCACGATCTCCTTGGCAGGGCGCCCCATCTCGCGAACATCGGCCTCGTCCGATCCGACGGGGGGGTCGTCGCGAGCGCCGTCCCCTTGCCGCCAGGAGGCTCGGTATCCCTGGCCGACCGCCCATGGCTCAAGCGCGCGGTTGGATTGGGTCAACCGGCGATCGGCGAGTATCAAATGGGCCGTATCGTCGGCGAGCCGGTCGTGGTCCTGGCGAATCCCGTATTGGTTGAAGCAGGGGGGGTGAAGGCGGTGGTGTACGCCAGCCTTCGCCTCGCCGTGGCCAGCAAGGGCGTCTCCAATTCACGGCTCGGCGCGCCGACCCTATGGGCAGTCGTGGATGGATCGGGGGTGGTTCTGCTCAGCGGCGGCCCCTGGGCTACGACGGGCAAGCCGCTTCCCTCGATCCCTGCGATGCACCGTGCGGATGCGGTCGTTCCGAGAACCTCGTGGGTGGCCGTCGCGGGCATCCCTGAGGACGTCATCACCGGCAGGCTTCGACAAACCCTTCTGAAGTTCACCTTCCCTGCCGGCCTCATTCTCCTCGTCGCATCCATCCTTGGCTTTGCCATCGCCCGCACGACCTGGCGGCCTCTCCAGGAGCTGGCGGCGGCTGTCCGCCGGATTGGGAGCGGCGATTTCTCTGCGCCTCTCAAGGTTGAGGGCGGGTGCGAGGTGGAACAGGTAGCGACGGCCTTCCAGGATACCCTGGAGCAACTGACCCGGCGACAGCGGGAGCTCTCTGCCCTTCTCCGGGCGAAGCAGACGATCGGCTCCTCCATGGACCTGGAGCAGATCCTGGAGGCCATTGTCCAGCAGGCCGCCACAATCTCCGGTGCCCCCACCGTGCGCCTGCTTCTGCTGGAGGAGGATGACCGGGTTCTCCGTTGCCGCGTCGGGGTGGGCCTCCCACCTGAGATGGAGCGGGAGCTGGTGGTTCCCGTGGGCGAGGGCTTCTCCGGACACGTGGCCGTCACGGGGGAACCCTTGGCCGTGGCCGACTGCCGGAACGACCCCCGCCTCCTCTGCCCGGAGCACCCCAGGACATACGGCCTCGTCTCGTACCTCGGTCTGCCGGTGAAGCTCGGGGGGCAGCTTTTCGGCGTCCTGGTCTTCAACACGGACGCGCCCCGCAGCTACACTGCGGAGGAGATTGCCTTTCTCACTGCCTTCGCACAAGAGGCGGCCCTGGCGATGCAGAACGCGCGGCTGTACGCGGCAGCCGAGGGGCGGGCCAACGAGCTTGACGCGCTGCGCGAGGTCAGCCAGGCCATCTCGGCCAGGCTGGATCTGTCCCAGGTGCTGGAGGCGGTGGTGGCGGGCGCCATGCAACTCCTGGGCGGCGCCTTCGCCCAGATCGTCCTCTGGGACGAAGCGAGCCAGAGCCTCCGCTTCGGCGCCGCCCGCGGGCCCGAGGCGGATCGGGTGCGCAGGCAGACGTTCGCCCTCGGCCGGGGCATCAACGGAACAGTGGCGCAGACCCGCCAGCCCATGATCCTCAACGACTACCAGGCATCGGCATTCGCCGTGCCGGAGTGCGCCGATGTCGTGGCCACCCTCACGGTCCCCATCCTCTTCGGAAGTCGGCTGCTGGGCGTGCTGCACTCCCACACCACCCAGCCGGGCAGTCGCTACACCCCCGGAGATCTCCACCGGCTCCAGATGCTCGCCGTCCAGGCGGCCGTCGCCGTCGAGAACGCCCGGCTGCACGCCCAAGTCCAGCGCCGGAACCAGGAGCTCCAGGCCCTCTTCACCGTCACCGACACTGTCACCCGATCCCTGGATATCGCGTCCATCACGCAGGCGGCACTGCTCACGACCATCGAGGTCCTCCACGTCGATGCGGGCCGGCTCTACATCTTCGACGAGAAGGCCCAGGTGCTTCGCCTCGCCGCGCATCACGGACTTCCGGCCGATGTGCTCAAGGACTTCGAGTGCTACGCCCCCGGACAGGGGATCATCGGCAGGATCTTTCAGGAGAGGCGGCCCATGGCGTTTGCCGATATCACCACCGACCCGAAGCATCCGGCCATGGCCCGGAGCAAGCTCGGCGTACAACTGGGCTTCCGCTCGGCCGCCGGTCTTCCCATCCTGATCCAGGGGAGGCCGGTGGGCGTCATCTATCTCTTCGGACGGGCCGTGAGGGAAATCAGCGCGGAGGATCTCGGGTTGCTGTCGGCCATCGGGGGGCAGGTCGGCATCGCCATCGAGCACGCCCGGCTGCACGGGTCAGCGCTGCGCCGAGGGGGGGAGCTGCGGGCGCTGCTGCGGGCGTCCCGCTCGGTCATGTCCGGCCTGGATCTCCAGGGGATGCTGGATCGCATCGCGGCCGAGGCCGCCCAGATGGCCGGGACCCCGCACGTGCGGGTCCAGCTCCTCGACGAGGCAGCCCGGGCCCTGCGGGTGGCCGGCCTCGTGGGGGATCTCGTCCCCCCGGGGTCCGAGGTGCCACTCGAGGGGAGCCTCTCCGGTCGCGTGGTCGAGACCGGGCAACCGGTCTTCAGTGCGGATGCCGCCAATGATACGCGGAGCGTCTTCCGCCAGCGGTATCGCGCGCTGGGCATCAGGACGTACCTCGGCCTGCCGATCAAGAACGACGAGCGGGTCCTCGGGGTCCTCACCTTCAACACCACCGAGCCCCACGAGTACAGTCCGGAGGAGCTGGCCTATCTCACCTCCTTCGCGGACCAGGCGGCCGTGGCCATCCGCAACGCCTCCCTCTACGCGGCCGAGGCCGAGGCCCGCCGGGTGGCCGAGGCCGCCACGGCCGCCAAGAGCGAGTTCCTGGCCAACATGAGCCACGAGATCCGGACCCCCATGAACGGGATCATGGGCATGACGGAGCTGGCCCTGGACACGGAGCTCACGGCCGAGCAGCGGGAGTACCTCGGGATGGTGAAGGCCTCGGCCGACGCCCTGCTCGGCATCATCAACGAGATCCTGGACTTCTCCAAGATCGAGGCGGGCAGGCTCGAGCTGGAGCCGGTCCGCTTCTCCCTGGATGCGGTCCTGGGCCAGACGCTGCGGACCCTCGCCCTGCGCGCCCACCAGAAGGGGCTGGAGCTGGCCTGCCAGGTGCTCCCCGACGTGCCCGACGCCCTGGTGGGCGACCCCGGCCGGTTGCGCCAGATCCTCCTGAACCTGGTCGGCAACGCCATCAAGTTCACCGAGGCGGGGGAGGTGATCGTGCGCGTGGAGGCCGCCTCCCCGGCCGGGGAGGCGCTCGCCCTGCACTTCGCGGTCACGGACACCGGGATCGGCATCCCGCCGGCGCAGCAGCAGCAGATCTTCCAGCCCTTCACCCAGGCCGACGGCTCCACGACCCGCCGGTACGGGGGGACCGGGCTGGGGCTGACCATCGCATCCCGGCTGGTCGAGCTGATGGGGGGCCGGATCTGGCTCGACAGCGACCCGGGCCGGGGGAGCACGTTCCACTTCACGGCCCGCTTCGCCCTGCCGGCCGCCGGCGCGCCCCCGCCGGCCCCGGCGGCGCCGCTCAGCCTGGACGACCTCCCGGTGCTGGTCGTGGACGACAACGCCACGAACCGCCGCATCCTGGCGGAGACCCTGAGTCGCTGGCGCCTGCGGCCGACGGTGGTGAGCGAGGCCGCGGCCGCGCTCACCACCCTGGAGCAGGCCGCGGCCGCCGGGGCCCCCTTCCCCCTCGTGCTCCTGGACGCCCAGATGCCGGACCTGGACGGCTTCCGCCTGGCCGAACAGATCAAGCAGACCCCGGCCCTGGCGGGGGCCAGCCTCCTGATCCTCTCCTCCGGCGATCACCCCGCGGCCCGGAGCCGCTGCCACGCCCTCGGGGTGGCGGAGGTCCTGACCAAGCCTGTCACGCAGAGCGAGTTGTGGGAGGGCCTCGCCAAGGTCCTGGGGGCGCAGACGCCGGAGCAGCGCCGCTCCGCCCCCATCACCCGGCAGGCCGCCTGGGCGGGCCGCCGGCGCCTCCGGGTCCTGCTGGCCGAGGACAACCTCGTGAACCAGCGCCTCACCCTGCGGATGCTGGAGAAGTGGGGGCACCAGGTGGCGGTGGCCGGCGACGGGCAGGAAGTGCTGCGGCGCCTGGCGGAGGAGGGCCCCGGCGCCTTCGACCTCGTCCTGATGGACGTGCAGATGCCCGCGGTCAACGGGTTCGAGGCCACGGCCGCCATCCGCGCGCTGGAGCGCGGGACCGGCACCCACCTGCCCATCCTGGCCTTGACGGCCCACAGCCTGAAGGGGGACCGGGAGCGCTGCCTGGCGGCGGGGATGGACGGCTACCTCGCCAAGCCGATCCAGGCGCAGGAGCTGTTCGAGGCGGTCGAGGGGGTGGCCGGCCCGGCGGCGGGGCGCGGCCCGGCGCGGACCGCCGGGGGCGCGGCGGACGGGAACGGAACGGCCGCCCCGCCCCCGCCGCCCGCCCCCCCGCTCCTCGATCGCGAGGCGTTGCTGGCGCGGGTGGGCGGCGATGTGGCGCTGCTCCAGGAGACCGCCGCCCTCTTCCGCGAGGAGCTGCCGCGCCTGCTGGCCCGGGTCCGGGCGGCCGTCGCCGGCCGGGACGCCCCGGCCCTGGAGCGGGCCGCCCACACGCTGAAGGGCTCGGTCGGCCTCCTGGGGGCGACGGCCGCCATGGAGGCCGCGCGGACCCTGGAGGGGCTGGGCCGGACCGGGGACCTGCCGCCCGCCGGGGCCGCCTGCGCCATCCTGGAAGAGCAGGTGGCTCGCCTCGCGCCGGCCCTCGCGGCGCTGTGCGGGGAGGGTGTCTCGGTGGGGCGGGCCTGACCCTCGGGATCAGGAGCG
>DATIFO010000092.1:0-25515 GCA_035455275.1 Methylomirabilis sp. (SeqCode) | reverse complement strand
ATCTTCCTCCTGATGATGGGGGCCCTGCTGGCCCTGATGCTCCTCGGCTTCCCCGTGGCCCTGAGCATGGGGGTGACGAGCGTCCTCACGCTCGGCGTGTTGCGGGGGTTCACCCAGATCCCCTGGGACATGCTGGCCCAGCGGATCATGTACGGCGTGACGAACTTCACCCTCCTGGCCATTCCCTTCTTCATCCTCGCCGGCCGCCTCTGCAACGAGGCCAAGATCACCGACCGGATCTTCGAGTTCGCCAAGTGCCTGGTGGGTCACTTCAAGGGGGGCCTGGGCCACGTCAACGTCCTGGGCAGCATGATCTTCGCCGGCATGTCCGGCTCGGCGGTGGCGGACGCCGGCGGGCTGGGCCAGATGGAGATCAAGGCGATGGTGGACGAAGGCTACAGCCTGGAGTTCAGCACCGCGGTGACCGCGGCCTCGGCGACCATCGGCCCCATCATCCCGCCCAGCATCCCCATGGTGATCTACGGGGCCATGGCGGGCGAATCGGTGGCCAAGCTCCTCATCGCCGGCTTCTTCCCCGGCACCATCATGGGGATGGCCATGATGGTCCTGCTCGTGGTGATGGCCCCCTGGTACGGCTTCAAGGCGAAGCCGCGCGCCCGCCTCCGAGAGATGTGGGCCGCTCTCAAGAGCGGCATCCTCCCCCTCATGGCCCCGGTCATTCTTATCGGGGGCATCGTCTCCGGGGCGTTCACGCCGACGGAGGCCGCGGCCATCGCCGTGGTCTATGCCCTGATCATGGGCATCTTCTACCGCACCATCACGCTCCACGGCTTCCTGCAGGTCCTCAAGGATTCCATGCTGGACACCGCGATCATCCTGTTCATCGTCGCCGCCAGCTCCATCTATAGCTGGGTCATCGCCCGCTACCAGATCACCGACGTCCTGGTGAACTGGATGGGGGGCATCGTCAGCACCCCCCTGATGTTTCTCTTCGTGGTCAACATCTTCCTTCTGCTGGTCGGCTGCTTCATCGACCCGACGCCTGCCCTGTTCATCCTGGTGCCCGTGTTCATGCCCATGGTCAAGCAGTACGGTATCGACCCCATCCACTTCGGGGTCATCATGGTCTTCAACCTCATGATCGGCCTGGTCACCCCGCCTGTGGGGACCGTCCTCTACACCCTCAACCGGATCACGGGCGTCCCCCTGGAGCGGCTGTCCGTGGCCATGCTGCCCTGGTACGTCCCGCTGCTGGCAACCCTCGTCCTCATCGTCCTGTTCCCGAACCTCTCGGTCTGGCTGCCGAACGCCCTCCTGGGAAAGTGAGACGGGACCGCGCTGGCGCCTCGTGCCCGCCCCCCCGCTTCGGGAGAGAGTGAATGCCGAATCGTCTGTCCTCGAGAAAGGACTTGCCTGGATTGCCGTAGGCCAGTATAGACATACGGCTTCAATGGACAGCGGTCGCAACTGCTTCTTCCAGAGGGAATCGGCACCACGATGCCAGAACAACGAGACCCGGACTCCATCCCGCGAGTCGGAGGGTTCAAGAGCGTCGCGGAATTCAAGGCGCACCTGAGAAGCCTGCCCATCGCCATGGACTGCGACGAGGTACTGCTCCCTCCGGACCGAAACCTGCTGGCTCGGCCCCTGACCGTGTACGGACGGGCGGTGGGCAACCGCTTCGCCACCCACCCCATGGAAGGTTGGGACGCGATGCCGGATGGAAGGCCGTCGGACCTGGTGCTGCGCCGCTGGACGCATTTCGGCATCTCCGGGGCCAAGCTGATCTGGGGCGGCGAGGCGGTGGCGGTCCGCCACGACGGGCGGGCCAATCCGAACCAGCTCTGCTACTCCAAGGAAAATGAGCGGGCCCTGGCGGCCCTGCTCCCGACCCTCAAGGCGGCACACCGTGACCGCTACGGCACCACGGAGGACCTGCTCGCGGGGTTGCAGCTCACCCATTCCGGCCGGTTCTCCCGTCCCGAGCCGGACCACGAGCCTCGTCCCCGCATCGCCTATAGGCACCCCGTCCTCGACTCCCGCTTCGGCGTCCGGGACGACTCGGCGCTCTTCACGGACACGGAGCTGGAAGAGCTGGTGAAGGATTACGTGGCCGCGGCACGGTTCTTCGCCGACGCCGGCTTCGACTTTGTGGACGTCAAGAGCTGCCACGGGTACCTGCTCCACGAGTTCCTCTCCGCCCACACGCGCCCCGGCCCTTACGGGGGAGGCCTGGAGAACCGCACCCGCCTTTTCCGAACGATCGTGGGGGCGATCCGGAGCGAGGTCCCGGGGCTGCACCTGGGCGTGCGCCTCTCCGCATTCGATCTTGTGCCCTTCACGCATCCCGACCGGGGCCAGGGGAGGCACGGGGTGCCCATAGACTTCCGCCCCTATCTCCCCTGGCGGTACGGGTTCGGCGTGAAGCCGGAGAACCCTGTGGAGATCGACCTGACCGAGCCCATGGCTTTCCTGAAGCAATGCCGCGATCTGGGCGTCCGCCTCGTGAACGTCACCGCGGCCTGCCCGTACTACAACCCCCACCTCATGCGGCCGGCGACCTTCCCTCCTTCGGACGGCTACCCGTTGCCGGAAGATCCCCTCACGGGATGCGCCCGCCTTCTGGACGTGACCGCCCGCCTGAAGGCCGCAGTCCCTGAGATCACGTATGTCGGCACGGGGTACACCTATCTGCAGGAATACTTGCCCTACGTCGCCCAGGCGCAGCTCCGTCTCGGCCATGTGGACTGTGTGGGCGTGGGCCGCATGCTCCTCACCTACCCGGACCTGCCGGCCGATATCCTCGCCGGTCGGCCGCTCAACCGGACGCGCCTTTGCCGCACCTTCAGCGAGTGCACCACCGGCCCTCGCAACCGAATGGTGTCCGGCTGCTTTCCCCTGGACCCGTTCTACAAGGCCCGGCCCGAGGCCGCGGCCATCAAGGCAATCAAGAAGAAGACCGGTCGATGATCCCCCCGGGGGCCATCGGGAGGCTGTGACCCGGGTTCCCGCTTGACACGGACCCGCGGCCTACGAGTGGGGAGCCGTCGGCGAGGCCTGCCGGACCATGGGCGAAGCAGAACGACAGGGGGTGTCATGCTTCGAAGGTTGGTGGGCGCACCGGCCTTTATCCTCGTGCTCTCGGTCTCGCCGGGTTGCACCCTTTTCCTGGTCGGCGGGGGCGGCACGAAGAAGGGGGCCTCGGATTCCCAGAACAAGCCCTCACCCAAGAAGGCGGCTGAGGAGGAGAGCCCGGCCTCTCCTTCGTCCGGCTCGGACTAGCACAGCATGAAGTCAATCGCCCTGCTCCTCGCGCTTTCGCTCTCGATGGGGCTGGCGGGCCGTGCAACCCTGCGAGGCATGGGAGAGGACCTCCAGAACCTGGGGAGGGGGAGAAAGAAAACGGTCTCGGAGTAGCCTCTCTTGCCCCTCTACCCTCCCTGATCCCTCTGGCCCTGCTCCGTATCTTGCGGTCTCTCCCGGCCCCTCCCCGGCGCTCCCATCGCCGCCCTGTGCCCACTCCTCCAGACCAGCGGTCAAATTGCCCTTGACACCGGCCCCTGCAATGATAGCGTCTGGCCACCTCGTAGGCTGCCCCGCGGCCGCCGACAGGGAGCGAGATGAATCCTCCATTCCCCCATCAACCCGGCGACGGACAGGCGAGAGCGAGGCCCGTGGCACTCACCAGGGATCGCGTCGCCGGGCTCGCGCTCCTCCTCTTCTCCCTGGCGGTGATGTGGGAAGACCGCGTCTACCCGCTCGGGAGCCTCCACAACCCGGGGCCGGGATACATGCCCATGCTCCTGGCGATCGTGCTGGGCGCGATGGCGGCTCTCGTCGTGCTGGGCGGAGGCGGGTCCCCGCCGCTCGCCTCGCTCGAATGGTCCGAGAAGAGACACGCCATCGCAATCCTCCTTGGCTGCGCCTTCACCGCCCTCGCCATGGAGCGCCTCGGCTATCGCCTGACCGTCATCGTCCTGGTGGGATTCCTCCTCTGGGCGGTCGAGCGGAAGCGGCCCGTGGTGGTGATCGCCATGGCGCTCGCCCTCTCGCTCGGCACCTTCTACGTCTTCTGCACGCTCCTCCGGGTGCCGCTCCCCCTTGGCCCGCGAGGGTTCTGATGCTCGAGACCATCCAGAATCTCAGCCAGGGCTTCGCCATCGCGCTCTCTCCCAGGGTCCTGCTGTACGCCTTCGCGGGCTGTGTCATCGGCACCCTGGTGGGGATGCTCCCCGGCGTGGGTCCCCTGGCAGGGATCAGCCTGCTCCTCCCCGCCAGCTACGGGCTGGATGCGACCACGGCCATCGTCATGCTCGCCGGGATCTACTACGGCGCCATGTACGGCGGCTCGACCACCTCCATCCTCATGCGGATCCCGGGCGAGGCCGCCTCGGTCATGACCTGCATCGACGGCTACGCCATGACGCGGAAGGGGCGGGCCGGGCCGGCCCTCGCCATCGCGGCCGTCGGCTCCTACATCGCGGGGACCTTGAGCGTCGTGGGCCTCATGCTTCTGGCCCCGCCCCTGGCCGCTCTGGCCCTGCGCTTCGGCCCGCCGGAGTTCGTGGCCCTCCTGCTGCTGGGCCTCCTGGTGCTGGCCTACATGAGCGGCGGCTCCGTGGCGAAGTCCCTGGCCATGGCGGCCCTGGGCCTCCTCCTGGGCATGATCGGCATCGACCCGATGACCGGATACTTCCGCTTCTCCTACGGGCTGGTGGAGCTGGGCGACGGGATCGGCATCGTCCCCGTGGCGGTGGGCCTGTTCGGTGTCTCCGAGATCCTCCTGACCGCGGGCCAGGCGGAGGTGCCCGCGGTGATGAAGCCGAAGCTCCGGGACCTCCTGCCGTCCCGGCAGGAGTGGCGGGATTCGGTCGGCCCCATCGGGCGCGGCAGCGTCCTCGGGTTCATGATCGGCATCGTTCCCGGCTCGGCCCACATCATCTCCTCGTTCGTCTCCTACGCCGTCGAACGGCGGATCTCGAAGCATCCCGAGCGGTTCGGGCATGGCGCGGTCGAGGGCGTGGCGGGGCCGGAGTCGGCCAACAACTCGGCCACCTCGGGGGCGCTGGTCCCCATGCTGGCGCTGGGCGTGCCCTCGGGGCCCGTCCCCGCCGTGATGATGGCAGCCATGATGGTCCACGGGATCTCTCCGGGTCCGCTCCTCATCCAGCAGCAGCCGGACCTCTTCTGGGGCGTCATCGCCAGCATGTACATCGGGAACATCGTCCTGCTGATCCTCAACCTGCCACTGGTCGGTCTCTTCGTGAACCTCCTGCGCATTCCCTATCCGCTCCTGTACCCGGCCATCCTGGTCTTCTCCGTCGTGGGCGTCTACGCCGTGAACGGCAGCGTGGTGGATGTCTGGATCATGGCCGTCACGGGCGCCCTGGGGTACCTGCTCCGGAAGTTCGACTTCGAGACGGCCCCCATCGTGCTGGGACTGGTCCTGGCGCCCATGCTGGAGATGAGCCTCCGCCAGTCCCTCGCCCTGTCCTCGGGAAGCTACGGGATCTTCCTGAGCCGGCCCATCGCGGCCGGCATGCTCCTCGTGGGATTCGCGCTCCTGCTGCTGAGTCTCCGGCCGCTCCTCGCCAGGCGACAGGACTGGCGGGTCATCCTCGGTCTCGGTGAGAAAACCGCCATCGGAGAGGAGGACGTCCAATGATGAACCGGTTCCTGGTCACGCTGCTGCTGCTGACCGCGCTCCTGCCCGCCGGTGCGCAGGCCCAGGAGTCTTTCCCCAGCCGTCCCATCTCCATGGTCGCCCCGTTCCCTCCCGGCGGGGTCGCGGACCTCATGGCCCGGCCCGTGGCCGCGGCGATGGAGAAGCTGCTGAAGAGCCCGGTGGTCGTGACGAACAAGACCGGCGCGGCGGGCGCGGTGGGGATGTCGTTCGTCGCCAACAGCAAGCCGGACGGGTACACGCTGCTCATGGCCCTCTCCAGCATCTCCATCATCCCCGAGGCGGACAAGCTCTTCGACAGGAAGCCCGCCTACACCATGGATCAGCTCACCCCCGTCGCCCTCATCTCCGCCGATCCGACCATCCTGGTGGTCCGCGCCGATCGGCCGTGGAAGAGCGTCAAGGAGTTCGTGGAGGACGCCAAGCGGCGCCCGGAGCAGATCTCCTACTCCTCCTCCGGCATCTACGGGACGCTGCACATGGCCATGGAGATGCTCACCCACGCGGCCGGCATCAAGCTCAAGCACGTCCCGTACAACGGGGCCGGCCCGGCCCTCACGGCCATCCTGGGGGGCCACGTGGATGCCCTGGCCAGCGGCCCCGCCGTGGTCCTCCCGCACATCAAGGCGGGCAAGCTTCGCCCCCTGGCGGGCTGGGGGGCCAAGCGCGTCGAGGCCCTGGCCGAGCTGCCCACCTTCAAGGAGCTGGGATACGACATCGAGTTCTACATCTGGGCGGGAGTCTTCGCCCCGACGGGGACGCCGGAGCCGGTCCTGCAGAAGCTGCGCGACATCGTGCGGCAGGCGGTGCAGGATCCGGACTTCAAGTCCGCCATGGTCAAGATGGAGACCCCGGTCGCCTACATGGACGCGCCGGAGTTCCGGAACTTCTGGGACAAGGACGCCAAGATGCTGGCCGACGCCATCAAGCGGGTGGGGAAGATCGAGGAGAAGAAGTGAGACCGGACCCGGCCCGACCCGCCGCTACCGCAGGAAGGTCTGCGGCAGGACCAGGGTGAGCCAGGGCACGTAGGTCACCACCAGCAATCCGATGAACAGGATGACGAGATACGGGGCCATGAACTTGGCCGACTCCACGATGCTGAGTCGGGCGATGGCGCAGGCGATGAAGAGCGCCACCCCGATGGGCGGGAGGAAGACCCCGATCCCGATGGAGGCGATGACCAGGATCCCGTAGTGCAGGGGGTCGATGCCGAACTGCATGGAGATGGGGTACATCACGGGGACGAACACGATCATGGCGGGGAGCCCCTCCAGGACCGCCCCGAAGACCACGAAGATGATGTTGCTCAGCAGGAGGAAGAACCAGGGGGAGGCCGAGACGGCCATCACCAGCTTGGCGATGATCTGGGGAACCCGCTCCACGGTCATGACCCAGGAGAAGGCGGTGGCCCCGCCGATCAGGAGCATGCACATGGAGGTGTTGATGGTGCTGGCCAGGATGATCTGGGGGAGGTCCCTCAGCCTGATGCGCTTGTAGACGGCCAGGCCGACGAAGGCCGAGTAGAGCACGGCGATGACCGCCGCCTCGGTCACGGTCGTGATCCCGCCGAAGATGGCTCCGAAGATGATGCCCGGCATGACCATGGCGATGACGCCGTCCCCCAGGGCCCGCAAGCGCTCACGGCCGCCGGTCTTGGCCTCGCGCGGGATGTTGAGCCGCCCGGCCTCCCAGTAGATGTAGCCCCCCAATCCGATCCCGATGACGATGGCGGGCAGGAACCCGGCCACGAACATGGCCCCGATGGACTGGTTAGTCATGCTGGCCAGCACGATCATGAAGATGCAGGGCGGGACCAGGATGCCCATGGCCGTGGCCGCGCTCACGATGGCCACCGCCTGCCCCTTGCTGTAGCCCGCCCGCTCCATGGGTGCGATGAGCAGCGACCCGATGGCCGAGATGTCGGCGGCGGTGGAGCCCGAGATGCCGGAGAAGAGGTACTCGCCCACCAGCACGACCATTCCGAGGCCCCCCCGGATGTGCCCCACGAAGGCCCTGGCCAGGTGCACGAGCCGCTCCGAGATCCCGGCCCGCTCCATCAGCTCCCCCGCCAGGATGAAGAAGGGGATGGCCATGAGCGGAAAGGAGTCCATCCCGGAGACCATCTGCGTCACGACCGTGTTGATGGGCGCCTTGCCGCCCCACAGGATGGCGATGGCGGCGGCCAGGCCCATGGCCACGGAGACCGGGGCGGCGACGACCAGCAGGACAACGAAGGCGAGAAGCAGCGGGAGGATCATGCCGCTTTCCCCCGTCGCATCTCGGTCCGGGCCCGCGCCATGAGCCGCAGGGTTTCGATGCCGATCAGGATGCAGCCCGTCGGGACCGCCAGATACACCCAGCTCAGGGGGATGTCGGTGGCGGTGGCCCGGGTCTCACCGGTCAGCTCGATGACCGGCAGGCTGGCCCAGAAGACCACCCCGAGGAAGACGAGTACCGAGATCTGGGCGGCCAGCACCAGCCGGTGCCGCCACGCCGCGGACACGTAGCGCAGGAGCAGGTCCACGGCGATGTGGGCCTTGTGCCGCATGGTGATGGATGCCCCCACGAAGCTGAGCCAGATGAAGAGGTACCGGTCCGCCTCCTCGGCCCACGGCAGGGCGTTGTTCAGCACGTACCGGAAGAAGACGCCCAGCGTCGTCACCACCACCATGGTGCAGAAGAGGGCCACGGCTGCCCCGTTCACGGTCCCTTCGTAGATCCGCCAGATCCGTTGTCCCATGGGTCCCGCCCGATACAGCGATGCGGGCGGCACGGCCGCCCGCATCGCGTGGTGTGACTCCTCGAGCCATTATGCCTCGCGGATCCGCTTGATCAGGTCGTTCCCGGCGTACTTGTCGCCCCATTCCTTGTAGAAGGGCTCGACGGCCTTCGCGAACGGGGCGCGATCGGGGCTGGTGAAGGTCACGCCGGCCTCCTTCAGCTTCTGCTCGAAGGCTTTCTCGCTGCTGGGGGCCTCGGCGCGCTGCCACTCCAGCGACTCCTTGCCCGCCTCGACGATGGCCTGCTGCACGTTCTTGGACAGCTTGCCGAACCAGCGCTCGCTGCACAGGAACGGGTTCGGGCAGAAGATGTGGCCAGTGTAGGCGGCGTACCTCGCCTGCTCGTGGAGCTTGGCGTTGAAGGCCGCCTCGCACTTGTTCTCGAACCCCTCCACCACGCCCATCTGGAGCGCCGTGTACAGCTCGCCCCACGCCACGGGGGTGGGATTGGCCCCCAGGAATTGCATGCAGCGGACGTAGTTCTGGGCCTCCGGCACCCGGATCTTGAGCCCCTTCATATCGGCGAGACTCTTGATGGCCTTGGTCTTGGTGAAGATCTTCCGGAAGGTGGTGTCATAGACCGCGACGGTCCGCACCTTGGCCTTGTCCAGGAGTTGCTTCTCCAGGTCCTGGCCGATGGGCCCGTCGAAAACTTTGTGGACGTGGTCCAGGTCGCGGAAGATGAAGGGCAGCTCGGTACCGGCGTACTGGGGCACCATCATGGCCGGCGTCACCGTGTCCCAGTTCCCGCCCTCCAGGTTCCCGAGCTGCATGCTCTCCCAGGTCACCCGCAGGCTCCCCAGGGCCGAGGTGGGGTAGATCTGCACCTCCAGCTCACCGCCGGCCTTCTTCTCGGCGATCTCTTTGAACTTCGCCGTGGCGCGATGGATGATGTCCGCCTCGGTGAGGACGTGGGCGACCTTCATCGTCACCTTGGCCGCATCCGCCCCGCGCGGCCACACGGCCGGCCCCACCGCGGCGGCGGCGCCTGCCAGGGCCATGAAGCGGCGGCGGGAGATCTGACCCAACCCGTGAGATGCCGTGGACTGCTTCGATCGTATTCTCATGCTCCCCCCCTTGTGATGCGTGCACCGTGGATTCGGCCATGGCGCAGCAGGACGCCGGGCCGGGATGGACCCTGAAGACAGTGGATGGGTGCGCGGAACCCTAGCAGCACCCCAGGGGCGTGTCAATCGGGGGGAAGGGACCTGTTCAGAGTTCAATACATTTGGAGCCGGCCGGAAATGCCGCGCCTCGAGCCACTCCGGGTGTCAGGCGATCGGGTAGGTGCGGCACTCCCGCCATGTCTCGATCATGGCCATGAAGTTCTCGGGCTTGACCGAGGAGTGGATGCTGTTGGAGCTGGAGAGACAGTAGCCGCCGCCGGGGGCCGCCACGCCGATCGTCTCCCGGGTGACCCGGCGGACCTCCTCCACCGGAGCCTGGCTGAGGAGGTAGCCGCAATCGATGTTGCCGATCAGGGCGATCCGGTCGCCGTAGCGCTGCTTGAGAAGGCCGATGTCCATCCCCGCCGCGGGCTCGATGGGATTGAGGCCGTCGATCCCGGTCTCGACGATCATGTCCAGGATCGCCATGATGTTGCCGTCCGTGTGCTTCACCACGTAGGCCCCCGCCTCGTGGGCTGCGTCCACGCACCGCTTGAGGCCCGGCAGGATGAACTCCTTGAAGTGCCGGGGAGACATGAGCGGGGAGTTCTTGTCCGCGTAATCGTCCCCGAAGATCACCACGTCCACGCCGGCCTTGATCACCCGCTGCATCGCCCGGATATCGTGACTCAAGGTCAGCTCGATCAGCTCGTGGACCAGATCAGGATGCTCGATCATGTCCATGAGGAACTGGGCCATGCCGCGGAGGAAGGCGGGATTGAAGAAGGCGTCGCGGCAGAGGGCGGTGATGGCCTTCTTCCCCTTGTAGCGGGCGACGATCTCGGGGAGGCTGCCCAGCACATCCGGGGCCTCGGGATCGGGCGGGCGGTAGGTCTTCAGGTCCTCGGGGCGCTTGATCGGCCCCTCGACCGGGGCTGGCGTGCTCTCCGGGCCGAACGCCCGGATCACGCCCCACTTGTCGCGGAACAGACCCTTCTCCTTATCCACGTACTCCACGTTGTCCCGGCTCCACGAGCTGCGGTTCTGGCCGACGCTGTCCATGTCCAGCCACTCGTTGAACTGAAAGTAGTCGCGCCCGGGCAGCAGGGCCTGCATGAGGCGGTGGTCGATCACGCTCTCGACGTACGGCACCCGATCCGGCTGGCGTCGCTCCAGCGCGGTCATCACTCGCTCGTAGGAATTCATGACCATGCCTCCTATCCAGACAGGAATACCCTCTTGAAGCGCGCTCCTAGGCTCACAGGCCAGGCCGTCACCGGAGATCACGTCGGCTCCCGGGACAACCAATCCCTGCGCGCCCGACGAGGGACTGAAGCCGCGGTGACGCTACCAGCACCCACCCCCTTTGTCAATCCATACGGACCTTCACATCTCGGCCCACCGGCTTCGCCTTGACACTCCCGGCGCCAGTGGTACCCTCTCGCCCGTCGGACGAGCAAGGCAAATGCAGCAGGCCGAGTCGCTCCGGACGGGGCCATCCGGAAGGAGGTCGTCAGGTCGCTGTGAATTGTTGAACGTCTCGCCATTTTCCAAGAGGAGGGAGTCGTCATGTGCCAGCGATCCGCTCGTCACGTCATGTTGATCGCGTCGTCAGTCCTCGTGGCCATCACTTTCAGCTCGCTCGGGTGGAGCCTCCCCTCCGCCGCAGCCGCCGCCCAGTTCCCCAAGATGGACGTCAAGCTGGGGCACTCCGGCGTCGTGGAGATGTCCTACCACAAGGGCTCCGTGAAGTTCGCGGAGCTGATGAAGGAGCGGACGGGCGGCGCCGTCACCGTGCACGTCTTCCCCGCCAACCAGTTGGGCAGCGAGAAGGACATGGTGGAGCAGGTCAAGAACGGGGTCATCCATATCTCCCTGACCGGCCCCAGCATGCTGGCGCAATTCAAGGGCTGGGGGCCCATCGGCGTGCTTGGCATGCCCTACGTCCTGAAGGGCGATACCGAGGCCGAGCTGCGCCCCAAGCTCATCAAGCTCGCCCGCGGCTCCCTCATGGCCGACCTGAACGAGCGGGCCGCCGCGGAGAGCGGCGTCCGGATCCTGGACATGGGGTGGTGGTACGGGGAGCGGCATCTCACCACCAAGACCAAGCAGGTGACGAAGCCCGAGGACGTCAAGGGTCTCAAGATCCGGACCATGGATTCCCCGATGGCCAAGGCCGCCCTGGCCACCCTGGGGGCCGCCACGACCCCCATGGCCGTCGCGGAGCTGTACACCGCCTTGCAGCTCGGGGTGGTGGAGGGGCAGGAGAACCCGCTCAACACCATCTACTCCCACAAGTTCTACGAGGTGCAGAAGTACGTGGCCCTGACCGGCCACATGGCCATGAACCTGGTCCTGGTCATCAACGAGAAGTTCTACCAGAGCCTCTCCCCCGAGCTGCGCGAGATCTTCGTGAAGAGCATGCGGGACGCTGGGGATTACGAGAGCGAGATGCAGATCGCCATGAACAAGAAGAACATGCAGGATCTGAAGGATAAGGGCATGACCATCACGGTGGTGAACAAGCCCGAGTTCGCCGAGAAGACCAAGGACGCCTGGAGGGAGTTCGAGCCGGTCTTCGGCAAGGGCTTCTACGAGAAAGTCGTCGAGGCCGCGAAGTAGCCGATCCGTCATCCGGGGTGGGGCGGGCGAACCGCCCCACCTTTGAATCGTTGGAGGTTGTGCCTGATGGCAGGAGCGCGCTTTGTCCTGAAGTACTTCGAAGAGATCGTGGCGGGCCTGTTCATGGTCCTGATGTTCCTCTCCACCTTTGCCAACGTGGTGGCCCGCTACGGCTTCAACAGTCCCGTCCAGTGGGCCGAAGAGTTCTCGCGCTACGCCTTCATCTGGGTCGTCTTCATGGGGGCGGCGGTCTGCACCAAGCGGTGCCGCCACATCGCCATCGATTCGCTGGTCCAGCTGCTCCCCGCGCCCATCCAGTCCTGCCTCCACCTCCTGGTGGACCTCTGCACTCTGGGCCTGATGGCCGTGATCGTCTACTATGGCGGGATCCTCACGGCCGCCGCCACCCAGACCACGGCCACGCTGAAGGTCCCGCAGTACGTGGTGTACCTCGTCGTGCCAGCCTCCGCCGTGCTGATATTCCTGCACACCCTGGGCGACCTCCGGCGCCACTTCCGGATCGCCCTGGGGGGAGGTGCGCGTCCCTGATGCTCTGGCTTTTCGTCGTCATGCTGGTGTTGTTCGCGGTGAGCGCCCCCATCGCCTGGTCCATGGCCATCGCCGCCGCCGTGTACATGGCCTTCGGACCCCACATCCCGCTCCAGGGCATGGTCCAGCGGATGATCGGAGGCATCGACACCTTCCCCCTCCTGGCCATCCCATTCTTCATCCTGGCCGGCAACCTGATGAACACCGGCGGCATCACCGACCGCCTCGTGACCTTCGCCAAGGCCCTGGTGGGCCACATCATGGGCGGGCTGGCCCACGTGGTGGTGGTCACCAACATGATCATGGCCGGCATGTCCGGCTCGGGCGTGGCGGATGCGGCGGGCACCGGCACCGTCCTCATCCCCGCCATGAGGAAGGTGGGGTACAGCATCCCCTTCGCCGCCGCCATCGTTGGCGCCGCAGGCACCATCGGCCCCATCATTCCGCCCAGCATCCCCTTCGTCCTCTACGGCTCCATCGCCAGCGTCTCCATCGGCCGCCTCCTCCTGGGCGGCGCGGTCCCCGGCGTCCTCATGGGTATCATGCTCATGGTCTTCGTCTACGTCATCGCCAAGCGGCGGCGCTACCCCAGCGAGACGCGTGCAACCTGGGGCGCGCTCGGCAAGGCCACCTTGCACGCCATCCCGCCCATGGGCATGCCCCTGATCATCCTGGGTGGCATTGTCTTTGGCGTCATGACCCCCACGGAGGCCGCGGCCGCCGGCGCGGCGTACGCCTTCATCCTCGGCTTCTGCGTGTATCGCGAGATCAGGCTGGCGCACCTGCCGGGACTCATCACCGACTCCGTCGTCGGCACCGCCTCCATCGTGATCATCATGTCCGCGGCCCAGCCCTTCAGCTGGGTGCTCACCTACGAGCTGGCCCCCATGAAGGTGCTGGCCCTGTTCCAGGACGCCCACCTGCCGCAGTGGCAGGTCTATCTTCTTCTGAATGTCATCATGCTCGTCCTGGGCTGCTTCATGGAGGGGCTGGCCGTCATGGTGATGGCCATCCCCGTTCTCTTGCCCCTGCTGCAGCACGCCGGGATCGACCTGGTCCACTTCGGCGTGGTCTTCGTCCTGAACATCATGATCGGAGCCATCACCCCGCCGGTGGGAACCATCATGTACGTGGTCTGCGCCCTGAGCCGTATCTCCATCGCCGAGTTCGCCCGGGAGGTCTGGCCCTTCGTCATCGCCTTGACCATCTCCTTGCTCCTGGTCACCTACATGCCCTGGCTGGCGCTCTGGCTGCCCGACTTGGTCCTCCCGGCCAAGTGACGGCCGGTGCCGGAATCGGGTCGTCTCCAACCTCTGCCCGGGAAATGCTTGACACCACCGTCCCGAGTGATACCGTCTGATCACCTCGAGGGCTTTCCCCGGCCTCAGGAGGACGCCATGGAGTATGTCTGCACGGGTTGCGCGAAGAAACGGGAGGCGGATCCCGCGGTGTGGCGCTGTCCCGGGTGCGGCGGGATCTTTGACCTGGCGGAGCGGCGCGCCTTCATGGCGGAGACGATCGAGCAGGGGCGCACCAGCCTCTGGCGCTACCGGCGCATGCTCGGAATCCCCGAGGATGCCGTCCCCGTCTCGATGGGCGAGGGCATGACCCCTCTCGTCCCGGCGACCTTCGGCGGGAAGACGATACATTTCAAGCTGGAGTATCTCGCGCCCTCGGGCTCCTTCAAGGATCGCGGCACCTCCGTCCTGGTGACGGCACTCCGCGCCCTCGGGGTGACCCGCGCCGCGGACGACTCCAGCGGGAACGCCGGCGCCAGCTTCGCGGCGTATGCGGCGCACGCGGGGCTCCGCGCCGAGGTCTTTGCGCCCGCGCACGCATCGCCCGCGAAGCTCGCCCAGATCGAGGTCTTCGGCGCGACGCTCCATCGCATCGAGGGCCCGCGCGCGAACACCACCGAGGCGCTCGAGGCGGCGGCGCAGGGAGACCTCGTGTACGCCTCGCATGCCTGGTCGCCCTTCACCCTGGAGGGCACGAAGACGGTGGCGTATGAGATCTGGGAGCAGCTTGGCCGGGGGATCTCGCAGGATGGCGCCCCCGACGTCTTCGTGTGTCCCATCGGGCAGGGCTCGCTGTTCCTCGGCGCCTACCGCGGCTTCCAGGACCTCCTGGCTGCGGGGTTGATCCGGAAGCTTCCCCGTTTCATCGGCGTGCAATCGGCCGGCTGCCCCCCCATCGTCGAGGCGGCCCGCCTGGGTCTCGATCGGGCCGCGCCCATCCAGCCGCGGCCCTCGGTGGCCGAAGGCATCATGCTGGTCCGGCCTCTTCGCGATCGCGAGATCTTGCAGGCTCTCCGCGAGACCGACGGCTATGCTGTCGCCGTGCCGGACGACGAGACCCTGCAGGCGCAAAGGGCGTTGGCCCGGATCGGCCTCTACGTCGAGCCGACCAGCGCCGTGGTGGGCGCGGCCCTCGTCAAGCTTCCGATCCACGGCAGCATCGTCGCCGCCCTGACCGGTAGCGGCCTCAAGTCCCCCATCTGACGCCTTCCAGCTTTCCGGTCTCTCTTCAGATCCGTCATCCCGGAACCTGACGGGCGGCAAGGTGGCGGCGGCCACTGGACGGAGGCGAAGATCCGGGTCAGGCCACGCAGCGGCTCAAGCAGAGGTCAGGAGCCGGCCAGGGCCGTGAGAGTGATCTCGACGTGGGCGCCGGCGGGCAGTGCCTTGACCTCGACGGTGGTGCGACCCGGCGGGGTCGCCCGGAAATACTCCGCGTAGATCGCGTTCATCCTGGGAAAATCAGTCAGATCCGTCATGAAGACGAAGGTGCTGACGGCCAGATCCAGGCTGGACCCGGCCTCCTCCAGGATGGCCTTGATGTTTTCCAGGGTCCGCCGGGTCTCGGCCTCGATGCCCCCGGGGACGATCTTCCCCGTCACGGGATCGATGCCTTTCTCGCCGGCCACGAAGACGAACCCGCCCGCCTTGATTCCCTGGGAGTAGGGGCCCACAGGGGCTCCGGCCTTGGGGGTCTTGATGACCTGAACGCGGTTGCTGGCTTCCCCGGCCATGCGGCTCCCTCCTTTCTTCTCTTGTCCTGGTTGGCCGCCCCGATTCCACCTCACGGCTTGGGGGCCACGCAGATGAACCCCAGAGGCTCGTCGGTGGCGGCGCGGAGCTGGTGCTGCTCGTTCGGCCCGATGTAGACCGCGTCCCCCTCGACGATCTCGTGCCACTCCTCCCCGATCAGGACTTTTCCACGTCCCCGCAGGACGATGACCTCATGGATCTCCGGGTGACTCTCGAAGGCGGTATTCCCTCCCGGCTCCACCTCGAAGTAGCGCATGGCGAAGCCCGGCGCCCCGTCCTTCGGACCGATGAGGACGCGCTTCGAAACCCCTTTGACCGTGGGCTTGTCATACGTGACGAGCTCAGCCCCTTCCCAGTCGTACTTCCCGGCCAGCTTCCTGCGGATGATCCCCATGGCCCCGCTCCTTTCCACCAGAGGAAACCCTCAGAGCCTTCACGTCACTCGCCGAATCGGCCTTCTCGCGCTCTCCGACACGGAGACTGCATTATAGGTCACGTGCCCCAGAGGGCGGTAGCCCTGAAAGGCCGGACTGTTCGGATGTCGGTGCGGACCCCGGAAAACACCAGTCAAACGCTCTCCATTCCTCAGGGAAGAACACCCCATGAGTCCGAGCGCACCTCCACGACATTCCCCTTGACACGACGGCCAAAGAAAGCCATCTTCCAAATCATACAGAAAGTCGCGAGGGCCCCGGCGTCGTGGTGGACGCCGCGGTCCCTTGACGCCCGCACACTCCTCAGTCTAAGCTTCCCCTGGTGCCGATTGCCCGCCGCGTGGTGCCTGACGGGCGATCCAGGCAGCCACCCGACACGGGGACGCGCGATGTACACGTCACACTTCGGCCTGACTGATACCCCCTTCTCGATCACCCCCGATCCGCGATACCTCTACATGAGCGAGCGGCACCGGGAGGGACTCGCCCACCTCCTCTACGGGATCCGGCAGCCGGGCGGGTTCGTGCAGCTCACCGGCGAGGTCGGCACCGGCAAGACCACCCTCTGCCGCTGCCTGCTGGAGCAACTCCCACGGGAAGTGGACGTCGCCCTGATCCTCAACCCCCGGCTCACCGCTGTCGAGTTCCTGGCGACGATGTGTGACGAGCTGCGGATCACCTATCCTCCCGAGACGTGGAGCGTGAAGGAGTTGGTGGACGCGCTGTCCCGTTATCTCCTGGACGCCCATGCACGGGGCCGGCGCACCGTGCTCATCGTGGACGAGGCCCAGAACCTTCCCGCCGATGTGCTGGAGCAGATCCGCCTCCTGACCAATCTCGAGACGGCCACCCAGAAGCTCCTCCAAATCATCCTGATCGGACAGCCGGAGCTGATTCACCTTCTCGAGCGGCAGAAACTGCGGCAACTCGCCCAGCGGATAACCGCGCGCTACCACCTGCTGCATTTTTCCAGGCGGGACACATGCGCTTACATTCGCCATCGCCTGCGTGTGGGTGGTGGCAGCGATACACTGTTTACCCCGGCGGCGATGTACCGCGTGCACCGCGTGTCTGGCGGCGTCCCTCGTCTGATCAACGTCATCTGCGACCGGGCCCTCCTGGGGGCGTACGCCCACGACCGGCATCGAGTGGATGCGGCCACGGTGGCCCGCGCCGCCCGGGAGGTGCGGGGGGTCGTGCCGAGGAAGGGACGAGGCGGCCGCCTGGCCTGGGGGCTTGGCCTGGTCGGACTCGCCCTGGCAGTGGCCGGAACGATGATCCTGGTGACCCCGGACCAGATATCTTCCCCCCGGAACAGTGGGCTGCCGGCGGTCCTGTCCGCCAATCCGCAGCCGGCGTCGGTTCCCGGGGGACCCGGCGAGGGTCGCCAGGTGGTCGGGGGCGGCGGCGACAGCCAGGGCCCCACGGGGCGGCAGCTCGCGGATCTCCTGACCGACCCGTCCGTGCGTGCCGACGAGCACGCCGCCTTCGCCAGCCTCTACTCCCGCTGGGGACTGGAGTACCGGAAGCCCAGCTCGGGCCTCGACTGCGAGGCAGGACGCTCGCAAGGGATTGAATGCCTTTTCAGGGTGGGCAACTGGAACCGGCTGCGGCGCTTCGATTTGCCGGCCATCCTCGAATTGGTCCCGCCTGGCGGCGAGCGGCGGCGCGTGGCCCTCGTCGGGCTGGGGGACGACAGCGCCACACTCCTGCTCGGGGGACGCGAGCACACCTTTCCGCTGAGCGAGGTGGAAAGGCTCTGGGACGGCCCATTCATCCTGCTGTGGAAGGTGCCGTCCCTGGAATCCCGCCTCATCTCACCGGGGATGCGCGGCAAGGACGTGGAATGGCTCCGGCGGAAGCTCGATGAGATCGAGGGCAAGCCGTCGAAGGGCGGGCGCCCCAACCTCTACGACCAGGAATTGAAGCAGCGAGTCCTCGCCTTCCAGCAGAGCCGATCCCTCGTCGCGGACGGACTCGTCGGCGAGGAGACGCTGGTGCAACTCACGCTGGCCGCGCGCGAACCCGGAACCCCGTCGCTCACGCACCGGGCCTTGTAAGGGAGAGCGGAAGACATGTCGTTCATTCTCGATGCGCTGAAGAAGGCCGATCGCGAGCGGGACCTCGCCCGCGTCCCGACCTTGTCGACCATGCACATCCCGGTCCTGATGACGAGGCGGCGGATCGGCCTCTGGGTGGCCGCGGGGCTGTTGCTGGCGGCAGGCGGGCTCTCGATCTGGATCTGGCGCCACTCGGCCCCCCCGGTTCCCTCGACGGGGACAGAACCCCGGGCGCAGGCCATGGCGCCGCTCCCGGCAAATCCGGCTGTGCCCGTCCCCACCCCGGCCTCGGCACCCAGGCGGGCAACCGAGGCCCCGCGGCCCGGCCCCGCGGCCCCAGGTACAGCCGGATCGGGCGCCGCCGAGCAGCCGGCCATCACCCGTCAACCGCAATCCGAGCCCGCCCTCAGCCGACGCCCAGCCCAGGCTGCTCCGACGCAATCGGCCGGCCCAGACCTCCTGGCGGCTGGGGCTGGCAGCGTGAGGGGTGGCGGCGGCCGGTCGAGCATGGGCCGGCAGCTCGACACCCCGCCGAGCCCTCCCCCCCAGACGGATCTTTCGCTTCCGCAGCCGGCGCCGGTCCTCCAGCCGCCGCCGATCATCCCGCAGCCGGCGCCGCCCGTCGCAACTCCGGCTCCCGTCGCTCCGGCGCCCGAGTCCGCCCAGCCACCTGCGCCACCCCATCCGGCCCCGAGCCCGCAAGTCCGCCGGTCTCCTGCCGTCGTGGCTCCGCCGCCACCCGCGACACCTGCCGCCCCGCCGACCTTCATCGACGCGGTGGCCAGGATGAAGCTGGATCTCTTCGTGTACACGGACGTCCCGGCGGATCGGATGATCATCGTCAACGGTCAGCGATACCTCGAAGGGGACCAGATTGACGGGCGCTATCTTGTCGAGAGCATCACCCGCGACGGCGCGGTCCTGAGCTACCAGGGAGAGAAGGCCGTCCTCCGCCCCTAGCTTCTCTCCCGACGCCACGTCGTTCGACGGATGCTCCGGACGCACGCGTTCAGTCGAACGGCCAAACCGGGCATCTTCCCCTCACCTGGAGCGCCGGCTTCCCTCCCGCCCTTGACCAGAGCGCTGCGTCCGGCAATTTCAAACCTACAGGGCCCTTTCCAGGATGGCCCGGGCATCTTCGGGCCGGACCTGTCGCGGATTGTTGGCCAAGAGGCGAGTCACCTTCATGGCGCCGTCCGCCAGCGCCGGAAGGTTCTCTGCCGTGATCCCCACCTCCCGCAGTCGCTGCGGGATGCCCACATCCATGGAGAGCAACCGGCAGGCCTCCGCGCTCCTGGCCGCGGCGGATCGGGGAGAGAGGCCGGCCATCGGCTCACCCAACGCCTCGGCCACCGCGGCGAACTTGGGAAGGTTGCTCAGAGCGTTGAATTCCATGCCGTACGGCAGGAGCAGGGAGTTCGCGATCCCGTGGGTCACCCGGTGCTGCCCCTGGAGAGGATAGGCCAGGGCATGCACGATGTTGGTTCCGGCGTTGCCTATGGCGATCCCCGCGTACATGCTGGCGCGGGCCATGCTTTCCCGCGCCGCCTCGTCGTTGCCGTTGGCCACCGCCGTGCGCAGGTGGGCGCCGATCAGCCGGATGGCCTCCAGCGCGTACAGGTCCGTGGTCGGCGAGGCATTCAGGGACGTGAAGGCCTCGACCGCGTGGCTCAGGGCATCCATTCCCGTGGCCGCCGTCACCGCCGGCGAGACCGTGTGGGTGAGGAGCGGGTCCACGATGGCGACATCGGGGATGATGTGGGGGCTCACCACGGCTCGCTTTTCCCGGACCGCGGGGACGAGGAAGAGGGCGTTGGGTGTGATCTCGGCCCCGGTGCCGGCGGTGGTGGCCATGAGGATGGAGGGGACACCCCGCTGCTTCGCCAGGCCGATGCCGAGGTAGTCCTCCACCGATCCCTCGTTCCGCATCAGCATCGCCACCGCCTTGGCGGTATCGAGGGTGGTGCCGCCCCCCAGCCCCACGACGAGGTCGCACCGGGCGTCCCGAGCCGCGGCCGCCGCTGGCCCGACGCTCCCGGCAGAGGGCTCGAACTCCAGCTCGGTGTAAACACGGGTCTGGATCTCCTGCGCCGACAGCAAGGCGAGGATGCGGTCCGTCACGCCAAGCTTGTGCAGGGTGGGGTCGCTCACGACGAACGCGCGGGTGGCTCCGAGTCGCTTGGCTTCCAGGCCAACGGTCTCGGCGGCGCCAGGACCGAGTGTGATCTGTGCCGGGACCCTGATGATTGCCGCTCTGCCTGCCATGAGGTTCCTCCCTCTGCCCCGGAAGGGGCGGATGTCCTTCTCGCCTGCGGTGAAGACGCGGGTCTCTCGTGCCCTCGCGCCGGTCCCTTCCGGCCGCGCACCCCATGGGGAGCCCGGGCGCCTGCCCCCGTACGGCTTTCGAGCGCGGTGTGATGACTCCCCGGATCGCTCCGAATAGTCGCCCAGACTCCCACGCATGTCAAGGGTGACCAGGTGAAATGATCGGTGTTGAAGCAGTCCCTTCAATGCACCGGGCGACTTTGCGAAGACCTCGAGAGGCGGGTGACGGGGTGCGGGCGACATCCTCCATTCGATTCAGGGGGGATGCCGAGGAGAGAGTGGGGGGAAAGCGCGCGCATGAATCGGATTTCCTCATCCATCCCGAGTGGTGCGCGGTGAAATGCCTACCGGCTTCCCGTGATGTAGTTCTCGAGTTGCTTGATCAGGAAGTCTTTTTCATCGATGCTGGCCTTGACGAGATCGCCGATGGACACCACCCCAACAACCTCGTCATCCACAACCACGGGGAGGTGGCGAATCCGCTTTTCTGTCACCAGGGCCATGCATTCTTCGACCGTCTGATCGGGACGCACCCACAGCACACGGCGGGTCATGATCTCTCGGACGGGGGTGTCCAGGGAAGATTTCCCCTTCAAGATCACCTTTCGGGCATAGTCCCGCTCTGAAATGATGCCCACCAGTCTGATGCCTTCCAAGACCAGAAGCGCGCCCACATCTTTCTCGGCCATCAGCTTGAGGGCGTTATAGACCATCGTCTCCGGCGTCACGGACCAGAAGGCGCTCCCCTTCTGCCGCAATATTTGCTGAACGGTTTTCATGCCTCATCCTCCGCCAGAAGGTAATGCCGGTTGGGAACCATAGGGCGACCGTCCGGAGAAACCGGCTCTGGCTCGCCGATCCCCGTTGCTCTCTTGTACTCGCGGGCCGCGGCCTCCTCAAGAATTGACGGATGCATTCCCCGAGGGTGTTTCGAAAACGAGAAAACCCTTTGGGGATCACAACCCCCAAAGGGCCATGCCTGTCTGCTCGCGAAGGGACGCACCACCCCTCGGTCCCATGACGTGTGGCTGCCCCCTTGCATCGCCCCCCTCCCGCACCTGGAGCGCATCGCTGAACGACCAAGACGCTAACCGCGGTGGAGATCATTGTCAAGACGAATGTACTCTGAATTCTTCTCGGCCATCAGGCTCGAAGAACCCAAGAGGCCGACGGGCGATCCTTCCCGCGTCCCGCCGTGGAAGCCTGACGACTGCCTTCCAAGAGGGGCCAGTCACGTGAGCCGGTGACGATCCATGTTCCCGTCTTGACGACCTCCCTATGATGTGGCTCACGATGGCGTTTGCCCGTCCGTCTCGGTCATCGTAACGCCGAACCACCCGCCCCGGAAGTGACCTTCAACCCACCGTAACGGCAGCCGCTTCTGGTCTCCTCTCGGAGAAAGTCTGGCGAGGACCGAGTGCCGGTTTGAGCGGATGTGTGGTAACTCATTGATACCACATGAGACAAGTCCTCCCGTAATCCAGCATGCGTATGGCTTTTTCCGGGAGCCGCGTCTGCCTGAAACCACGGAACCTCTGGCCTGCAAGCTCGACGAACGGCAGGGAGCGCCCGTCGACGTGTGACCTTCTTCTCCCATTCGTCAGAGGTAGCAATCCCCAGAGTCAGGTCGGGAAGAAGTATTACCTGGTGAACCTGTGTGAGCATCAAGATGGGAGGGGCCCATCCAAGTTTCTTACGCTGCGCGACGCCCTTTCGGGCAAGTCAGCCGATCCTGCAGTCGGCGCGATCATGGAGTTCAAGGTCGCCAGCTCGGTGCAGAGCATCGATGATCCGACGGCAACGAGCACCATCGCGAATTGCTGCGGCGCCAATGATCTGAGCCGGGTGAACGATCCGGGTGCCGACTGGGAGATCCCCACCGTCACACCTGTCAGAACCAGGGTGATCGAGCTCCTCCGACGCGCGGATGGCGGAGGCCTCCCCTTTGACCACCCGGATGGTGACGAGCCATGGGGGATCAAAGTGAATGGCGGGGTCGCGCACCTGGTTGAAAAGAGGCGGGCCTCGAACTTGCCGAGGCCGGGGGATGTCGAGCATTGGACCATTCAGAGCGGTGGCGGCTGGGGCCACCCTCTCCACCTCCACTTCGAAGAAGCAAAGACCCTGAGCCGGTCAGGAAGAGGGTCCACGCTCTCCGCCATGGTGCGCAACAAGCGAAAGGATGTCTGGCATGTGGGTAGCGTGGGGAACGTCACGTTCCAGGTGGCCTTCGGCGAGTTTGGCGGCGCCTATGTGAACCACTGCCACAACACGGTCCATGAAGACAATGCCATGCTGCTGCGCTACGACCTCATCCGAGGGAACAGCAACGCCGGAATCGACGACGTCCAAATCACGGTCCTCCCGACCCCGGACCCGCGGCCCGAAGGGGTGACCTACGTGAAGTCCTGCTACTTGCCGGAAGGGAACCCCCAGGGCTTTGACACCGGAGTCGAGGTCTGTCCTGAGCCGGGAATCGGGCCGGTCGTGCCGTCCAACGACCCCCGAACGCTCTAGTCCTGAGCCCTCGCGAACCGGACGGAGTGAACGGTGATCGGGGGCCGCGCCGAAGGGCGCTCCCTGGGGGGCGGACTACTTCCCCAGCGTGCCCCTCGTGACCCAAGACGGGAAGACGGTCCAGTTCTATGATGACCTGCTCAAGGACAAGAAGGTGCTGATCAACTTCATCTTCACCCGTTGTGAGCAGATCTGCCCGCTTGACACTGCGAAGCTGGCGAGCATGCAGAGGTTGCTTGGCACCCGTGTGGGTCGCGACATCTTCATGTATTCCATCACCCTGGACCCGGCGCATGATACGCCCGAGGCGCTGAAGGCGTATGCCGAAAAGTTTGAGGCGGGGCCTGGCTGGCTGTTTCTGACGGGCAAGCGGGAGGACATCGATCGCGTCCGCTTCAAACTCGGAGAGCGAAGGGAGAAGGAGGAACATGAGAATACGGTCCGAGTCGGCGACGTTGCGAGGGGCCAGTGGATGAGGCTCCCGTTATCCGGCGACCTCAGCTACCTCTTCGTCGAGATCGCCAAGACGCTGGACCCGAACTGGGATGCCGGGAAGCCGGTGCAGAGCATTGCGGAGGCCCCGCGACAGGAAATGCCTGAAACGGGGCAGCTTCTGTTCCGGAATCGGTGCGCCGCCTGCCACACCCTCGGGAAGGGAGACCGCGTGGGACCGGACCTGAAGGGGGTGACGGCCCGCCGGGAGCTCGCCTGGATCATCCGCTATCTCGCGGCCCCCGACCAGGTGCGGGCCAGTAAGGACCCCATAGCCGTTGAGCTGGCGAAGCGATATCAGGTGCCGATGCCCAACCTGGCATTGACCAGGAAAGAGCTGACAGACCTGTTCCAGTACCTGGAGGCACACACGGGCCTCCGGGAGGGATCAGAGGGCGCGCAGTCTGCTGCGGCCCACGACCATCATCACCCACAGGCAAGCGGGGTGAAGTAACCTGAAACGATCCCACCCTATTCCAGATGGCCCGTGGGACCGTCCCGATGCCGGGGAATCACATTTTTCCCAGGCACCGGGTGGTCCCATCGCGCCACGGGCGGGTGATTCTTTTTGAAGCAGGTGCCTGAAATCATTTCGGGGACCCGGGACGCGGCCGTGCCTCGCCCAGCAAGCGGGGGAGTTCAGCCTGACCGATCACAGGCTGGCTGACATCTCTTCAGCTCTTCAGGTATCGAGCCCCAGGATCTGGTTGACACTCTCCTCCACGGTCAGCCTCGCACTCCAACCCCTCATCGTCAGATCCAAGACTGCACCAAGCTCATGCGGCTTAGCTACAGGATATGTCCCTGACATCATTGATTTTTTTGATCTTATCGTAGGCTGTGTAGGACTAACGATTACACTGAATTCGGATTAAATATGTCGTAAAAAACAGAGTTTTACTGATTTCCTTCCAGCATATACTCGCCTATTTTCTCATCGGCATTTGACGGCCAATTCTGGTTTCTCGATTCACTGCGAGAGTAACATGATGAAGCCAAGGCGATTCCAGGAAAGATGTGGAGGACGGACGGGTCGGAGACAGATACCTCTGGACGCCTGGATGTCCCTCAACGACTGCCGCGAGGGTGCCTCCTGCTCGGGGATGAGGAACGGCCCTGGTCACCGCCACGCCGACCGGATCGGGGCAGGAGGGGGGTTGGTTACGGGGGAAGGCCCTGAGGGTTCCGCTGCCCCAGAACACGTGATCGGCCATTCTTTCATGACGACAAATTTCGCAAAAGAGGAGTCACACAAATGAGCACACAAGCACAAGAAAGACTCGGGGTGAGTAGGCGAGAGTTGCTCAAGATGGGGCTGATGGCCGGGGGCGCGAGCCTGATCGGTTCCCGGGCGTTCGCCCAAACATTCTGTGTCGATCAGACGCCGATCGACATCGAAAGTGCCGTGAACACCTGTCAGGTCATCGAGGCGTTCCCCACCAGCCCGTTCATCCTCAACCCGTTCACGGATCCCATGCCGATCCCGCAGGCGATGAAGCCGGGCTGGCGGCAGCCGGACGGGACGCTGGACCCGACCTACAGTGGCGCCTGGTCGGTGCGCGTGATGAACGGGAGGAACCAGAATGTCATCTGTGGGCCCGGGCCGGGAAGCGGGCAGCAGGACGCCCTCGGGGCGCGGGCCCGGTTTTCGATTGATCCCGCAACCGGAACGAAATATTCGTGTCCGGATGCCGGGACGCATCAGCTCTGGCCCGGGAGGGCGGGCACGGTGGTCGCGAACTACCCGCAGCCCATCCTCTACCACATCCGGTACCAGGTGCGCCCGGCCAGCTTCACCACCTCCCCGGTGCTCCCCATCAACCGGAACGGCCAGCCGGTGACCCCGCCCCCCAACGTGGTGCCCGTCGGGGGCAAGTACTTCCTGCCGCCCAGCACCATCTACGGCATGAACGGGACGTTCCCGGGGCCCATG
>DATIFO010000091.1:0-4928 GCA_035455275.1 Methylomirabilis sp. (SeqCode) | reverse complement strand
CAGGGGCGGCACCGGGGCGGCCAGGAACCGCTCCCCGGCAGAGGCGTTGCTCACGATGGCGGTGAGGGGCTGGTTCAGCTCGTGGGCCAGGGAGGCCGTCAGCTCCCCCATCATGGTCACCCGGCTCATGTGGGCCAGCTCCCGGCGGAGGCGGTCGGCCTCCCCCTCGGCGCGCCTGCGGTCGGTGACGTCCCGGATAGTCGTCGCCACCCCCACGATCGCGCCGGTGGCGTTGCGGATCGGTGCCGACGAGATCGAGACCTCGATGCGGGTGCCGTCCTTCCGGCACCCGACGTCCTCCCGGGCAATCGCCTCCCCGCCCTTGACTCTCTCCAGGACCCGCGTCGTCCCTTCGCGGGATTCCCGGGGGACGAGGAACCAGACCGGCTGCCCCTTCACCTCTGCCGCCGTGTACCCGAAGAGCCGCTCGGCCCCCGGGTTCCAGCTCGTGATCTCCAAGTTGGGGCCGAGACTGAAGATCGCGTCGTGGGACGATTCGACCACGGCGGCCAGCAACTGCCGCTCCCCTTCCGCGCGCTTGCGCTCGGTGATATCCAAACAGGAACCGAGGTAGCCGCAGAACCGGCCGTCGTCCTCATAGAGCGGCGTCCCCACATCGATGATCCACCGGTACTCCCCGTCAAAATGGCGGAGCCGATACTCCAAGTCGAACGGCGCGCGAGCGTCGAACGAGCGCGAATATGCCCGAGCGATCCGATCCAGATCCTCGGGGTGCACTCCTTCTGTCCACCCGTCCCCCACCTCCTGCTCCATCCGCCTGCCCGTGAAGTTAAGCCAACTCCGATTGAAATAGATGCACCCCTTGTCCGGCCCGGACATCCACACCATCATGTGGGCCGCGTCCGTCATCTTGCGGAAGCGTTGCTCGCTCTCCTGGAGCGCCAGCTCAGAGCGCTTGCGCTCGGTGATGTCATGGGACACCCCGGTCATGCGGAGCGGCGTGCCTTCCTTGTCATACGTGCAGCTCCCACGTGAGGAGATCCACCGCATTGTCCCGTCCCGCTGCGGGATGCGGTACTCGAGCTCGTACTCTTTCCCGGTCTGGATGGCCTGCTGCACGACCGCATTCAGCCGCTCGCGGTCCTCCGGGTGCACGATCGCGAGGAACTCCTCATAGGTCACCTCGGCCGTCGGCGTCTCGGGGAGCATCCTCCCAACCCGCTCGCTCAGGCGGATGCGACCCCGGGGGATGTCCCAGGACCAGACCCCCAGGGAGGCCGCATGCATCGCCAAGCGCAAGCGCTCTTCGTTTTCCCGCAGCGTCTCCTCCGCCTTGCGTCGCCGCTGCCGGAGAACCAGGAGGGCCAGGATCAGGAGCGCTTGCACGCTGAGCAAGACGATTGCCCCGATCGCCTGCCAGCGATACAGCTCCCAGAGTGTGTATTCCCTGTTGATGACGACGCTCCCCGACGGCAATGCGTCCACGCTCAAGTGCCAGCGCTTGAGCTGCCCCCAGTCGACCATGGGCCCAGCAGGCACGTTCAGAACCGGCGCGGCGTTCCCCGAGGCTGGGCTGCCCCGAAGGAAGTCCAGCGCCAGCAGCCCCGCTTTGGTGCCGATGCGCTCGTAATTGATCAGAGCGCCCCCCACAATGCCGTGTCCTAGCTCGACGTCGAGCAGCCCGAAGACCGGGGCCGCAGAAACCTGGCTCAGCCGTTGGGCGAGGTCCGGAGCCGTGTAGTGTGTTCCCCTGACATCAGTGCTATAAACCAGGAAAAGGACCACTGCGTCGGGGGGTGCGCTGGCGAGCGTTGTCAGGATCTCCTCGAGGGGGATCCGACTCAGATAGTGAAACTCCAGGCGGTCTTCCCACGGCTTGAACTCGCGTCGAGCCTTCTCGTCCTGCTGTCGGTCCAGTTCATGGGCCCCGCTCACAACGTAAACGTGCCGGGCGCCGGGGACAAGCTTCAGCGCGATCTCAAGCGTGCCGACCATGTCGAGCGAAGCGGAATGCCGGACGATACGGCGATCGGTTTCGGGCAGCGCCATGCTAACCGGCAGATAGAGAGCCAGAATGGGGACGTCGGGAAAGAGACTCCGACCCTCATTCAGGGCGAAGTCCAGGGCTTCCGGGAACATCGTGATGATCAGGTCGAACTTTCGATGGCGGTACTTCACGTCCAGGTACGCTACCAGTCGTCTCCGGTACTCGGGGTCGGGATTCCGTCTCAGGTCCAGGGACTCGAAGAACTGGGTGAGGAGCGGCATCCCCCCGGACTGCAGCGTCCCGGCGAGCGCCTTGTCCGTATCCTGAAAAAGGGGGGCGTTGGCTTCGTGGGCGTGCAGGACCAGGATGTGCTTTTCTGCCAATGTACCCTGCGGCTGCGCCTGGGCCAGAGCGGGACAGGGACCACACCAAAGGAAGCCCAGGACCAGCAGGGGGAGGAAGCGTGTATTTCGCAGGATTCGGGAGATCGGCAACATGCGTTCCACAGTGCTCTTCGCTCTTCGCTGGGTTCACCCCACCTGGGCCAAGGCATGGTCCGGGCGGAGGCCGAGGATGGACATCGATACCTGCCCCTCGTGGGGCGCCTGATGGGGTTCCCCCGAGGCACCCCTGCCGAGCGTGATTTTCCTCCAAGGCCTCGCCGTCTTGCAACCATTTTCCAGGCAAGGGTGGGCTTGGGGGCGTGATGCTGCGCCATCGAATTCCGGGAAGCCGGACCAGGCGTGGACTTACGCCGGGAGGCTGAACCAGAAGGTGGCGCCCTGCTCGGGGTTGTTCTCGGCCCAGATGCGGCCGGCATGCGCCTCGACGATGGAGCGGCTGATGGCCAGCCCCATGCCCATGCCGAGCGCCTTGGTGGTGAAGAAGGCGTCGAAGACCGTCTCCAGCTTGTCCGGGGGGATGCCGGGGCCCCGGTCCTGCACCCCCACCCGCACGGCGGGTCCCGCGGGTCGCGTCTGGATGCGGAGCTGGCGCGCCGCCGGGGCCTGGGCCTCCATGGCCTCCATGCCGTTCAGGACGAGGTTCAGGAGCACCTGCTGGAGCTGGACGCGGTCCCCGCGGACGGGGGGGAGGGCGGGGGCGAGGACGAGGACGATCGGGTGGTGCCGGATGAGGGCGTCGGTCTGCGTGAGGGCCACCACCTCCTGAATGAGGGCGTTCACGTCGAGGGGGAGGAAGCGGGTGATATCCTTCTTGAGCAGGCTCCGCAGCCGATGGATCACCTCCCCGGCCCGCTTCGCGTCGGCCGCGACATCGGCCAGGATCTCGGCCAGTTCCCCCAGGGGCGGCGCCGGGGCGGCCAGGAACCGCTCCCCGGCAGAGGCGTTGCTCACGATGGCAGTGAGGGGCTGGTTCAGCTCGTGGGCCAGGGAGGCCGTCAGCTCCCCCATCATGCTCACCCGGCTCATGTGGGCCAGCTCGCGGCGGAGACGCCCCATTTCCAATTCCGCCTGTTTCCGGTATGAGACGTCCGCATGGAAGATCGCGGCACCACCCTCGGGCCGCTTCAAAGGCGACACCCGCATCTCGAACCAGCGTTCTTTGGACAGTGCGTGGCACGGGTATTCGAGCACGAATTCTCCTCTCCGGCCAGCCAGAACGGCCTCGATCCCTTCCAGGACTGCTTGAGCGATCTCGTCTCCGCGTTGGGCACTTCGCCGACACACATCAAGGTAGTCGGCGCCCACACACACGGCAGCGGACGACTGGGAGTCGTTTTCGCGCGCAAAACGGTCCCAGGCGTCATTGACGCGGATGATGACCCCCGACCGGTCAACGATGGCGAGGTGGCCCACCAAAGACGCCAGGATGCTGCCACTCACCGCCTCACTTTCCCGCAGGGCTGCCTCGGCTCGCTCGCGCTCCTCTATTTGCCATGCCAACTGTGCATTGGCCATATCCCATTCCTTCGTTCTCACTTCCACGCGATGCTCAAGGTCGTCGTGCGCTCGTCGCACTGCCTCCTCAGCTCGCTTGCGCTCCGCGATCTCCCGTTGCGCCTGCTCATACAGCTCGGCATTGCGGATGGCAATAGCGGCCTGGGCGGCGAACATCTCGGCCAGCTCGACATCCGACTGATCGAACGTTCGCCGATGGGAGTCGTCAAAGACGCCCAGGACGCCAATGACTTTCTCCTCCAGGAACAGGGGAACGCCCATGACGGCGCTGGAAGGCCAGGGGACAAGCACCGTGGCGCGTCCCGGCCAGTTGGCATAGTCGTTCACGATGAGCGGCTGCCCGGTCTGAAACACCTGCCCAGCCATCCCTTCATCGAGGTGAAGGACTTTCCCCACGCGGCCCGCGTTGATTCCCGCAACCTCCGTCAACCGCAGGACCTTCCCGGCGCCATCGTACAGGTAGATTCCTCCGCCACGGCGCGCATCCAGCAACGCCACGGCGCGGTCCATGATTCGGCGCAAAACCGTCGCCAGCTTCAGCTCGGAGCCGAGGTCCTTCGTCACCTGGTGCAGGGCCTGCAAAGCGAGCGTACGCTTCTCGAGTGACGCCTCAATGCGCGTTCGTTCCATGCAGTCCTGATCGATTCGCGTATTCTCCGAGAGAGAGTCCTCTGCGCCGCCCTTTATTCGAACGCGAGACCCGTCGCCTGTCCCCTTCCCCTGCGGGACCGCCCTCTTCAGCTTGCTCGATTGTCTCAATGGCATTTCGCTTCCCTTGCGTTGGTTCTTCATCTCCTGGCGCCTCGCTGGCTTTTCTTGCGGCTGCTCATCCGTCGCCCTTCGCCTACCTCTCGGCGCTCCGCTGAATCTCACGAACCACATCCTCGCACTCGGGAGCCTCTGGTCGGGACGGGTCCCGGGCGCTCTCTCACACCGGGAGGCTGAACCAGAAGGTGGCGCCCTGCTCGGGGTTGTTCTCGGCCCAGATGCGGCCGCCGTGCGCCTCGAGGATGGAGCGGCTGATGGCGAGCCCCATGCCCATCCCCTGCGCCTTGGTGGTG